>DATD01000009.1:87760-106079 GCA_002504525.1 Methanomassiliicoccus sp. UBA345
GAAACGGGCCGCGGAGTCCGTGGCGGCCCTGACCCCTGATGCCGTTATCGTTCCCTACTCCTCTCGCACCGGCGAGGGCCTCGAGGCCGTGATGGACATCATCCAGTCGACACAGCTAAGCCGGAAGGAGCGGGCCGGGGACGACTATCGGTTGTTCTCGGCAGAGAAGGAATCGATGTCCTGGTTCTCTTCCACTGCCACCATCGTTCCGAGGGACAGGGTCGACGCCTACGGGCTGACCACCACTCTGTTGCGCGGAGTGGCGGACGCGTTCCCATCGGCCGAGGTCGCCCATGTGAAGGTGACGGTGCTGTCAGAGCAGGCGGGGGCCAAGATGTCCCTGGTGGGCGACTCGGCCCAGGTGGACGGCCTCCGCGGAGGGCGCTACTTCAACGATCGGGCGCGCCTGATCCTGAACGCCCGCGTGACCGCCGGGCCGCAGACGCTTGGCAGCACCATGCGCTCCATCATGTCCTCGCTATCCGACTCGTTCCCCATCGAGCTCAAGGACGTGACCGAGTCCTGCTACTCGCCCCGCCCGGCCGCTCCGTCCTTCTTCACTGGACTGTGACGCGGCCGCGATGGTCTGGGCCCCTCCGTTCACCGCCAGCGCAGCGGCCCGCCGTGGACTGCGACGTCATCGCGCCGTCGAGAAAGCTTTAATGCGACCGACCCGCCTATCATCGAACTGGACAGGAGGGTTCGGCACGGTAGAAGTGGACGACATGAACCATCGCATCCTCAAGCTTCTCAAGATGGACGGCAAGATGACGTACCGCGAGATCGCGTCGAAACTGCGGCGCTCGCCGTCCACGGTGAGGGACCGCATAAGGAGGATGGAGGACTACGGTGTCATACTGGGCTACGCTGCCATCGTCAACAACGAGCAGATGGGGATGCAGGCCGACGCCATCGTCCTGGCCAACCTGGCAGAGGGCGTCACATCGAAGGAGCTGCGCAGGCTGCAGGAGGTGGAGGGCGTCATGGAGGTGCTGATGGTGAGCGGCGGGAAGAGAGTGATCGTACGCATCCATGCTCCGGACAACCGCACCCTCGACGCCATAATCAACAACCACATCACCCCTCTGGGCCTGGAGGATGTGGACGTACGCATCGTTCTTGAGTCGCTGATGCGATTCCCCGGGGTCTGAGCAGGTCCCCGTCGATCCCGGATCCCTTCCGGCATCCACGGAGTCGCTGATCGCCCCCGCCTAGATCGGGATGGGGTCGAAATGCCCGCAGAAGGGGCGGGAGGACAGCGGCGCGATCTTGAGGTACTCTGGCCAATTGCGCGTCACCCTGAGCGAGAAGCACCTCTCGAAATCGGAGATCATGTCCTCCAGACGCTGCCGGTCCGTGTCGTCCAGGGGCTGCAGCGCCGCGCCAATGCCCAGTTGGTGCTCCTCAACCGGTCCGCGGACGTAGATGCTACCGCCGTGCATGCCCGCCCCGATGGAACTGCCCGCCGGAGAACGGCGGGAGCCGTTTCCCAGGACCAGGATGCTGCCGCCGGCCATGTACTCCCCGAGGTAGTCGCCCACCCGGCCGCCTATGATGATCGACGGCACGCTGCCTCCGTACTCCTTCATGTGGATGCCGACCCGATAGCCGGAGCTGTCCCGTATCAGGATGCGGCCGCCCCGGGCAGCCAGCCCGGTGACGTCCCAGGCGTTGCCGTGAACGATGATGCGGCCGCATGCCATGGTGTTGCCAGTCATGTCCTGGGCGTTGCCGAATACCTCGATGGTGGGGCCGTCGAGGAAGGCTCCCAGTCCATTTCCGGGAGTGCCGTCGATGCGAATGTATAGCTCCCTGTCGGTGCATGCCGAGGCGATATAGCGCTGACCCATCACCCCCGTCACCGAGATCCGGTCAGCCCCTGCAGCTATCACGCGGCGTATCTCCTCGTTCAGGGTCTGCTGGTCCACTGGACGGCCATGCGGGTCACGGGAGGAGGCGTCGATCGTGGCCTCCTTCCGCCCGTCCCGCATGATACGTACGTCAGAAGTGACGCTTGTCATCCTAACCCCACCCCTCGCCGATGTGCTTGATGCCCATGATCTCGGCCAGCTTGGGATTGGGGCCGAGATAGCGCAGCCGGTCCCGATTGCCCACCAGCGATTCCACCGAATCGATGCCCATGGCCCCCAGGACTTCCTTGAGCTCCTCGTTCCAGGCATGGAACAGGTTGACGATCCGTCGCGCCCCCTGCTCCGGATCCAGGCGGGAGGTCAGCTCCGGCCTCTGCGTGGCGATGCCCCATGCGCACACGCCCCGGTGGCAGGATTGGCAGACGCGGCAGCCCATCGCCACCAGCGCGGCGGTGCACACCATGGCCACGTCCGCGCCCAGCGCCAGCGCCTTGATCATATCGGCCGAGCCCCTGATGGTCCCCCCGGCGCACAGCGTGACGCGGTTCCTCAGCCCTTCCTGGCTCAAGCGCCTATCCACGGCGGCGATCGCGACCTCGATCGGTATGCCGGCATGGTCCCTGATGACCCTCGGGGACGAGCCGGTGCCACCGCGGAAGCCGTCGACGGTGATGAAATCGGCCCCTGCCCTCACCACCCCGGAGGCGATGGCACCCACGTTATGGACTGCAGCGATCTTGACGCCCACCGGGACCTGGTACTCGGTCGATTCCTTGAGCACGGCTATCAGCTGCTGGAGGTCCTCGATCGAATAGATGTCGTGATGCGGATAGGGGGACAGGGCGTCGGTGCCCATAGGGATCATGCGGGTGGACGAGATCAGCTCGGTGACCTTCTCCCCGGGAAGATGGCCCCCGTGTCCTGGCTTGGCCCCCTGACCGATCTTAATCTCCACCGCGGCAGTGCGACGCAGGTATTCGGGCGTCACGCCGAAGCGGCCCGACGCCACCTCGCTGTTGACATGGTCAGCGTACCGGTACATGTCGGGATGAAGGCCGCCCTCCCCCGAGCCAGCCAGGACGTTGAGCTTCTCCGCAGCCATGAACAGCGCCTCCTGAGCATTGAGGGACACGGCGCCCAGGGACACATGGCCGAGCATGAGGGGCATGTCCATCGCCACCAGAGGCCCCGAGCCCCCGAGCAGGCGGCCGCCGTCGTCCAGCCTCACCCGGCCGGAGCGGCGGCCCACGAAAGTGATGGTCTCGATCGGTTCCCTAAGCGGGTCGATGGAAGGATTGGTGACCTGCGCCGCGTCAAGGACGATGTCGTCGAATATCACGTCGTAGGGAAGGTCGGTGCCGCAGGAGGACAGCAGCACGCCCCCCGAACCGGCCTGGGCGATTATGCTTTCCCTGACGCGGCCGGTGAACGTAGGATGCGGCGCCATCTGCGGAGGTGCGTGCCTCACCTCGATGGCCGAGGAGGGGCACATCTCCACGCACCTCATGCAGGCTACGCAGCCGCCGTTGGCCACGATGCGTCCCTCCTGCTTAACGAGCGCATCGAAGGAGCATTCCTTGACGCATCTGCCGCACCGAACACAGTCCTCGGAGATGAACGGGCGGAACCTGTCGCGAAAGACGCTGCCCTGCCGCTCGGCAGCGCTCATCGGTCCATCACCCCGAAAGGAGGCTCGATGCCGCGGCGGACGATGCCCTCGCCCACCCTGGCGATCATGGGGGAGCCCGGATCAGCCTCCCAGGTCTCCGCTCTCTCTTGAACGGAACGGATAGCGCATTCCTCGCTGGCCGCATAGACCGTCTTCCCGTCGTCCGATTCCCCGATGAGAAGGGGGCGCAGCTTTTTCCGGTCCGCCATGGCAACCATGGTGATCTCGGGGCGCGAGCGACCGACCAGTATGGAGAAGGGTCCATTCAGGAACGCCTCCTTGTACGTCGCCCGAAGCTGGTATGCCAACTTCTTACCGTTCTCGTCGAGACGCTCGATGTCGCGATAGTACGGCGGCGCCATGATGACGGCCGCCATCGGAATCGGAAGCCCGTGACGGCGGACCAGCAGATCCCAGGTATAGGTGATGACCTCTGTATCGGTGAGGAGCGAGCACCGGTATCCGTTCATCTCCACGAAGCGACGGTTGACGCCATAGGACGTGATCTCCCCGTTGTGGCATACTGACCAGTCGAGCAGAGAGATCGGATGGGCGCCCGCCCACCACCCCGGGCTGTTGGTAGGGAAGCGGGAATGGGACAGCCACATGGCCGCATCGTACCGAGCAATGTCGAAATGCTCCGCTATCTCGTAAGAATGGCCGTTTCCTTTGAACACCGCCATGTCCTTCCCGCTGGAGATGCATATGGCCCCAGGTATGGCGCCGTTGATGCCCATGACCGCCTCCACCATGCACTCGTCCTCGCTCTGCTCCTTGGTGCGGAACTTCTCAGAACGGGGATCGGGCCTGAAGAAGTACCGCCAGACGATGGGGCGCGGAGGGCGCAGGGAATCCACCCTCTGCGTCGGCACGCGCTCATCCCGCACGATCGCACCGCGGTTCTTCAGGTACTCCTCGGTCACGGTCATCGCCTTCTCATCGTCGAAGAGGAACTGCAGACAATAGAGGTCCTTGAGGTCATCGGGGAACAGCCCGTAGGCGGCGTAGCCCGCCCCCAGACCGTTCTCGCGCTCGCTCATGGTGGAGAGCATGCGCGCGATCCTGTCGCCGCACACCTTCTCGCCGGCCATGTTCATGACGCCGGCGATCCCGCAGCCGCCCATGATGTAGGACGAACCTTCCGGTCTGGCCGCCCCGTAGGCGGGGAGGGCGGCATAGGCCTCCTCGTTCCTTTGACGCGCACCTGTGCGCGGACTCTCGATCCTCATCTCCATCCTCCGTCGGCCCTGCGCTGTTCTGACAAGGCCGTTCAGGGCTCCATCGAACGGATTGCCCGGAACGCTGCCTCATCGCTCGGACGTACCCCTAAAGGAGAGAGCTAGGAATAAAAGCTTTCGATGTTCGTATAGTATTTATCAATTTATTATTCGTTTGTCTAGTGTAATGAGGCTATTGCGACCAACATATGGCCATAGATTCGATGCTAACATACTCGTCGAACGCACATGCCAGCCGTAATGCTCGGACGCCGATCCGGGCCAACGGATGGTATCTCCATATTCCGACATGCATCGGAATGGCGGTCGATAAATTCCTAGGAGAATGAGCCGGCTGCCTGCGCTGTCGAGCATCCAGTCCGAACATCGGACCGCGGATGCTGCGAGGTCGCGCGGAGATCAAGTATTTTGAGAATATTTATAGAGGGGACCGCACTAACCGGGATGGTGGAAGTCCTCAGATGACATCGCTCAAGCTGACTCTGATCCCACAGCTGCCCGATCTGGACGAGATCCGGCAGATGCGAAAAAAGCTCGACCTCTCGCAGCGAGAGCTGGCGTCCCTGGCCGGGGTGTCGCAGTCCCTGATCGCCAAGATCGAGAAGGGGAGCATCGACCCATCCTACAAGAACGTCCGAAAGATCTTCAACGCCTTCGAAGGGGTCCTGAGGAAGCGCGCCCTGGAGGGCAAGTCCACCGGCGCCCGGCTCACGGTGGGAGACCTGGCCACCCGGGGGGTCGTCTCGATCGACCCGTACCAGACGCTGGCCGAGGCGGTCGACCTCATGGTCAAGGGCCGCTTCACCCAGCTGCCCGTCATGGTGGGGGAGCGCATCGTAGGAGGGATCACCGATGACCGCATTCGCGATTACACCATCGAAGAGACGAGGAACCAGAGGAAGCTCTACGATGAGGTCATGAAGGTCAAGGTGGAGGACATCATGGAGGCGCCGTTCCCCATCCTCAGCGAGGAGACCCCCATCGAGCTGGCATCGCTGCATCTGCAGAGGGACGAGGCCGTCCTGGTGACCCGGAGAGGGAACATCGAGGGCATCCTGACCTCGGCGGACTTCCTCGACCTGGGACTGCACTGAGGCCCGATGAGAAAGAACGAGCTGGAGCGGATGCTTCAGACCATCCCTCCCCACCGCTCCCCCCGTCCATCGCTGGAGCAGTACTGCACCCCTGCCGCCATAGCCGCCGACGTCCTGTACACCGCGCTGACGTTCGGCGACGTCGAGGGGCGGCGGGTGGTAGACCTGGGGTGCGGCACCGGCGTCTTCGCCATCGGTGCCGCGCTGCTTGGCGCCGCATCGGTCATGGGGGTGGACATCGATCCCGATGCTACGGCCGACGCCATGGAGGCCGCGTCCCGCCTGGGCGCGGACATAGAGCTAACGGTGGGCGACGTGAAGGAGTTTCGGTGCGAGGCGGACACCGTGATCATGAACCCGCCGTTCGGCGCCCAGCGAAAGAAGGCCGACCGGCCGTTCCTGGAGGCCGCGGTCCGCATCGCTCCCGTCGTATACTCGCTGCACAACGCCTCCACGGCCCCGTTCCTGGAAAAGATGGTCGCATCGCTGGACCGGGAGATATCCTTCCAGAAAAGCTATAAGTTCGGGATACCTCATCTGTTCGAGTTCCACGATAGGAAGAAGAAAGAGATCGATGTAATATTATTGCGCATATGCTGATAGGATGTGATTCAAGATGACCAAGAAGACCGTTCTGCCCGGCGAGGAGGTTGCCGTGGCCGAGGAATACATGCCCGACGCTGGCACCTACGAATACGATGGGAAGATCCTTTCCGCCCTGGCCGGAGAGCTGCAGCTTGACAGGGACAAGATGCTGGCCCGTGTATCGGCCACCAACCCCATGAACCTGCTGAGGAACGGGGACAGCGTGTTCTGCCGCGTGACCGACGTCAGGACCGCCATGGCCATATGCGAGATAGTTGCGGTCGAGGGCAGGGACCGGACCATTACCGGAGAGACGTCCGCCACCATCCACATCTCCAAGCTCTCCTCCGAGTATGTCCAGGAGGTCGGCAGGGAGATGCGCCCCGGCGATCTGATACGCGCCAAGGTCATACAGACCGCTCCGTCCGTCCAGTTGTCCACCCAGGAGCCGCACTTCGGCGTGGTGAAGGCCATGTGCCGGAAGTGCCGCGGCACGCTGGAATGCCAGGGGAGATCGCTGCGCTGCGAACCCTGTGAGAGGGTGGAGAGCCGCAAGCTCGCCGACGACTACGGGAACGTCAGCTTCTGACCCTGACGCTGACAGGCCGCCCTCGCCATCCAAAAATCGAATGGGAATAGGATTATAAGCGAAGTGGTGTTTAGAGGCGACAGGTGGAAGATGGCCAAGAGCACTGACGACCTGGTAAGGGAGATCAACGAGCTCAGGACCGAGATGAAACAGATGAGGGAGCTCTTGAACATGCTGTTCACCATCGTCGTCGACCAGGAAGAGGGCGATGAAGAGGAGTATGGCTTCCCGATGTTGAGCCAGGACATCTCACGGCTCAACAACTGAGCCGCGTGGTCCTCGATAATGAATCATCGCTTTTTTGACCTTCCGAGCTGAATGATATCATGAAGGTAGTTTGCTTGCTCTCCGGCGGGATCGATTCCCCAGTGGCCGCATATACCTTGGCCCGCAACGGCGCCGAGGTCGTGCTGCTCCACATGGACAACCGACCCTACTCCGGCGAGGGCCTCGTCAACAAGGTTGTTCGGCTGACCGAAGCGCTCGAGACCGCCCTGGGAGTGCAGCTGGAGCTGTGGACCGCACCTCACGGCATAAGCCAGCTGAGGATCTCTCAGCATTGCCAAAAGAACCTCCAGTGCGTCCTATGCAAACGGACCATGCTCAAGGTCGCGCGAAACGTGGCAATGCGACTGGGGGCCGATGCCATCGCCACCGGAGAGTCCCTGGGTCAGGTGGCGTCGCAGACGCTGTACAACATCAATGCCGAGGAGAAAGGGCTGGGATTCCCGGTCCTACGGCCGCTTATAGGTTTGGACAAGCTGGAGATAGAGCATCTGGCCAAGAAGATGGGGACCTACGACATATCCATCGAGAAGGGAACGCCCTGCTCGATCGTGCCGTTCCGCCCCGCCACCATGGCCAGCTCCAAACTGATCGCAGCGCAGGAAGAGCAGCTGGACCTGGAGAGGCTGTCCAAAGAGGTGGCCGATGAGGCATTCTCGCTCAGAACACCGAGCAGGACTCGTACCTAGCTGAATCGAGCATATCCATGGTCACGCGGTCAATGTACCGTGCCTGGACGCGAGAGATGTACAATATATTTGCACCTACCTTGACCTTTAGGTCGGACTCCTTGGGCCTCTTCATCTCGATAGGTACGATGACCGGGCCCCCGCAGGAGGTGGAGACACGGTAGTCGCGCTTGTTCTCGAGAATGTAATCGATGACTCCCTGGTCCACCTGGATGTCGTTCATGCCGAGGCAATCGTCACGCCGTATTTAGCCGTTGCGAATCATTATCTTGCCTTCTGCGCATGAGCGGCCGTGAAGCATATTCTCGACACCTCGGCCCTGTTCTCCATGCAGGACCTTCCCCCGGAACCGGTGACCGCTCCGGGAGTGATCGCCGAGCTGAAGAAGTACGACGATACGCGCCTGAGGTACTGGGAGGACCGGCTTACCGTCTCCGCGCCGTCGTCGGCATCGCTGGAGAAGGTGAAGAGGGCGGCCGCCGAGACCGGCGACGATGCTCGCCTCTCCCCGGTGGACATGGAGGTCCTCGCATTGGCCATGGATGTGAAGGGCGTCATCCTCACCGACGACTATTCGATACAGAACCTCGCCCGCGTCCTGGCGCTGGAATACCGGGCCGTGGGGCTCAAGGGGATCAAGGAGGTCATTGTCTGGAAGTACCGCTGCCGGGGCTGCGGGAAGATCTTCGACAAGAACATGCCGGACTGCCCCATATGCGGAAGCGCCCTGCGCTCTGTCCGCTCCAGGGAAGCGCCTCAGAAGTGACCCGCGGCATCAGGGGAACACCGGGCGAAGGCGGATCATCTTGCCCATACGCCTTGCCCCAACCACGCCCATGGCCCACTCGGTGCGGCGCGCGGTCCCGAAGAACAGCGTGGCCAGGCGCTTGGTGTTGACCGCAGTGTGGAGCGGCTTGGCCACCTGCGACCGCCACTCCTGCTCGTACTCCTTCAGAGGAGTACCGTCACGGACATGGGATGCGGCCGCCCTTCCGGCGAGGCGGCCGCATATCATGGCGATAGGTATGCCTCCGCCGTTGACGGCCATTACATGACCCGCGGCGTCGCCCACCAGCAGGGCGTTCTCCGACGCGGTCCAGGCGATCGGCCCGTTGGAGGGCACGAATTTGCCTACCGTTCTGGTGGTCACCTTCAGCCCCCTCCTCTGCTGGAATGAAGCAAAGTAATCGTTAAGCTTGCCATCGGCCAGCTTTGGCGAGCACCCTACCCCGACGTTCGCGCCCGAGCCTTTTGGCAGCACCCATGCATAAGCCCCGGGCGCCACGCTCCCGAAGTGCATCTCCATTACCGGAGGGAATTCCCCCTCGGCCTGCCCGGTAACGGCCGGATACATGTCCCGGTTGCGGGGGAACCCCAACGACCGCGCCACCGTGGAAAGAGGTCCGTCGGCGCCCACCACCACCTTGGCCTTGAGCCGGCCGCTCTCGGTGATCACCTCGTTACCTTCAACGCCGGTAACACGGACAGACGTGCGGATCTCCGCGCCCGCCTTCCGCGCCTTCTCCGAGAGGAACTTGTCGAAGCGGTCGCGGTCGGTGGTGTAGCCGGAGAACTTGACGTCCCAATACCGCCCGCTGGGGGCGATCATGCGGAAAAGGTCCATCCGCCTGGAGATCAGCTCCTCAGGGACGTCGAACAGCTCATCCATGTCCGGAACGCGGGGGAAGGTGACCTTCATCTCCGAGTTCTCGGGAAGGAACTCCCCGCAAGCCACAGGCTCCCCGATGACCTTCTTTCTATCGAGGACGAGAACGCTCGCCCCGTTGAGGGCGGCATGCTCGGCCGTGGTGGAGCCAGCTGGTCCGCCGCCGACCACAATGACATCGTAATCGTTCATCTGTCCCTCACCAGGATGGTGTCGGCCAGAGTGCGCAATGCATCCTTGTACTTGCTCTCCGGGAGGGCTTCGAGACCATTCAGGGCCTTGAGCCTTAGGTCATCGGCGTGCTTCCTCGCCAAGTCCAGGGCGTCGGTGGCCTGCACCAGTCGCAGGGCCTCTTCGACCTCCTCTTCGGTCTTGACGGTCTTGCGGTATATCTCCCTGATGCGAGAGGAGGAAGGGTACTGCTCCTGCATGGCTATCATGAGCGGGAGGTTGGCCTTGCCGTCGAGAACGTCCATGCCCCTCCTCTTCCCCAGGTCCTCCTCCTTGCCGGTGATGTCCAGGATGTCATCGACGATCTGGAACGCCAAACCGATATTGAGGCCGAAATCACCGAGCCCGGCGATCTGGTCGGGCGAACCGCCACCGAGGTACGCGCCCACCTGAGCGGATGCCTGAATGGGCTTGGCGGTCTTCCCGGTGATGATCTTGACGTATGCCTCGAAGGACAGGTCGGCATCGTGTTCTATCATCGTCTGCAGCATCTCGCTCTCGGCCATCTGGGAGCAGGCATCGGCCACCAGCTCCACGACCTCATCGGACTGGACCAGCCCGCCGAGGCGGAATCCTTTCACGAACAGGAAATCACCGGTGATAAGGGCACGCTGGGTGCCGTACTTGCGATAGGCGGCCTCGGTTCCCCTGCGGGTATCCGCTCCGTCGTTGATGTCGTCATGGACCAGGGTAGCGCTGTGTACAAGCTCGAAGGCGGCCGCCAACATGACGGTCCTCTGGAGGTCGGTGCCCTCCACTGCCCGGAACGATAGGATCGTGATACCGGGCCGCATGCGCTTTCCTCCGGAGCTGATCACATGCGTAGCAATCTCGGTGAGCAGAGGCTCCCCGGACCGGGTGTTCCGCATGATCTCCTCTTCCACCATGCGGAGTTCCTCTTTGATAGGCTGGTCCCAGCTCAAGGGCATGTGCCGTCCTAATACAAATGCCGTACTTAACCATTGCTGGCCGATACATTTTCGCCCATCTGGCAAAGTATATCTGCATGGCGTTGGGAATGATATCCGATGTACGCTCGAACCGATCAAAACAAGATGGGGACGATAGAAGGCTACATAGACACGGAGATCGCGACGGTGCGGGGGGACGCCACCATAAAGGAGGTCCTCAACACGATGACCGCATCCAACGCTTCAGTGGTGATGGTGGCCGAGGGCGAGGATATCGTTGGACTGCTGACCGCCGGGGACATGGGCGCGATGGTGGTAAGGGGGATCAATCTTGAAACGAGCCGCGCCCGGGACTTCTCCTCACTGTGCGGGATGAGCGGCAGCAGGCCGTGCGTCAACGTGAACTATGATGAGGAACCGCTCAACGTCCTTAAGGTCATGCAGAGCTGGAGCACCGAAAGAGTGCTGGTAATAAAAGACGAGAAGGTCGTCGGGACGATCTCCGCCCTCGGCGCCTTAAAGGGTTGGATGGAAAGGGTTTAGGCTCCCAGCGCCGGGAACAGCGTCCTGGCCGCCTCGGAGCAGAGTTCCAGCACAGGGTCGAAGAACAGACCCAGGCCGATGGTGGCTACCAGGCAGATGGCGATGGCCGCGGTCAAGGTGACAGGCACCTTGATCTTGGCATCGGTCTCCCCCTTCTCCACATACATGTACTTGATGACACGCACGTAGTAGTACAGGGAGAGCGCGGAGTTCAGCACCAGAGCCACGCCCAACCAGATCATCCACTGGGTGACCTCGGCCGCCTGGACGGATGCCGATAGCAGCACCACCTTGCTCATGAACCCGGACAGCGGGGGTATGCCCGCCAGCGCGAACATGAACATGGTCATGGAGAACGCCATGAACGGCGCCCTCTTGCCCAGACCCTTGTAGTCCGCTATCGACTCCCCGATCGCCACATAGGCCATGGCGGCGACCACAATGAACGCCCCGCCCTTCATGAAGGCGTGAGTGATTATGTGGAAGATGCCGCCGGTGATGGCGTAGTCCCCCACCACGGTGGCGAGGGGTATGGCCATCAGCATGTAGCCGGCCTGGCCGATCGAAGAGTAGGCAAGCATGCGCTTCATGTTGGTCTGCGAGAGCGCGATGACGTTGCCTATGGTCATGGTCAGCACTGCGACTATTCCGACCACGATGTCCCAGTCCGCCTTGATGGCGATCAGGCCCACGATGAAGACCTTGAACAGCACCACCAGGCCCATCTTCTTGGAGCCGGCGGCCAGGAAGGCCGATATCGGAGCGGTCGCGCCCTCGTACACGTCTGGAGCCCACATATGGAACGGCACTATGGCGATCTTGAAGCCAAAGCCTGCCAGGAGCAGGGCGAGGGCCATCAGGGCAGCGAGGTCGACGCCCTGAGATGCCAGGGCCGCGTTGATGCCGATCAGGTTGGTGGTGCCGGTGACCCCGAACAGCAGGGATATGCCGTACAGGGACAGGGCGGAGGACATGCCGCCGATGATGACGTACTTGACCGCCGCCTCGGAGCCGCGCTTGTCCTTCTTGCGGAACGCCACCAGGGCGTAGGTCGCCATCGAGGCTATCTCGATGCCTATGTAGATGGTAAGAAGGTCCTGCGCGGAGGAGACCAGCATCATGCCCGCGGTGGCCATCATGATGAGGGTAAAGTACTCGGCCAGATGCCGATCTTTCTCCACATACCTGGCCGAGGCCAGGACCACCACGAAGGCGACGCTCAGGAACACCAGCGAGAACACCGCGGCCAGTGCGTCAAAGCTGAGCAGGGGCGCGTCGGGGTTGCCGATGATGCTGGGGTAGCCATTGAGCATGTAGTATACTACCATCCCAATGGACGCTGCAATGCCCACCAGCGAGATGCCCGCGAGGGCCCTGCTGGACTTGATCAGCATGTGCAGGGCGGGGATCGCCACCGCGAACAGGATCAGGATGATCTCTGGATAAATTGCTCCGTAGTCCATCATTTCAGATCACCCCGTTGAGGGGCCACACCAACGGAACCGAAGGTGTGATAAGGTCCACCACAGCGGCCGGCCAGACGCCGAACAGCACGATGAGGCCGAGCAGTACCGCAAGGGGTATGATCTCGAACCAGTAGGCATCGTGTAGGTGGGTGGTGTCGATCTTGGTCGTCGTCTCGCCAAAGATGGTCCTCTGCATGGCCCATAGGTAGTAGGCCGCGGTGAGGGCGACGGTGGCGATGGGCACGAGCACCCAAACGCCCCATACATCATAGGTCGAGGTGAAGATCATGAACTCAGCCAGGAAACCGACCATCCCGGGAAGTCCAAGGGACGCCATGAACCCCATCATCATCACTGTGGACAGGATGGGGAGCTTGGGGGCCAGCCCGCCGAGCAGGGGTATCTCCCTGGTCCCGGCCTTGTGCTGGAACATCCCGCAGACCATGAAGAGGACGGCGGTTATGAGGCCGTGTGCGAACATCTGGAACACCGCAGCGGCGATGCCCAGCTGACTGAGCGTAGCTATGCCCAGCATCACTAGGCCCATGTGCGAGATGGAGGAGTAGGCCACCATCTTCTTGATGTCCGTCTGGGCCAGACAGGCCAGGGCGCCGTAGAGGATGGATACCACTCCGATCACGGCCATGATGATCTGGAAGTCCACCGCCGCGTCGGGCAGGGTGGGCAGGCAGATCCTGATGATACCGTAGGAGCCCATCTTCAGCAGCAGGCCGGCAAGCAGGACCGATCCAGCAGTAGGCGCCTGAACGTGTGCGTCAGGCAGCCAAGTGTGGAAGGGCACCATGGGCATCTTCACGATGAACCCGAAGAACAGGGCCGCGAAGATCGCGATCTGCAACAGCTCACCAAGGCCTGGCGCCACCGACGCGATGAGCAGCATGTCGAAGCTGCCGATGGCATCGGCCGGGATCAGGTTCTCCG
Organism: Methanomassiliicoccus sp. UBA345; assembly: GCA_002504525.1. GTDB lineage: Archaea > Thermoplasmatota > Thermoplasmata > Methanomassiliicoccales > Methanomassiliicoccaceae > DTU008. The sequence continues at coordinate 101,540 of DATD01000009.1, forward strand.
CCTGAAGCAGGGGAGCGGTGGTGAAGTACAGGGCGAAGATACCCAGCAGCATGGCCAGCGAGGCCACATGGGTGTATATGAAGAACTTTATGGACGCGTAGGCCCGGTTGACGCCTCCCCATATCGCTATGAGGAAGTACATCGGGATCAGCACGACCTCCCAGAAGATGTAGAACACGAAGTAGTCCAGGGACGTGAACACGCCCAGGATGCCCACTTCGAGCACCAGCATCAGACCCATGTACTGGTTGACGCGCTCCTCGACATCCCATGAGAATAGGATGGCCAGGAACACCAGCAGGGTGCTCAGGAAGACCATGGTTATGCTTATACCATCTATCCCGAGATGGAAACTGATCCCCAGGAAGCTGATCCACTGATATTTCTCAACGAACTGGAACCCCCCATCGAGGGAGAACTCCGTCAGTATGAGGATCGAAATGGCCAGCGGAATGGCCGCGAAGGCCAGGGCCAAGTACTTGGCCGCCTTGGGGGATTTTCCCGACATGAACGTCACTAGGGCGCCCACGAGGGGGAAGAGGATTAGCAGCGAGAGTATGGGTACGTTCTCGAACATCTTAGATCCCTCCGACGAGGAAGAGGAGGATGACGATCAACGACCCCCCCGCCACGACGACGACCGCATAGGCCTGCACCAACCCGGTCTGGGCGCGGCGCAGGAAGCCACCGGCCCTTATCAGGCCAGCGCTTATCGCGTTTATGATGCCATCAATGATTCTGCGGTCTATGAAGTCGGCTACCTTGGCGACGCCATAGACCACCTTGAGGCCGATCCAGTCGTACGCCTTGGTAAAGCCGTAGCGGGCCAGGAGGACATTTGAGATGGTCTTCCCGACCGTTCCGGAGGTGAACCGGGCGGGGTCGATCGACTTCTTCTTGTACATCAGGTAGGCCAGTCCGATGCCCGCCAGAGCCACGATGATAGAGGCATAGGTAAGGACATTGGTGAACATGGCCACCAGCAGGTCGCCTGCAGAGGCGACATGGTCGAACTCGAACACGCCGTGGGGCACGATGGACGCCTCGAAGCCAAACAGGAAGGCGAACCCGGACCCGAAGGCTAGAGCTGCCAGGAGGGCTAGTGGCACCCACATGACCGCGGGCGATTCATGAGCATGCTCGTAGGTGTGCTGGTCCCTCGGCTCTCCGGAGAAGGTCATGAACCACAGCCTGAACATATAGAACGCGGTCAGGAAAGCGGTGGCCAGGCCAAATGCGTACAGCACGGCGAACACCGGGCTGACACTGATACCTTCGAACACTGCCTCCAGGATCAGGTCCTTTGACCAGAATCCGCTGAATGGCGGAATGCCGGCGATGGAGATACACCCGATAAGCATCACCAACGAGGTGATCTTGAGCTTCTTGGAGAGCCCACCCATGAGCCGCATGTCCTCGGTGTGCACGGCATGGATAACCGCGCCGGCGGAAAGGAACAGCAGGGCCTTGAAGAAGGCATGGTTCATTAGGTGGAACATTCCAGCGGTGTACCCGACGTTGGGCTCCAGCGTTTGAGTGTAGATGTAGCCGCCAGCACCCAGCGCTAGGAACATGTAACCCAGCTGGCTGATGGTCGAGTACGCCAGGACCCTCTTGATGTTGGTGTTGTTGAGGGCCATGGTCGCCGCGAACAGTGCGGTGAAGCCACCGATGCACGCCACCACCAACAGAGTGGTAGGGGTGTCCACCATGACAGGGTACGAACGAGCTACCAGATAGACACCGGCCTTGACCATCGTGGCGGCGTGTATGAGCGCCGAAACGGTGGTCGGACCTTCCATGGCGTCAGGGAGCCAGTCATGCAGGGGGAACTGGGCCGACTTGCCGACCGCACCGCCGAAGATCATCAGGGTGCCGAAGGTAAGCAGATCGTTCCCGCCGATGAAGGCATCGACGTTCGCGAAGATGTACTCGAAGTCCAGGTTGCCCTGGAATCCGACGAACAGCACGAACAGCCCGATCATGAACATGATGTCGCCGATCCTGGTCACCAGGAAGGCCTTCTTGGCGGCCGAGGCTGCCGAAGGCCGGGTGTTCCAGAAACCGATGAGCAGGTAGGAGCACAGGCCGACCAGCTCCCAGAAGATGAACATCTGGAGGAAGTTGGAGGCCAGTACCAGTCCCAGCATCACGCTGATGAACAGGGAGATGATCGCATAGTAGCGGCGCTTCTTCTCTCCTTCCTCGTGCATGTAGCCGAGGGAGTATATGACGACAAGGGTCGCCACGAAGGAGACGACTATGAGCATCAGGGCGGTCAGGTTATCGATATAGATGCCCATGTTGAAGGTGAAGGCGAAATCACCGCTCTGTACTACCAGCCATTCTATTGACTGTACGAACGGCGTCCCGTCTCCAGTGGTCAGGGCCTCGAAGGCCACAACTAGGGAGAGTATTAGGGAGATGGCCGTCATTCCGATGGCCACCGGGGCTCCTCCCTCCCATTTCTTGAACAGCCTGTTGCCCAGGAACCCTATCACCACGAAGGCGATCAACGGGAAAATTGGGATCAGCCAGGCGTACTCTGCGAATGCCATATTTACCACCTCAGCAGGTTGATCTCGTCAAGACTGATGGTGTCCCTGGTCTTGTACAGGTTCATTATGATGGCCAGACCGATCGCTACCTCAGCTGCGGCAATGGCGATCGAGACCAAGGCGAAGACCGCCCCATTCAAGTTGCCATAGTACGCGGAGAAGGCCACGAAGTTGATGTTGGCCGCGTTCAGCATGATCTCTATGCTCATCAGCACCACGATGGCGTTCCTCTTGGAGAGCACGCCTATCACGCCGATGACGAAGAGAATGCCCGAGAGGGCAAGGAAATACTCTATCGGTATCATCTTTCCTCCTCCTGGGCGATGAACACGCCTCCCAGCAGGGCAACGAACAGCACGAAGCTGACCATCAGGACGGCGATGCCATAGTCGTTGAACAGCGTGAGGCCGAGCTCGACGTTGTCGGTATCAGCCAGCTCTCCTGCCGGCCACTCGGTCATCAGCAGCGAGCCCACCACTACTCCGAGGAACAGTAGGGCCGTGACGCCGATCACCACTTTTCGCTTATTCATGGCGATCGCCTCCCAGAAGGCGGCGCTTGGTAAGCATGATACCGAACAGCATCAGCACCGACACCGCCCCCACATAGACGAGGATCTGGATGATCCCCAGATATTCGGAACCGAGGAGGATGTAGGTGGCTCCTACCCCCACGAACAGCATGGTCAGCCACATGACGCTGCGGACGATCTCTTTCGTCCACAGGACGGCGATGGCGCCGATGATCATGATGGCTGCAAGGATAAGGAACACGACGAGGTCCCATTCGATAGACCAAACCACGGCCATTACTCCACCTCCTTCATGGTCAGGGCGTCCTTGGGGCATACCTCGACGCAGGTCTCACAGGAGACGCATTTCTCGGCGTCGAAGACCGGCCTCTTGATGGGTCTGCCCTTCTCGTTGACCCCGACCTCGACCATCTTGACAGCGTCCACAGGGCAGTCCTTGGCGCACCTGGAACAGCTTATGCACTTCTTATCCTCCAGCACAGGGAGGTCCTTGTTCTCAGTGTGGCGGCGCGGCTCGACGCCCTTGGACAGTTCCGAGGGTAGCACCTCATTGATATGCACCTCGTATCCAGGCTTCCAGGCATGCTGGAGCTTGTAAGGGTCGTAGATGGCCTCCTCCCGAGTGTATGTGGCCAGCTCATAGTCCGGCGTGACGATCATAGCATCGGTGGGGCAATATTCGGCGCAGTAGCCGCACATCATACACCGACCGACGTTGACACGAGGGCGCTTGACCTTCTTGGCCGGTTCTCCCACGACTACCTTCAGATCATCAACCTCGACCAGGTCAATGCAACGGGTCGGGCAAATGCGCATGCATATGCCACACCCGATGCACTTATCGAAGACAAGGCCGGGGCGCCCCCTGTACACATCAGGCAGCACCAGCTTCTCCCATGGATACAGAACGGTCTGGGGCCGGTTGACGATGGCCTTGATGAACTGTTTCATGGTGATATACATCGGCTTCACTATGAAGCCGGTGAGCCCCATCTCCTTCTCTTTTCTAGTTTTTGCCTTGTCGGCCATTAGAACCACCCCATCGTCTTGAAGAAGACCGCGATGAAGAGGTTGATCGCTGCCAACGGTAACAGTCTCTTCCAGCAGATGTTCAGGATCTGATCGGTCCTAACACGGGGCAACGCGGCCCTGGCCCACACGAATATCGTGAACACCAGGATCAGTTTGAGCAGGAACCATGCTCCCTCGATGACATAGTCGAGGAAGGGTCCATCCCAGCCGCCGAGGAACAGTATAGTGATGAGCGAGCAACCTACGAAGGCCCGGGCATACTCGGACATCATGATCAATCCGAACCTCATCCCGCCATACTCTGTCCCCCATCCCTCGACCAGTTCAGCCTCTGCCTCGGGAAGGTCGAAAGGCACTCTCTCGATCTCCGCTATCATGGAGATCACGAAGACCAGGAACCCGATGATCAGCGGAACGA
>DATD01000009.1:106289-129377 GCA_002504525.1 Methanomassiliicoccus sp. UBA345
GTGAGAACGACAACGCTGACCACGGACAGGAGCAGCGGCACCTCATAGGCGCAGGTCTGCGCAGCGGCGCGCATTCCTCCGATAAGCGTATACTTGTTGTTCGACGCCCAGCCACCCAGCAGGACCGCGAACGGTATCACCCCGAACATTGCCAAGGTGAGTATAACGCTGAGGTCGGAATCGGACATGTAGAATCCCTGGCTGTACGGTATGGTCACGAACATTGCCATGGACACACCGATGATCAGGATAGGCGCCAGAGGATAGATCAGCCGGTCCGCGGAGTCAGGTACGATGTACTCCTTAACTAGGACCTTGAAGGCATCGGCGAAGTTCTGGAACAGGCCGAACGGGCCCACCTGGGTACCGACGCGGTCCATGAACCTGCCGAGCATCTTTCTGTCCTGCCAAATGAGCTGGATCGATACCAGCATTCCTACTATCAATATGATCAGCGCCACCACCAGTATGGTGACGATGTTCAGCACTCCCGGGCTTCCTAGCCAATCTGCCAGGCCGTACAGGTGGAGCCATCTCAGGATGGTCCCTACGATATCCACCATCAGCCAGTGGACTAGGCCGCCCAACAATCCCCAAAGATCAAGATACAAAGAGATCACCGGTCCGTTTCGCCCATACAAACATCAAGCATTCCCAGGATCGAAGGGACATCGGCGATCTTGTAGCCGTTGATGAGCTTAGGGCTCGCCGACAGGATCACGAAGAGAGGGCTCCTGACCGACAGACGGTAGGGCTTGCTGCCGCCATCGCCCACCAGATACATGAGGCTCTCTCCGCGGGGGTCCTCCATTCGGGCCATCGCGGTTCCGGCCGGCGCATTGCGGGGCGGCTTGACCCTTATCGGCCCGGACTTGGGCATCTTCTTCAGGATCTCCCTGACGATGTTCACCGATTCCTTCATCTCCATCATGCGAACCCGGTAACGAGCCCAGGTATCGCAGGCATCGTGAGTGCACATATGCCAGTCAAGCTCGTCGTAGATCTCATAGGGATCGTTGTGACGGATGTCGTACTTCACGCCGCTCGCCCTGAGCACGGGGCCAGTGAGCCCGACATTGATGGCATCCTTGGCAGACATGTAGCCGAGGCCTTCCATCCTCATGCGGAACAGCTTGCTCTGGTCGACCAGCATGTCATATTCAACAAGCCTCTTCTCGAAGTAGTCGAGTGTCCTCTCGAGGTCGCGCACCCAGTTGGGCGGGGAATCGTTCCTTACCCCTCCGATGCGGCAGAAGTTGTACGTCATCCTGGCCCCGCAGAGGGACTGGAACATGTCCAGGAACAGCTCCCTGTCCCTGGTGGCGTATAAGAACATGGTGAGGTTCCCTAGGTCGGTGCCGATGGCGGCGAGCCACATCAGGTGGTTACCGATCCTCTGAAGCTCGTCGGACATGGCCCGTATGTACTTGGCCCTCTCCGGCACCTCAATGCCCATCAGCTTCTCGACGGTCATGCAATATACGTGGCTCCAGGTGAAGGAGGAGCCGTAGCACAGCCTGTCGGCCATGGGGATGATCTGAGGGTAGTTCCTGTCCTCGACCATCCTCTCCCAGCCGCGGTGCAGGTAGCCGATGACAGGCTCAGAGTCCACGATGGTCTCGCCATCGACCTTGATCCTCATGTTCCACAACCCATGGGTCATGGGGTGCTGAGGACCCATGTTGATCCACATCTCTGCCATATCACTGCCCTCCTTCGGCGCAGTCCTTCCGCATCGGGAAGAACTTGTAGTCCTCCGGAAGCAGAAGTCTCTTCAGGTTCGGATGTCCCTTGAAGACGATGCCGAACATGTCAAAGGTCTCTCTCTCATGCCAGTTGGCGCCTTGCCATAGCGGGGTGACCGAATCGACCTCCGGCTCGTCATGAGGCAGGTCGACCACGATCTCCAAGGTGATGTTACTTGAATACGAGGTTATGTGATATACGGACTGGAACTTGTCGCACCAATCCACGCCGCTCACCAGGCTGCAGTGGTCGAAGCCCAGCTCGTCCTTCAGAAATTTGCACAGATTGAACAGGACCGACCGGTCAGCGGCCATGTACAGGCGGCGGGTCTCAGTCCTGCCGTCATCGAGAACGACATCGGCGGGGAAGGTCTGGGATATCTTGGCCTTAACCTGTTCTACTGAATAAGTATCATTTTCCAATTTTCCCACCTCAGTCTTCCATGAACAGCCCGACCCTGGAGTTCTTCATCTTCAGCTGCAGTTTCATGAAGCCGTCGATCATCGCCTCCGGCCTGGGAGGGCATCCGGGAATGTAAACGTCTACTGGAATGAATGTGTCGAGACCCTGTACCACGTTGTATGAATCGTACCAAGGGCCGCCGGAAATGGCGCATTCTCCCATGGCCACGACCCACTTGGGATCGGGCATCTCTTCGTACAGCCGGCGCAGGGACGGCCGCAGCTTCTTGGAGATCCATCCGTTCACGAGGAGCACATCGCACTGGCGGGGGGAGGAACGGAAGACCATACCCAGCCGCTCATTGTCAAAACGGGGGCCGGAGCATGCCGCCATCTCTAGGGCGCAGCAGGCAATCCCGAAGTGCAACGGGTAGATCGAGTTCCTTACGCCATAGTTGAAGAACGGGCCGGCGACCGTGTCGACGGCCTTCTTGACGCCAGTGGCTTTAGTAAGCTCACGAACGACGCCCTTCGACCAAGTCATGAACTCCTGGGCGCTCATGGCGATCGCGTGAGGCTGTAGACTTAGATCCATATCTTATCCTCCTTCCTCAATGCGTAGAAGGCTCCGACCAGCATCATGCTGAAGAATGCAAGCATGATGAGCTTTGAATCCCCCGAGAGGAGATCAAAATTGAGGGCCCAGATCAATAAAAACACGGTAATGACGTCAAAAACCACGAAGATGATGGCGTACATATAGAACTGGAAATGGAATTGGACCTGCGCCTCTCCGATCGGTACCTCGCCGCACTCGTAGGTATCCCCCTTCAACGCCGTTTTTCTGGTAGGCCTGAAAAAATCATTTAGCCAGAACGCGATGACGGGGATCGCTAGTGCAATCACGATGTAGATTGCTATTGGCAAGTAAGTGTCCAAGAGCATTGCTGGGAGAATAGTAGCCCTCTATAAATACGTTATCTCAATAATTGATATCTGGCTCGTCTGGCTATAGGGAACAAAACCGGCGTTTTATCAATGTAAATAAACGACGGCCCGGCGGTCTGTGTAGGGCGCTTTTATTGAAGAACCGAGCACAGGGCCGCTGAAATAGAGGATAATGTTCAAATGTGCCGAGATGAGCGTCAAATGCCATTGCAACCGGATGTTGCATCGGGGTGATGCATCATGAAGATCGCCGTGTTCACTGAGGACCTATTCGAAGATGTGGAATTCTGGTATCCATTCTACCGCTTGAAGGAGGCGGGACACCGGCCAGTGGTGGTCGGATCGGGCAAGAAGGACGGCCACTCAGGAAAGCATGGGAGCACCAACAAGGTCGATATGCCTATTCGAGATGCTCGCGCCGACGCTTTTGACGGAGTGCTCGTTCCAGGAGGATATGCGCCCGACCGCATGAGGCTCCATCCGGAGTTCTCGCAGCTCGTCAAGGAGGTTCATGCCAAGGGAAGGATGGTGGCATCCCTCTGCCACGGCCCTTGGATATTGGCATCGGCCGGCATACTTGAAGGAAAGCGGATCACCTGCTGGCCCTCTCTGAAGGACGATATGGTCAACGCAGGAGCCCGCTATGTGAACGAGGAGGTGGTGGTGGACGGCAACATCATCACCTCGAGATGTCCTGACGACCTCCCCGCATTCATGCGAGAGGTGACAAAACACCTAGAAGGGCGGTAGGTCCGAGGGAAGGCGTTGGCCGGCAGCGACAGGATAACTGATTTATCAGCGCGTGCATTATGCCGTCGGTCAGCGATTATCGCGTTCCATAGGTGATATGATGGTCAAGAAGTTCGGTTTCATTGGCGCGGGCAACATGGCAGAGGCTTTGATGAAGGGCATTCTCAACTCGGGTGAAGCGAGCCCCTCCGAGATCATCGCCAGCGAGGTGGTGCCGGCACGCCGCGAGTACGTGACCAAGGCCCTGGAGATATCGGTGGTGCCGGACAATGCCGTGGTGGCCAGGGAGGCCAACGTCATCATCCTGGCCGTCAAGCCGAACATCGTGGCCGCGGTGCTCGACGAGCTCAAGTCCATGCTCACGTCCGATCACCTGGTCATCTCCATAGCGGCCGGGGTCAAGATATCGTTCATAGAATCCCACCTCAACTGGGGGGTGAGGGTGGTGCGCGTGATGCCCAACCAGCCTTGCCTGGTGGGCGCATCCGCCTCCGGCTTCGCATTGGGCAAGTCGGCGCGCAAGGAGGACCAAGAGCTTGTGCAGAGGCTCCTCGACTCGGTTGGCGTCGCATTCCCCTTGGAGGAGAAGCTGCTGGACGCGGTCACCGGCCTGAGCGGGAGCGGCCCCGCCTACGTGTACATGATGATAGAGGCCCTTGCCGACGGCGGGGTGCTGTGCGGCCTGCCGCGCGACGTGGCCACCAAACTGGCCGCCCAGACGGTGTTCGGCTCGGCCAAGACGGTGCTGGACACCAAGATGCACCCGGCGCCGCTGAAGGACATGGTGGCGTCCCCGGCCGGCACCACCATCGAAGGAATGAAAGTACTGGAGGATGGGTGCCTGCGCGGCACCGTCATCCGGGCGGTGGAAGCCGCCGCCAAGAAGTCGGCCGAGCTGGGGAAGAGCTGATCAGGCCCGCTTTCGGCGGGATCCCTTCAGCATGCCCAGCGCGGCGCGGGGGACGGACCTCAGGATGGTGGGGGCGTCCCACACCAGGTCCCTTTTCTGACAGATGGTGGATTCCATCAGCTCCTCGCCCCGGCGCTTTAGCTGTACTAGCACTTCCTTTCTCTCGCTTTCGGGCAGCGTCATGGCTGCGTCGACCTCTACCAGGAGCCGGCGTGCCTCCTTGGACCGCTGGGACCTGAGCAGATGCTCCTCGTCGGTCATCAGCCCCACGTCCCTCTTGACATCGCTCAGCCGGTCGGCGGCGTCATAGGAGGTCTCGGCGATCACATCGCGGCTCATCCACTTCGTCTCGTAGGAGAGCACGTCCTTCCAGTTGGGGGACGGGAGGCGAGCGCGGTGCTCCTCCAAGGTTCGTGCGAACAGGCGGTATCCGAACTTCTCGGGGTTCTCAAAGGCTATGCTACCGGGATCAAGGAACGGCGCCAGGGGGGACGTGTACACTGCCAGGCGCGGATCGTTGCCGTTCTGCTGGTACAGCCGACGGGTGTAATCGGCAGAACCCAGCGCCGATTCCCTGGTCTGCTCCGGCAGGCCTATCATGAAGAACATGTCGAAGCGCTGGCATCCGTTCTGCAGCGCAGAGGTGATGCTGCTCTCCAGCCCAGCGTTGTCGAACCTCCTGCCCAGCGCATGCCGCACCTTCTCGTCATGAGAATCCGGAGAGAACTGGATGGAGTATTGGGAGAACGTCCGGTCCGCCTCCCGGAAATACGATTCGGGAGCCGGGGTGAACAGTTCCAGCACCACGTGGCTGTCCAGATCCAGGCGGCGGCATTCCTTGAAGAACCTCTCGGCATAGTCGCCGCCGTACTGGCGGATGTCGCCGACCACGAACACCGGGGCCTTGATGTAGCTCTCCACGTTGGCGATGTCCTGGGCCGCCTTCTCCGGACTGCGGAATGCGGCCTTGGTGCGGCCGGTCACCCGGCGCATCGCTCCGCAGCTGCCGCCGCACACCGCGCAGGACAGCGAGCAGCCGCGAACCGTGAACACCGATGTGATCGGGAACCGGTCCCAGTCCTTGAACGGCTTGGCCCCCTCAAGGTCGCGATGCCGGATGACGGAGCGCACGATCCATCCGTAGTCTATGTCCAGATGGTCCATGGTGTCCGGGACGTAACTGAGGTCGTTGACGTGCACGCCCGTGCCGTCCTTCCATGTCAGGTTCGGAATGCCCGATAGCCCGGTACCCTTGTCCAGGGCGTCCATCAGATGCAGCAGCGGCATCTCAGTGGAGTCGCCGCGGAGCACCAGGTCCACCTGCGGGTACCTTATGAGCTCCTCGTGGAAGTAGGACGATGAGAAACCGCCGAACAATATCTTGGAACCAGGATGCAGGCGGCGAATGATCTCGGCGACCGCCAGCGAGCCGTGGGCGTGAGGCAGCCAGTGAAGATCGATGCCGAACACCGCGGAGTCCAGGCGGCCCAGGAACTTCTCCACGTCCAGATTCTTGTCGTTGAGCATCATGGATGCCAGGTTGATTATCCTGACGCGGTAGCCGGCCTTGTGCAGCTGCACCGCCATGGTGGTGAACCCGAAGGGGTACATCTCGAAGACGGGCGTGGACGGCACCAGGTCGCTTACAGGGCCGTAGAACATTGACTCCTTGCGAAAATCATAGACGCTCGGAGCATGGATGAGTATGAGATCTTCCTTGGGCATGAGGTTACCTCGAGGCAGCCTCTCAACGGGGATGTTTCACAAAAACCTTGTCATTTGCCGAACCGACGCTTCCGAAGCTGGTAGGAGCGGATGGCGCGCAGGAGGTCGATCTTCCTGAATCCCGGCCAGTACACGTCGGTGAAGTACAGCTCGGAGTATGCCAGCTGCCACAGCAGGAAATTGGAGATGCGCTCCTCCCCCGACGTCCGGAGTATGAGGTCGGGATCGGGCAGGTCGGCGGTGTACAGGAAGTTGGAGAATGTACGCTCATCTATATCTTCCACCTCCAGAGCACCGTCCTTCACCTGCTGGGCGATCTGCTTGATCGCCTGGAGGATCTCCTGGCGGGACCCGTAGGCAGTGGCGAGATTGTAGTGGAAGTTGCTGTATTCGGCGGTGCTGCTCTCAGCGACCTCGATAGCCTTCAAGACGTTGTCCGGCAGGAGGTCCCTCTGCCCCAGCACCCTGACCCTGATGCCGTTGCGATGGACCCGTTCATCCTTCGCCAGGCGATAGAAGTTCTCTTCGAACATCTGCATGAGGGAATCGACCTCGCTCTCGTCGCGATTGAAGTTCTCGGTGCTGAACGCGTACACCGTGAGCACCTTTACACCGAGCTCCATGCACCAGTCCAACACCTCCTCCAGCTTGTCCTTGCCCTTGATGTGCCCCTCGGCGGGGGTGAGCCCGAACTCCTTGGCGAAGCGGCGGTTCCCGTCCATGATGACCGCGACGTGATGCGGCACCTTGTTTTCCTTGACCTCTTTCAGGAGGCGCTTCTCGTAGGTCTGATAGGCCGTGCTGGCAATCACCCGCGAGATCTCGCTTTTGATGGCGGTCGCTTCCTTGAGGGGCTCCATGCGTGTCACGGTCCGTCGAAGTCGCCGGGCAGACCGGCAGCGGCTATGCCCATATCGAAGCAACCGATGCCAGCGACCGCTCCGATGGTCCCACGTTTCCCGGTGACCTCGATCAGACGGATGCCGCTGGCCTCCGCGGCCCTGACGGCGTCCTCCACCTTCAAGATCTCCCGCTTGGCCCGGCGTCCGTACTCCCTCGCGGCCTCAGGGACCACCAGGCCCTGGTACACGGCGATGGTGGTGTTCTCCGATACGGTGTTCTCCCTGACGAATTTGACGACGTAGTCGTTCAGGGCGTCGAGGTCCTTCGGCTGCACGGCGAACGACGCTCCGACCGCCACACAGTTGGTCGTCTTCTCGGGAACCTCCGGATTGAGCTGCACGATCTTGTGCTCCAGATAGTGGCCGACCGGGACCGACTGCGCCAGCTTGAGCATGAGGACCCACGAGGCGCCCTTCTCCCTGGTGTCGGTGTCATCGACGGCGTATATGACCCTGACCATCTTGGGGGTGACGATCGACACCTCTATGCGGTGCGCTCCCCCGACATTGACATCGTCCGGGTATACTGCCTCGATGGTCCCCGGCCCTTGGGGCATGCATGCCCCGATTCCCACGCTGGCGCCGGCCAGGCCGACCCAGGTGGTGCGGACACGGTCGCCCTCCACCTTCACCGCCTTCAGCCCCTGCCCGCCCACGTCCTTGGAGGCGGGCCCGAACCGGACCTCCCGCTCGCCGATGATGGCGTCCATGATCAGGGTGGTGCCCTCCACCCTGACACCGGTGGTGACCCCTCCGGCCCGGCGACGGTTCGCGGCATCCCATTCCACCGGCCCCTTGGCGGAGCACTCCTCGATTATCATGGCCTTGCCGTTCGCCTCGTCCACCAGCGTGAACACGCCCCGGCAGAACATCCTGCCGTATTTCCGGGTTACCTCGTCCGGTCTGAGAATCTGACTCATCTGGTTCACTCCAAAAATTGAGCGCCCTTCAATAAGGGTGCCCGTAGATATGACTTTCCTTCATATGATATTGATGCGCGCATCTGGCTCTGCGCACCGGCCGTCATCGCCGGCCTCCCTGGCCATCCGACGGAGGGGCGCTGGCGGCATGGGCGCGCAGGTCCAGGGCGGTCTGCGTCCAGCTCGGCGTTCTGGCCTCCGTCTCGACCTCGTCCCGGCTGGCCGGCGACACGATGACCGTGCGCGACGGCAGGTCGCTGAGGTCAAGCATCCAGCTCTCCCCGTCCGGGTGTCTGTAGATCATGTATCGGCCCTTGATCCCCAGGACCGCTCCGGCATGACGGCCGGCGACCTCTGCCACCACGGGAGGGGCGTGAGGATGCGCGTGCATCGGATATCCGTCCAGGTGCACCACCTCCTCTTCCATGACCTCATGCCATGACGCTATGCGAAGGCGATGGGTGGCGAGGGAGTTCTCGATCACATCCCGGGAAGGGGGATGGGTCCACTGGGCGGCGATCCTGCCGGCCCTTATCTCCTGGGGCAGCCTGAGTCGCTTGGAGACCTCCTTCTCCAGGTGCCTGGCCTCCTGACGGTCGCGGCACATGAGCACCGGAACGATGGCATCCGCCCCCTGTTCTATGCCTCTCCTCAGAAGCCTGGTGGCCGAGGTCATGCCAACCTTGACCAGCGTCCCGTAGGCGGCCAGGTAGACGACATGCCGGCGGCCGCAGAAGTCGCCGTGAACGCACCCGTCGCCGGTGCATTGCGGCTCGAACACACACTTCCGCACGTCGGCCCAGTCGCCCATGCAGCTCCTGCACTGGACGAACCGCCCGACCGGTCTGCGGGCCGGGCAGGGGCGGTAGCCGCGGTCGAAGCTGCCGATGCATTCCCGCTCCGATGACACCGTCATGTCGAGCACGTCGAGCGGCAGCATAACCACCGTACCGGACCCGGCATCGTACGCCTCCAGGCGGGGAACGAATCCGTCCCACGAGAAGTCCAGGACGTGGAACGATGCATCCTCGGTCCGTTCGGCGGCGCTCAGAGCGAACACACTCATCATTACGGGAGAGGGCTATTTAGCCTATCGCCGAAAAACTCACTCCGACTCTGGCTCGTCGTCCAGGGTCTCCTGCTCCTCCGCCCTGCTGAGGAACTCCGCGGGGACCTCGCCGATCAGGTAGACCGTGCGGGCGGCCCTCTGTATCTCCAGGCCGCTGTCCATGGCCGCCTTGGCGTCGATGTCCAGAATGACCGGCATGTCGGTCCTGACCCTCCCCGCCCTGAAGGCATCAGCGTAGGTCTTGGAGAGATGGACCAGCTTGCGGTCCGACGGCTTGAGCCCCGTCTCCAGCACGATGTCCGCCTCCTCCTCGGTGGTCGGGTAGAACAGATGATCAGGAATATTATCGGTCGGCAGGCGAAGGTCCAGCTCTATGGTGTGACCATACGTCGCCCTGATGAGGTCGGTGCTGCTCTGGTACCTCCCCTTGGGGTCGGTCTCGATGAGAGCGATGATGTGATGAGGCCTCAGCCAGTGGTACCGCGGGTTGTACTTCTTGATGGCGAATATGAACTCCCGCATGGGAACGAATCCCTGCTCGTCCATATGCAGTCCGAACTTCTCGGGGAAGTGACGTAGCGCCCCGGCCATGGTCCGGCCTATCCTTTCAAGCTCCTGATCGCTCATCAGGAACTTGCCGGGCTCACCACATACTGGGCAGACGTCCCCTCTGAAATAACCATGAGCAGTACACTCGCGCAGCATTCGGCAGGGATTATGGGACGCTGTGCTTAAATGTTTTCATGTTCAGCACCCCTTCGCACCGGGACCGGACACGTCCGTCAGGTGACGGTGATGGTGCCGTTCATCCCGGGGTGGTGAACGCAGTGGTACGAATACGTCCCCGGCTGATCGAATGTCACCTGGTAGGTGTCGCCATTGTTGAGGTTGCCGCTGCTGGTGAAGTTACCATCGGTGCTGGTTACATCGTGTGTGACGGAGTCGAGGTTCTTCCAGGTCACGGTCGTTCCGGCCGGGACGGTCAGCTCGGCTGGCTGGTATGCGATCCCTTGCATGGCCACATCGTAACCGCCTCCGCCGCCCCCTCCGCTTCCGTTGTTCCCATTCTGCCCCAGACAGCCCAGCGAGAACGCCGCCGCCAGCAGGACCACGGCGACAGCGCCCAGCAACTTGCCGTTCATGGAGGTGACTTGGGCGGGAGGACGTATATTATAATTCAGTAGCCGGGCCGATGCTCGACAGGTCGGTCAGGCCGACCGGGAGGCCGACAGGACGGTGTTCTTCATCAGCATGATGATCGTCATCGGCCCCACGCCGCCCGGCACTGGCGTTATGGCCGATGTCTTCTCCTTCACCGCCTCGAAGTCCACGTCCCCTGCCCAGCGGTAGCCCCTCTTGGCCGACGGATCCTCGATCCGGTTGGACCCAACGTCGATGACCACCGCTCCCTCCTTCACCATGTCTGCCTTGATGAGTTCCGGGGAGCCTATCGCCGCTATGAGGATGTCGCCCATCCTCGTGACCGAGGCGAGGTCGCGGGTGCGGGAATGGGCGAGCGTGACGGTGGCATTGGCACCCTTCTTCTTCTGGACCAGGATCGCTGCCACCGGCTTCCCGACGATATTGCTCCTGCCGACGACCACCACGTGCTTGCCCTCAGGATCGTTGCCGGAGCGCACCAGCATCTCCTGGATGCCATGAGGGGTGCATGGCAGGAAGCCGGGCTCGCCGATGAGCATCTTGCCCACGTTGATCGGATGAAAGCCGTCCACGTCCTTGTCTGGATCGATGCGAAGGATCACCTTGTTCTCATCGATGTGCTTCGGCAGCGGCAGCTGGACGAGTATGCCGTGGATGCATGGGTCCGCATTGAGGGAATCGATCAGGGCCAGTAGTTCGTCCTCGGACGTCGAGGCGGGCTTTATGATGGTCTGCGAGAACAGACCCAGCTCCTCGCAGGCCTTGCCCTTCATCCTGACATATGATTGCGAGGCGGGGTCCTCACCCACCAGCACCACGGCCAGGCCGGGCGTGACGCCTCTTTCCTTCAGCGCGGCGATCTCGGTCCTCAGCTCCGCCCTTATCTGCTCGGCGATCTCGGTCCCACTGATTATCTTGGCGGTCATGACGCCTCAAGGTTAACCCGTCTCCCATAATCAACATTGCGAACCCGGTCGCTCCATCATTATTAACCGGGCACGCCATTTCTGGATGGGACCTATGAAAGCCGACATAGACATCGCCCAGGACGCTTCTGTACAGCCGATAGAACGGATCGCCGCCTCGCTGGGGCTGGAACGGGACGACCTGCACTTCTACGGCCGCCATATCGCCAAGGTCCCCCTTGACGTCTTGGCGCGGCTCGATGAGCGGCCGGACGGCAAGCTGGTCCTCGTTACCGCCATAACGGCCACCAAGGCCGGCGAGGGCAAGACCGTCACCTCCATCGGGCTGATGCAAGCATTGGGCAAGCTGGGCGTCAAGGTCATGGGCGCCCTGAGGGAGCCGTCCATGGGTCCGGTGTTCGGCATCAAGGGCGGTGCGACCGGAGGTGGTCGGTCCCAGGTCTATCCGATGTGGGACATCGACCTGCATTTCACCGGGGACATACATGCGGTGTCGTCGGCGCACAATCTGCTATCGGCCATGGTGGAGAACCACATCGCCAAGGGGAACGAGCTGAACATCGACCCAACCAGGGTGGTGTGGCGCAAGGCCGTCGACACCAACAGCAGGGAGCTGCGCAGGATCGTGGTCGGCCTGGGAGGCCGCGCCGAGGGAGGAGTGCCGCACGAGAGCGGTTTCATGATCACGGCCGCCTCGGAGATCAGCGCCATACTGGCGCTGGCATCCTCGATCGCCGACCTCCGGGACAGGCTGGGGGACATCGTGGTAGCGTACAACATGAACGGGGAGCCGGTCCGGGCCGGCCAACTGAGGTGCGTAGGCGCCATGGTGCTGCTGCTGAAGGACGCCATCAAGCCGAACCTGGTGCAGACGCTGGAAGGCCAACCGGTGTTCGTTCACGGGTTCCCGTTCGCCAACGTGGCGCACGGCAGCAACTCGCTCATCGCAACGAGATACGCGCTCAAGCTCGCCGACGTGGTCGTGACCGAGGGCGGCTTCGCGACCGACCTGGGGGCGGAAAAGTTCTTCGACATAGTGTGTGGCCAGGGAGGGTTCGGACCGGACTGCGCGGTCATCGTGGCGTCGATACGGGCACTGAAGATGCACGGCGGGGCCTGCCTGGAGGACGTCCTGGAGTGCGAGGAGCCGGACCATGCCGCGCTGGTGAAGGGGTTCGCCAACCTGGACAAGCACATCGAGAACGTCAGGATGTTCGGCGTCCCCGCGGTGGTGGCGATCAACCGCTTCGCCACGGATAGCGAGGGAGAGATCGAACTGGTAAGGGCGCACTGCGCCGAGCTGGGTGTGAGGTGCGCCAGCTCGTCGGTCTTCACCGAGGGCGGGGAGGGCGGAGTGGAGCTCGCACAAGAGGTGATGTCCGTGCTGGAAGAAGGCGCTGCCGACTTCCGTCCGCTGTACGACGTCGATACGCCCATACGCGACAAGATCAAACGGATCGCAGCCCAGATCTACGGCGCTGACGACGTCCGGTACATCGGAACGGCGGAACGGGACATCAGGGCGATCGAGCTTGCCGGAGGAGAGCACCTCCCCATATGCATGGCCAAGACCCAGCTGTCGTTGTCCGACGATCCCCTGCTCAAGGGCGCTCCCACCGGTTGGGTGCTCACCGTTCGCGAGGTCCTGCTTTCGGCGGGCGCTCGCTTCATCGTGCCGCTGTGCGGCAACATGATGCTCATCCCCGGCCTTCCATCCCGCCCGGCGGCGGAGCACATCGACTACACCGACGAGGGGCGCATCATAGGGCTAAGCTAGACGGTGTTGCGGTGCACCACCGAGTCCTGGACCGTGCGATAGGCCTTGAACAGCTGGGACAGGACATTGGAGCCGACCTCGGCGAGGTCCTCCACCGGCAGATGGAGGGGCGCAGTCTCGTCGAACAGCACGTTGGCCGCTCCCCGGACCTCCTCATCTCCCTTCCACAGTATCACCGCCACCGGCAGCTTGGGAAAGACATCCAGCTGGATGGACGCATCGCCGAACGCGAGCCTCTTCCCTCCGAGCGCCCCCATGGCTCTGTGGATGAGCTCGGGCCGTCGGCTGAACAGGGCGGCCACCTCATCGATGGTGCGCTTCTTGAACGCATTATAATAGGCCGTTCCTCCAGGCAGCTGGCGGTAGGATATCCATCGCCCGGCGGGGGCCGCTTCCCGAGCGCCGGCTAGATAGTGCAGCACCAGTATGCTGTACGCCGCCATCGGCTCTTGGTCCCGGACGCGGATGGTGTGCGATGCAGTGTCGACGGTGCACTCCCGGCCGTAGGTCCTCAGAACAAGACGGTCCCCGTCTCTTCTGGCCACCGCGTTCCTGGCCACCTCGTCCAGGTCCTTTGACAGCAATCCCTTCCAGGCCATATCGAGGACCGGCCGGTAGGCGGACCCCTCATACTGTTCCGGTCGCTCCCCTCCCATCTTCAGCACCTCTGCGTACATCCTCTTCCAGTGTGGTGAACGTTATACCCCGGTCCCGGGCGCCGTCGAGCACCGCTCTGATCTCGCCGAGCTTCATTGCGACCTGGTCGTCATCCAGCCGTCCGGCGTAGGTCTCCACCACGTGCCAGCTGTGAGTGGCCAACACCATCAGACCATCGTCGAACTGGTCTAGAAGGTGAATGTAGTCGGCCGGACGGCGCTTGCCCTCGTGCATCGGCCAGAAGTATGAATGGATATGCTTTCCGCGGGCATCTATCCCTCGGGCCAGGGGGAACTCGGTCAGCCCGCAGGGCAGGGGGCGGGGGCCGATGCAGCGGTCCCTGATGTCGTCAGTCATGCTCGAATCGTAGAGGTATCCGCGATCGGACAGAAGCCGGTGGATCGTATCATCGACATGCTGGTAGGGCGCCCGGAACCCCTTCGGTACGCGGCCGGTGAGCCGATGGATCTCATCGGCGGCAAGATCGACGGCATCCGTGGCCTCGCTACCGGTGAACGGCAACCCGGTGCTCGCCCCGGTCAGGTCCTCGTGCGAGAGGCCGTGCGAGGCGATCTCATGCTCCCTTAACAGCCGCCGCAGATCGACCGTCCCGGCGATGTGGCGCGCCGTCTCCGCCTCCAGGAAGAAAGTGCCTCGGATGCTGAGTTCATTGAGCAGTTCCACCAGAAGGACGAGGCCGCGGGCAGAGGATGAGAAACGGGGGGAGCCGTCGCCGTTCCGAGGCTGCGACATCGCCTCCCGCCTTCCCGGCACCGGAACGTTGACGTCCCGGTCCACATCCACAGTGAAGGCCGCGCGGCGCATGCTTCCGGAACCTGATGCCAGCTTATATCATTATGTTCCTGTCCGGCCGTGCCTCGTTCGGGAACCGTTAAATATCGCTATAATTCTGAAAGCCCGAGGCTGGCAAGTGATGAGCGGTTCCAACAGCGTTCTGGTGATAGGCGGAGGTGCCGCGGGCTGCGCGGCCGCCGCGGAGCTGTCGCGTCGCGGAACGGCGGTCACCATCATCGAGGCCGCGGACCGGCTGGGAGGGCTGGCCGCCTTGCATTGCTGCAAGAGCACCAGCCGCTGCGAGCGATGCGATGCCTGCCTGCCTCGAGACTTCGAGAGGGAGGTGCGCGGCGCCAGCGCGGCTAGGGTGCTGACGTCATCGAACGTGATCGACGCGATGACGGACGACGATGGCGTGCTGGTCCGCATGGCGACCCCGGATGGCGAGGTCGAGGAGCGCTTCGGCGTAGTGATCGTCTCGATCGGCGCCCCTCCGTTCGATCCTTCTCTGGACCCCCGTCTTGGGTACGGCACGGTGAAGGGCGTCCTCTCGTCCCTGGACGTCGACCGGGCGGTGCGCGCCGGGACGTTCTCCGTTCCCGACGAGGCGGCGGTGGCGGTGGTGCAGTGCGTCGGTTCCCGGGACGCCAGGCACGGAGCGCCATACTGCTCCAAGGCCTGCTGCAAGTACGCGTTAAAGCTGGCAAGGCACCTGCAGACCTCCCGGCCTCGAATGGCCGTCACGTTCTTTCACATGGACTGGCGTCCCCTGGACGGCGACCTGTCCGCGCTGTCCCGCTGGGAGGCGGACGGCGCCACGGTGATTCGCTCCCGCCCCGCCGAGGTCTTTCAGAAGGACGGGCGCCCGGCGGTGCGGTACGCCGATCCGGCGGACGGGCCGAAGGAAGAGGCGTTCGATCTGGTGATGCTCACTGTGGGGATGATGCCTCCGGAGAGCGGCCCCTCCCTGGCCGCGATGTTGCGAGTTCAGCTCGACGACCTTGGATTCTTCATTCCGGCTCAGGGCAGGGTGCTGGCCGCCGGCTGCTGCACCGGGCCCAAGGACATCGATGAGAGCGTCAAGGAAGGCATCGCCACAGCCGGAAGGGCCGTGGCCATCCTGGAGGGCCGATGAGGGCCGTGGTGGTGAGCGGGGAAGGATCAGCCGCGGCCATGGTGGCTGACGAGGTCGTCCGGCAGGGAGGGAGGGCCATCCTGCTGCGGGAAGGGCCGCGAAGCTGCGCTCTCAGGCAGCCGGGCGGCATTGAGGTGGTGGCATCGCGCCTCATCGCCGTGAAGGGCGTTCCGGGCAGCATGCTCGCGGTTCTCGAGGATGGAGAACTGGAATGTTCCTCGGTGGTCATCGTCAACGATCTCCACATTTCATCGCCCAGACCTCCCGCGGAACCGCTTCGCAACCTCTTCCGGACCTTGCCGGCAGGAACGGTCGTCCTCGACCTGCGCGGAGGGCCGGACCGCGGCGGAAGGGCGCAGGCGCTGAGGGCCGCCATCGCCATGCTGGACGAGGGCAGCGAGGTCGTCGTTCTGACCGATGAGGTGCTGGCATACGGCCGGGATGAGCTGCTGTACCGCCAGGCACAACGGGACGGGGCGATGTTCATCCGGCCCGGGTCGCTCGAATGGAGCGGGGACCTGTTGAAGATCGCCGATGCGGTCACCGGCGACGTCATCTCGGTAAGGCCGACCGCCGTCCTGTCGGAGTCGGAAGTCGAAGAGCACCTGGCCGATCAGGGAACGGTGAGCATGGGGCCTTCGGCAACGCTCCGGCGCGGCGTCCTTAGGGTGCGAGCCAATCTGCTCGATGACGAGCTGGCGACCGAAGCGAGGGCAGCCGCGACCCTCGCCCTGAGGCCGCCCTCGCCGCTGCACCCCGCCGAGGTCGATGAGACGCAGTGCTCGGCATGCCTGACCTGCGTCCGCATATGCCCGTTCAGCGCGCCGTACATGAACGGCAGTGGGAAGGCGAGCGTCGATCCCGGTCGATGCCGTGCATGCGGCAAGTGCGTGGCCGCCTGCGCGGGAAAGGCCATCACTATTCAGGGCAGCACCGATCAGGAGCTGGACGCCCGCATCATGGCGGCGATGGAGGGAAGATGAGCAACGTGATAGCGCTGATATGCTCCGCCGCCCTGGGCGCGTTGGAGCTGGCGAGGGAGAACGGGCTGTCGGTGCCTGAGGAAGTAGCTGTGGTGGAGGTCCCCTGCTCCGGGCGGGTGGACGAGGCGACCGTACTGAGGACCCTGCGGAAGGGCGCTCGAGCGGTCCTGGTGGTCGGCTGCCTCATGGGCAACTGCCGCTTCAGCACCGGCAACCACGAGGCGCATCGCAACATCGACGAGGCGAAGCACATACTCCGCCAGCTCGGGCTGGCGCCGGAGAGGGTGGAGATCATCGAGGTCTCGTCGATACAGTACGTCAAGCTGGTGAACGCAATGAACGCCATGACCGAGCAGGCCGAGAGGCTGGGGCCCATCAGGCTCATGGAGGGGGACCGATGATCATCGCCGAGCAGAAGGAGATCACGAGGATCATCGAGATGATCGATGGCCGCCGCTCGGTGCTGGTGGCGGGCTGCCGCTCCTGCGTGGCCGTCTGCCAGGCCGGGGGCGAGCGCGAGGTCGCCGCGCTGGCCGAGGCGCTTCGTCTGCACGCCGCCGCCGGAGGGCTGGAGCGGAGCGTTGAAACGGTGACGGTGGAGAGGCAGTGCGAGAAGGAGTGGGTCCAGGAGATCGCCCACCTAGTGGAGGGAAAGGACGCGGTGCTCTCTCTGGCATGCGGGGTCGGTGCGCAGGTTATGCAGGCCCTCTATCCGGAAGTGCAGGTGCTTCCCGGATTGAACACCAGCAACATGGGGGCGCCGGTGGAGCAGGGAGTGTACGAGGAGAGGTGCGGCGGCTGCGGCGATTGCGTGCTCCATCTCACCGGCGGGATATGCCCAGTGGCCCGCTGCTCGAAATCCCTTCTGAACGGACCGTGCGGAGGCTCCCAAAACGGGCTGTGCGAGATCGATCCCGAAACTCCGTGCGCCTGGGAACTGATATATCGCTCCCTTGTCCGACTGGGACATCCGGAGCTGATCGAGGTGAATATACCGCCCAAGGATTGGATGCCCTCCCGTCATGGCGGACCGCGCCGCATCGTGAGGAAGAGCGCGGTGCTCAGTGACGAGGAGCGCGACCGGGGGGTGGGGCTATGAGCTACCGGAGCAACCTGGAAAGGGTGCTGGCATCCGGCCGGTTCGCTGTCACCGCCGAGATCGGGCCGCCCAAGTCAGCCAGCGGCGACGCCGTCAGGCAGCGCGCCCGCATGCTCAGGGGGCATGCCGACGCATTCAACCTTACCGACAATCAGACCGCCATCGTACGTCTCAGCAGCGTGGCGTCAGCCGCCCTTTGCATCCAGGAGGGGATCGAGCCGGTGGTCCAGATGACATGTCGGGACCGCAACCGCATCGCGCTGCAGTCGGACCTGCTAGGAGCAGCGTCGCTGGGCGTCCGCAACGTGCTGTGCCTGTCCGGGGACCACCAGACGTTCGGCAACCAGAAAGGGGCGAAGAACGTCTACGACCTGGACCCCATACAGGAGCTGGTGGTGTTCCGCAGGATGAGGGACGAGGGCATGGTATGGGGAGGTGACGCGTTGGAGCAGGCTCCGCAGGTGTTCCTTGGCGCGACGACCAACCCGTTCGCCGATCCCTTCGAGCTGCGTGCCGTCCGCCTGGCGAAGAAGGTGAGCGCCGGGGCGGAGTTCGTGCAGACCCAAGCGGTGTTCGACCTGGAGCGCTTCGAGAGGTTCATGGAGCAGGTCCGCGAAAGACGGCTGGACGAGAAGGTCCATGTCCTGGCCGGGGTCATCCCGCTGCGCTCAGCCGGCGCTGCGAGATACATGAGGGACAAGGTCTCCGGCATGTCCGTGCCGGATGAGATCGTGGACCGCATGAAGAACGCCCCGGAACCGAAGAAGGAGGGCGTGAGGATATGCCTGGAAACGATCGAGCAGTTGCGTTCGGTCAGGGGCGTTCACGGCATCCACATCATGGCCATAGGGTGGGAGGATATCGTGCCCGAGGTGGTGGAGCAAGCAGGACTGTCGCCCCGCCCATGAGCGCATCGCGCTGATGGAGCGATGGATAGAAATGATGGCCCGGAGGCCAAAAAGATTCGCTTGCCTATGAGCCTCGTGCCGTTCTTCAGAAGGGCCCGTAACCCCAGTTTATCGCGATGTAGGTGAACGCTACCACCACGAACGCCTTCAGATAGGTAAAGCTGAACATCTTTTTCACCTCCTTTCCATTGGTCCCCCACCGAGGGATGGTTCCTTTTTTGGAGCAGCCGGTATTTATGGATATCTAAAAAGATAAGGTTGATTAATCATCTCTGAACAATAAGGGCATTGACCTCCTGGATGACCAAGATATGCATGGATATGCCGTCCGAGCCGCCCAGACAACGGTAAGGCCTTAAGGAGCAAAGCATCGATTCGAAAAATAAGTGGGAAAGGGTTTATGGTGCTCTAGTGCCACATGCGCTCAGTCCGCTGCATCGACCTCGAAGTTGATCAGGACGGCGCCGACCGCCATCTTCCCCTCGCCGAAGGAGAAAGAGGAAGCATCAAGGTACAGCTCCTGTCCCTCCAGGTAGGAGAGGAAGGAGTAGATGCTCACCTCTACCTCCTGGCCGCCAAGGCAGAAGAACAGGGTGTCGCAGTCGTCCACGTAGTCCTCGGTCTCCAGGGTGATGTCCCTGACCTCGCCGGCAGCGCACTTGGAGCTGTCGACGTGGATGGCGAGATCGAAGCACTCGGCCTCACAGATGCAGTCGTCGGCCCAAACCTTGCCGTTGAGGGTAAGGTCTGTGCATACATCGATGGTGCTCTTCTCATCGGTGTTGGTCACCACGACGAGCTGGCGGTAGGAGAACGCGGCCTTCACGTTGAGGGACGCACACTCACCGAACGGGATCACATCGCAGCACTCCATCTCCGCAACCGTCTCCACCGTGATCATGTCGGGGTAGAGGGGCATGAAGAGAGGCGCGTAGTCGTAGACGCCGTTGTACTCCGCATCGTCATCGTAGTTGCAGATCTCGACGTAGGCCTGGTTGCGGAACAGGCAGTTGGCCAGACCGGCGAGCTCGAGGTCGTCGATGGTGAAGGTCACCTCATACGGATAGTAGTACCATTCTCCGGGAAGGAGCATGGGCATACAGGAGGTGTCCACCTCGATGCAAGCGATGTCAACCCAGCAATCTCCGTCATAGTTGGAGAGCGCGGGCGCCTCGGGATCGATCTGGAGCATCTGTATGGTGTCGACGATCTTCAGGCCCTCGGTGGGGTAGCAACCGGTGTTGATCACCTTGATCGCTCCGGCCACGGTCAGGGTGGTCACGTCGGAGGTGCAGTTCATCTCGATGACCTTGGGCTCGGTGAGGTCCTCATCGACCGGCATGTCGGAGCCGATGTAGATGAAGGTCTCAGGGTCCAGCTCGTAGCGGATGTACTCGGTCCAGCCGGTCACGGCGGCGGTCTTCTCGACGCACAGGGTGGTCTCGTCCTCGCCGGTGGTGACGGTCAGCCTAGCCTCCGAGGTCAGGCACGTCTCGGTGTCGCAGGTCACTAGGGTGGCATGGTTGGCGATGCAGTAGGTGTTGTACCGCGGCGCCTCCCTGTTCTCCAGGATGAACTCGACGCAGATGTCCCATTCGTTGCAGTCGTCGCCTCCCAGCACCCACGGACCGACGTCGGTCAGGGGTATGGCGGCGAACCCGGCGGGAATGCTGAAGTAGTCGGTGAGGGTAGCGGCCTCATCGATCACGATGCACTCCATCTCGCACGGCAGCTCGAAGTCGGCACATGCCTGGACTCCGAATGCGGAGCCGTCGTTGCCGTCGAAGTTGCAGATGGTGACGTCGGCGACGTTGCGGAGATCGCACTCGATCAGCTCAGCGTCGAACAGGACCTCATACGCGTAGGAGTAGCACTCGCCGGCCTGCAGGACGGGCTTGGCGCTTACGTCCACACAGACGGTCACGGCATCAACGAACTCGCATCCGTCCCACACCTGAACGATGTCGGTGATGGCAAGCCCCTCGGTGGGGCAGTCGCCGGTGTTGGTGACGGTTATGAGCCCGCGAACGCCGAACACTTCCTCGATGCATACGGACCTGTTAACGTCGATGACGTAGGACATCTCAACACACTCGCCAGGCTCGATCTGCATCTCGCAAATGTCGTCCTTGAGGTGCTTCTCAAGTTCCCAGCTGTATATCGTTCTCTTCTCCCAGAATCCAGTGGCGGTCTTGGTGGCCGTTATCGTCGTGACTGATGGTTCAGGGTCTCCGGGCAGCTCATCTGTGGGTTCCTTGTCCCCGTTCTGGGGATCGTCTCCACCCGGCAGATCATTGTTGTCTCCCGTGTCCGCGCTCCCCGTGGAGAGCGGGCCCTGATCCAAAGCCACCACGAAAGCGGCCATTACGATCGCTAGAGCTACCGCTAAGGCAGCTATCTTGCTTGTTTTCTTCATTCAAACCCCCCTAGAAGTTGTTTCGCAGTTTGTTTTGGAGCATTTATTAAAAATAGCTTTCTATGAATGTACGATGATAATATCATTCGAGATAATGCTATTTTACTACCGTCAATATGAGGGCCAGATCATACTTTATCGTAAAGGTTCATTGCTCACAAAGGGGCATCGTGCTCTTGGCACATCCCGGCATACTCGCACCACCGGCATAGCGGCCCCTCCTGCCGGGGATAGCGGACGCATCCCTCGATCTCCTCGATCAGGGCCGAAGTGTCGGCCTCGAGACGCTCCAGCTGCTCAGGGGTCCGGCGGCTTCGCATCTGCCGGCCAAAGGCCAGATAGTGCCATATCAAGTGCACTTCCTTGACGTCCGGGAACGATCGCCGCACCCCTATCTCGTAGAGGGCCAGCTGGCGGTCCTTTCCGATGACGGCCGGTGACGGCATCCTCTTGCCGGTCTTGTAGTCGTGGATCTCGTACACGCCGTCGCCAAGGCATGTAAGACGGTCTATGTACCCGATCATCTCGTGCTCCCTGCTTCCGGAGATGTTGAACCTGAGCTCATGCTCCAGCCCGACCGTGTCCCCTTCATCGAAAGGGTAGTTGCTCCGATAGTAGGCCATCAGCATGCTCTGCGCCCTTAGCAGGTGGTCATGCGGAGTGGCGTCCTTCCTTACAATGAAGACCGAATCGTCGAACAGTTCGTCCCAGCGGTTCCGGAGGCGGGCCGTGAGCTGCTCCCACCCCACCACCTGGCCGTCCCGCGCCATGGCATAGAGATGCTCCAGGGAATCATGGACCAGCGTTCCGGTGAAGGCCTCGATGCCCACCGCCTCCTCCACCTCCACCTTGTCGACGTAGCGCAGCCTGTACCGGCGGGGGC
This sequence comes from Methanomassiliicoccus sp. UBA345, assembly GCA_002504525.1. Lineage (GTDB taxonomy): Archaea > Thermoplasmatota > Thermoplasmata > Methanomassiliicoccales > Methanomassiliicoccaceae > DTU008. The sequence goes on from DATD01000009.1 coordinate 128,401, forward strand.
ATTGCTCGAAAACGCTCAGGCGGGAATGAGAATACGGTTCCGTGGCCTTCGCCACGTTCAGAGGGGTCTTAAGGATATCCCCCGACCTCCCCACCCCGGCGGAAGGTTCGGCTCATCAGCCGCGGGCCGGTCCACTATCCTCAAATACCGTCCAGTTCAACGTACGTTTCGCCAGGCCCTAGGCCTGGAGGTCAGGAGGAGAACACATGATGCAAGAGGAACAGGATGCGCTGAGTGCGGCCAGCAATGTTTACGAGGCAGTGATGGAGAACGACCGGGTGCGGGTCCTGAGGGTCGTGTTCAGGCCAGGAGACCGGGCGGCACCCCATCACCACCCGGACCACCTCGCCGTAGCCATCAAGGGCGGCAAGCTGAGGCTGACCGCCTCCGGCAAGTCGGACACAGTCGACATCGAGCCGGGGCAGACGCTCTACCTGGACGAGGTCACCCACAATGCGGAGAACGTCGGCGAATCGGAGATCGACCTCATCGTCATTGAGCTCAAGTGATCGGCGGGGCCCTCGCTAAGCCCTCAGGAAATCGTCACAGTAGAGCTGCTCGTTGAGGAGCACCTGCCCTGTCTTGAGCACCTTCATCAGCTCCTCGTCCTCAGGGTCCAGGATGGCCGCCGACAGGCCGGCACCCATCAACATGGCGAGGAAGGTGCGGTTGATCAGGCTGCGCTGCTTGGTCCCGTTGGACACGTTGCTCAGACCTACCACCGTCCTCGGGGCAGGCTCGTTGAGCGACTGGAACGCCTGCACCGCCTGGATTACCTTGCGGCCCTGGTCCTGGGCAGCGCTGACCGGAAGGACCAGCGGGTCGAGCAGCAGCCGCTCGGGCATGACATCGAGCTCCATCGCCCTGGTCATCATCAGCATGGCCATCTCGGCGCGGGCATCGGCCGAGTTCGGAACCCCCTTCTCGTCCATGCACAGGCAGATGATCTCCGCATCGTATTCCCGGCACAGGGGGAA
>DATD01000009.1:129655-183510 GCA_002504525.1 Methanomassiliicoccus sp. UBA345
TATCGATGCACAGCGGCACTGCAACCGCGTCCTGGACCGTGCGCACCAGCCAATCCATCGCCGCCGGGGCGTCGTCCCTGCCCGGCCCTACGTTGACGTCGAGCACTTGGGCTCCATGCTCCACCTGCCGCACCGCCAGGCCCTGTATGAACTTCGAGTCGCGAGCATCGATGGCCTTCCCCACGGTGGTGAACAGGCCGTTGATCCTTTCGCTGATGACGAGCATGGTCTCACCGACCAGAGCGCGGCGGCGGTTAAAAATCATTATGCCATTGCACGCCGGGACGCATATGAATGGCGGGAACGCGGCAGCGGGTCGGAAGGGAAGAACAATATCTGACGGTCGCGATATCGTGGCGGGAACGACATGGCCAATGACAACGAAAGGTCCGAGAAGGAGTTGGAAGCGGAGATGGACGAGGAGCTCGACCGCATCGAGGTGGGGGACGCCTGCATACCCATGGCCGACGACATCATCGTGGACGTGGCCTTCGGCGACCCGGATGACGATGAAGCGGCAGAGCAGAGGATCTCGGCCTGGGTGGCGAGCTTTCCACCGGGGCGCTACCAGAAGCAGGTCGCCGACCTGTTCCTTTCGGAAGGCGAGGTCTACGTGATGATGGACAAGATGAGCATCACCATCCCCCTGATCGACCTGTTCCGGGTGCTGGAGAGAGGGGGGCTGTTCAAGCAGGAGGACTGAAAGCTCAAAGGGCTGGACGTCCGGGTCCAGCTCAAGAACGTTTTTATCCAGCCCCGCATTATAGCGATGGCAATCCTCTTGCGATTGCCTCAATCCAGTCTGGAGGCATTCATTTGGTCAAGATCGAACGTGCTCTAATCAGTGTCTCGAACAAGGACGGTATCGTGGACTTCGTCCGCGGGCTGAGCGCCAATGGCGTGGAGATCATATCCACCGGGGGCACCGCCTCCCTGCTGGAGAAGAACGGGCTGAGGACCATAGGCATCTCCGACGTGACGGGATTCCCTGAGATGCTGGACGGGCGCGTGAAGACCCTTCATCCGAACATCCACGCCGGCCTGCTGGCCCGAAGGGACATCCCGGAACACATGTCCAAGCTGGCCGAGATGAAGATCCAGCCGATCGACATGGTGGTAGTGAACCTATACCCGTTCAAGGAGACCGTTCTCAAGCCCGGCGTATCGCTGGACGAGGTCATCGAGAACATAGACATCGGTGGACCTTCCATGATCAGGGCGGCGGCCAAGAACTATCGCTCTGTGGCGGTCGTCACCAATCCTAACAGGTACGGTTCCGTGCTGGAGGAGATGAACAGCACCGGCGGGATCGGCGAGGCCACCCTGGGCTCGCTCATGCTGGAGGCGTTCCAGCACACCGCCCAGTACGATGCCCTCATCGCTCAGCACCTTGGCGGCGTGTTCGACGGTCCGCAGTTCCCGGAGCGCCTGACCCTCGGGTTCGAGAAGGTCCAGGACCTCCGCTACGGGGAGAACCCCTCCCAGGCCGCGGCGTTCTATGCCGATCCCTTCGCTCCCGGAGTGAACCCCGGCGGCATGACCCAGCTTCACGGCAAGGAACTGTCGTACAACAACATCCTGGACATGGAGTCGGCGCTCAACCTCCTGCGGGAGTTCGAGGACCGTCCCACCGCCGTGGTCATCAAGCACACCAACCCCTGCGGCATCGCCTCGGCCGACGAGATCTACGATGCGTTCATGATTGCCTACAACGTCGACTCTCTGGCCGCGTTCGGCTGCGTCATCGGTCTGAACCGCACCTGCGACGTCCGCACCGCGGAGGAGATCAGCAAGCACTTCGTGGAGATCGTCTTCGCCCCTGAGTTCGAGCCGGAGGCGCTGGAGATCCTCAGCAGGAAGAAGAACATCCGCCTCATGCTGACCGGCGGACCGATAGTGCACGACGATGTCCCGAAGTTCAAATACAAGTTCGTCAAGGGCGGGCTGCTGGTGCAGACGGTCGACAATGCCGTCCTCGATCCTTCGACCCTTAAGGTCGCCACAGAACGCGCCCCCACCCCCGAGGAGGTCCGCTCCATGCTGTTCGCATGGAAGGTGGTCAAGCACGTGTGGTCCAACACCGTCATCCTGGCCAAGGACGAGCAGGTGGTCGGCATCGGCGCCGGACAGATGTCCCGCGTCGACTCGTCGTTCATCGCGGCCCACAAGGCCGGCGACAAGGCCAAGGGTTCGGTCATCGCCTCTGACGCCTTCTTCCCCTTCCGGGACGGGGTGGACGAGGCGGCCAAGGCCGGCGCCACCGCCATCATCCAGCCCGGCGGCTCCATCCGCGACGCCGAGGTCATCCAGGCGGCCAACGAGCTCGGGATGGCCATGGTGTTCACCGGAACGAGGGTCTTCCGCCACTGAGGCGCAGGCGCCGTCCAAACCCCTTACTCCTTTTCCTCCGAAACGCTTGCTGCGGATCGCGGCGGCCGCATTTCATACAGAGTGATAAATTATAACTAGACAAACGGCCTGGTATTGACATCGTGCATGCGCGGCCGCCGCACCGGGCGGACAGCCTTGATCACAGAGCGGGCGGGCGGCGCTATGGCATGATGATGGCGGCGATCGCATGGCTCTAAAGATACCACGATGTATGAGCACCCAGCACCCTGATAACGTGCATCTCCCGTTCTTCGCGGAATCCGCCGATCTGGGCGGGGAGGACGAGATACAGGAGGCGTACTACGCGTTCTCCCATCTTGGCTGCGACGAGCAGATGTGGGACTGCGAAGGCAAGGAGGTGGACAACTTCGTGGTGAAGAAGCTCCTGTCCAAGTACGAGTGGTACTTCCGGGAGCATCATCTCGGTAAGGATGTCTTCCTCACCCTGAGAGTGCCGAACCCTGCCATCGAGAAGGACGAGGCGAAGATACTACTGGAGACGCTCGAGTCGATCCCTCGCTCCTTCGACACCGCCAAGCTGTTCTACCAGGACGATGTGCCGCCGATCTTCGAGGTCATCCTGCCGATGACCTCCTCGGCCATCTCCCTCGACCGCATCTACCGCTATTACCGCGACTTCGTGGTGGGGAAGCAGAACATCTCCTTCCGCAAGGGGGACGCCACCCTGGCCGAATGGATCGGGACGTTCGAGCCTGCCAGCATAAACGTCATTCCGCTGTTCGAGGACCTCAAGAACATGCTGCAGGCCGATGTCATCACCCGGGAGTATCTCAAGGACAAGGAGGTGGAGCACCAGAGGGTGTTCCTCGCCCGGTCGGACCCGGCGATGAACTATGGCCAGGTGTCCGCCATACTGATGAACAAGGTGGCGCTGCACCGCTTGCAGGTGTTGGAGGAAGAGCTGTCGATCCCCATCTACCCGATCATCGGGGTGGGCTCCGCCCCGTTCCGGGGCAACCTGAAGCCTGGCAACGTCGGGGACATCAAGAAGGAGTATCCCTCGGTTCAGACGTTCACCGTGCAGTCGGCGTTCAAGTTCGACAACCCTCACGATGAGGTGATGGAAGGCATACGCTCCATCAATGACGGCGCCCGCTCCAGGGCGGGAGAGGTCGACGAGGAGAGGTGCCGCCAGATCATCGATCGCTGCTCCAACGCGTACCGCGATACGCTGATCAAGGTGGCGCCGCTGATCAACGAGGTCTCGGCGTTCGTGCCGCGCCGCCGGAAGAGGAAGCTGCACATCGGCCTGTTCGGCTACTCTCGCAGCCTGGAGGGCGTCAAGCTGCCCCGGGCGATCGGCTTCTGCTGCGCCTTCTACTCGCTTGGCATTCCTCCGGAGGTCCTCGGCCTGGACGGCCTGACCGATAGGGACATCGACTTCATGAGAGAGGTCTCTCCGCACTTCGACCAAAACATGCGCGATGCCATCCAGTACATGAACCCGGAATCCATGAAGCTCCTTCCCGAGAAGGTGATGAGAGCGACAGAGTCTCTGGGACTGGACATCGAGTACGATGAGGAGCACCGTGCGCTCACCTCTCACATCCTGACCCTGCTGCGCAGCAACGGAGGCAAGGGGATGGAGGAATCGGTCCTCCGAGCGGCGAACCTGAGAGGCTTCCTGGGCTGAAGGCGATTCTCATAAGAAGCGGATAATTCCAATCCTGAGGTCCATAGCCCAGGCTTTATTATCCTGTCCGACATTTGGCTGACCATACTATGGATGGGAGTTCAACAGTATCGAAGGAGAGCCCCAGGCATACGATATATATGCGGCGCCGGGCCGACTGGGAGTACCTGGAGGAGGACTACGGAGGCGTGGAAGAGGACGACGACGGGTACTGAGCCCAGGCCCATGAGCGTTAAATAACGGTCTAGTCATTGTTCGGCGCATGAAGCACAGGGTGACCTTCTTCCCCGGCAGCGTCACAGTGGAGGTGGATGAGGGCGAGACGGTCCTCGACGCCGCGGTGGCCGCGGGGGTGCACGTCGATGCCTCGTGCGGGGGAGAGGGGACCTGTGGGAAGTGCCGCGTGCTGGTGGAAGGCCCGCACCGCGGCCCGGCCTCGACGGACGGTCACGTCCTGGCATGCCGGACCTATCCGGAGGGCGAGCTGAGCGTCTTCGTACCGGCCGGGAGCGAGGCTCGCGCGGGAAAGATACACGGCGCCTACGCCAACGTCGAGCCAGAGGTACAGGAACCGCTGGCCGAAAGCATTCATGTCGCCATGGAGGCGCCGTCGCTCGATGATAACCTGGCGGACCTGGAGCGGCTGAGGTGCGCCCTCGGCCGGCCGAGCGTCGGCATCATCCTGCCCGCGCTTCGTTCGCTGCCCTCCGTGCTTCGCTCCTCGGGATGGAACGCTGTCACCACCATCGCCCGTGCGGGAGGGACGGAGGAGATCATAGAGGTCCGCCACGATGACGATGCAATGGACGTCGGAGCGGCGATCGACATCGGCACGACCACCGTGGCGTTGGAACTCATCGACCTGCGAACGGGCAAGGTGCTCGCCCAGGCGTCGGACTACAACCGTCAGATGGTGGCCGGGGAGGATGTCCTGGCCCGCATCGCCTACGCCGAGGAGAAAGGTCCGGAGCGTCTGCAGGAGCTCATCGTCGGGACCATAAACCGGCTGCTCGGGAAGTTGTGCTCGGTTGACGGCGACCGAAGGAGTGATGACCGTTTCCACGCCGACGACATCAAGGCGCTGTCGATCGGCGCCAACCCGACGATGACCCTCCTGCTGCTCGGCCTTGATCCTCGTCACATACGCTATGAGCCGTACATCCCGGTCGTCCATGAACCTCCAGTGGTGAGGGCGGCCGAGATCGGGCTGATGACGCATCCCCACGCCCCGGTGTATTGCATACCCGGTCGGGCCGCATATGTGGGCGGGGACGTGACCGCCGACGTCCTGCTGTCCGGCATGCACCTAAGGGACGAGCTGTCGCTGCTGATCGACGTCGGAACGAACGGCGAGGTCGTTCTCGGCAACCACGAATGGATGGTGGCCTGTTCGACCTCCGCCGGTCCAGCCTTCGAGGGAGGCGAGGTGTCGTGCGGCATGAGGGCCATGAGCGGAGCGATCGATGCAGTGACCATCTCCAATGGAGAACTGAAGATCAGCACCATCGGATCGCAGGAGCCGGTCGGCATATGCGGCTCCGGCCTCATCGATCTGGTCGCACAGATGTTCCTGGGCGGATGGATCGACCGGAAGGGCCGCATGGTATCCGATGGCTCGGAAAGGTTCCGGAACAATGACGGCGCGGTGTCGGCGGTCGTCCACTCGGGAGAGACGGACATCCTGATCAATGAGGACGATATAACCAACATCCTCCGCACCAAGGCTGCGGTATACGCCGGATGCTCGGTCCTGCTGAACAGCCTGGACCTGACGTTCAACGATGTCAGCAGGGTATACATCGCAGGCGGGTTCGGCAGCCATATCGATGTCGGGAACGCGCAGCTCATCGGCCTGCTGCCCGACATCCCGAGGGAACGCTTCGAGTTCATCGGGAACGGCTCGCTGGGAGGGGCCGGGATGACCCTCCTCTCGGCGAGCGCCCGCAAGGCGGCGCGCTCGATCTTCGATTCCATGACCTACCTGGACCTGTCATCCTCATCGATGTTCTTCGACCAGTACTCCTCGGCGCTGTTCCTTCCGCACACTGACCTCGATCAGTTCCCATCGGTGAGGGAGAGGCTGAAAAAGTGACTGGACCCTGGAAGGGTTAAATATGGCGGCTGGAATGTTATCGGCCATGGACTCGCAGATGGTGGTCATAGGAGGCGGACCGGCCGGCTCCACCGTGGCCTCTCACGCTTCCGGACTTGACACCATCATCGTGGAGGAGCACCGCTCGATCGGCTCGCCCGTTCAGTGCACCGGCCTCGTGCATCCCAGGGTGGTGGAGATGGCATCAGCCCAAGAGACGGTGGTCAACACCATCACCGGCATCAAGATGTTCTTTCCCGGGGGCAGGATGCTGGAGGTGCCGTCGGACGAGGCGAAGGCGAGGGTGATAGACCGCCGGCGGTTCGACGAGCTGCTATCCGACCGCGCTGTCGGCGCCGGAGCAAGGATGCTCACGGGACACCGGTTCGAGGGCATGGCCCGCATCGAGGGCGGCCTCAAGGTCCGTCTGCGCGGCCCTGAGGGAGAGAGGTTCCTCACGACGCCGCTGCTGATCGGCGCCGACGGCTACCGGTCAGGAGTGGCCAGGGAGGCGGGCCTCGATCCGTGCAGGGAGGTCGTCCGCGGCATCCAGGCAGAACTGGACGTCCGGCTGGAGGACCAGGAGAAGGTCGAGGTGTATCTCGGAAAGAACGTGGCGCCGGGGTTCTTCGCCTGGGTGCTGCCCTGCGGCGACCGGACCAGGGTCGGCCTGGGGGTGTCGGACGGGAACGGCACGCCGAGCGGGTACCTCAAGGCATTGCTGAGGAGGCGGGGGCTGGACGGGGCCCCCAGGATCTCGCTAAACGCCGGCGCCATCCCCATCGGGCCGCCGAAGAGGACGTGCGCCGACAACGTCATGGCGGTCGGCGACGCTGCCGCCCAGGTCAAGCCGCTGTCGGGAGGCGGGCTGATCATCGGCATGAGCGCGGCCCGCATCGCTGCGCGGACCGCGGTGGAGGCGACCACGGCCGGCGACCTGTCGGAACGTTCCCTCTCCTCGTACGAGGACGCATGGAGGGCCGACATCGGCAGGGAGGTGGAGCGCGGCATGCTGATCCGGAAGGTGTTCGTCGGAATGACCGATAAAAAGCTGGACGCCGCGGGAAGGATGCTGGACCGCGATGATGCGAAAGAGGTCCTGGCCACCGGAGACATCGATTTCCCGTCCAAGCTGGCCAGGCCGTTGCTGAGGACGGTGCCGTCGCTGATCAAGTTCTCTCCCCACGTCATCGGAACGCTCCTCCGGCGCGAGCAAAGGATTTAATCCTCCGCGGCGGTGGGCGGTCCGTGCTTCTAGCCACGATACCCCGGGCCGATGCCGAGCCGTTCCGCAAGAAGCTCGCCCGCAGGGGCATGGTGCGCAAGGACCGCCGGATCTTCGAGCGCGACGGGATGGTGCTCATCCCCCTTCTGGACGGTGCCGATGCTGGCTACATCGCCTCGCTGGGAGGCGGGACCGAGGAGGGCGACGCCGACGAGAGGGGATGCTACCGCTCCCCGTTCGAGATCGCGTGCGAGAAACTGTCGCTGCCGGACATGACCCTGCTGCCGAGGAAGTGGGAGAAGGTCGGGGACGTTCTGATTCTCAGGATCCCGGAGGAGCTCCTTCCCTTCCGCCGGGAGATCGCTTCTGCCTATGCTGAAGCGGTAGGCGCCAGGGTCGTCCTGCGCGAGTCGGGCCGCATCAACGGCGTCCATCGCTCTCCGGTCATGGAGGTGCTGTACGGCCAGGACACCGAGACCGTGCACTTCGAGAACGGGCTCTACTACAAGCTGGACACCGCGCAGCTCATGTTCTCGTCGGGCAACATCGACGAGAAGCTGCGAATGGCCTCTCTCGACTGTCGGGGCGAGACAGTGGTGGACATGTTCGCCGGCATCGGTTACTGGACACTGCCGTTCGCCGTGCGTGCTCGAGCCGATAGGGTCATCGCCTGCGAGATCAATCCGGTGGCGTTCCGCTATCTGAACGAGAACATAGCGCTCAATCATGTCGAGCACATCGTAGAGCCGGTACTGGGCGACAACATGGACCTGCCCGGCGAGCGGTTCGCCGACCGGGTCATGATGGGCTACGTGCGCACCACGCACCGGTTCCTGGAGAAGGCGTTCTCGCTGATCAAGCCGGGAGGCATCATCCATTACCAGGACACTTTTCCCCTGGCGGTTTACCCGCAGCGGGTGATCGAGCATCTGGAACGCGCCGCCGGAGGACGCCACATCGAGGTTCTGTTCTCCCGGGAGGTCAAATCCTACTCTCCCGGCGTTTCCCACATGGTGCTCGACGTCCGCGTGCTGGACTAGGCGCGCGCGGGCTTCTCGCCGCTGCCCGACGCTTCCATCAGCAGCAGCAACGCCTCATGGTACCCGTCCCCGGTGGATGACGTCAGCCTCTGGACGAATGGAGCGAGGTACGCACCGAAGTCCATCTCCTCGCGGGAGAACTGCCATGACATCGAGGAGCCTTCTCCCGCTGCCGCCAGGAAGGCGTAGGAGATCGAACGGAGGACGTGATTGCTGCCCCTCGATCTCTCCACCTGCCTTGCTACGGATGTCTTTCCCTCGGTGAGATAGGTCTTGGCCAGCCGATCGGCGTGCGCCGCCGCGGGGCCAAGGTCAGTGTAGCGGGGCAGCTGGGACGTGATCGCCTTGGACCTCTCGACCCGCTTGGCCTCCGCCACCGCCTGGGCCGGGCTCAGCTCCCGGCCTTCCTTGGCCAGCTGTTCCAGCGTATCGGACGATGCCACCTTGGACAGCAGTTCACGGCCATGCTCGGGCCACAGGTCCGCCAGCAGGTTGGCCGCCTGATCGGACCGGGTCACGATGGCCATGGGGTGGTCGGCCAGGAAGCCGGACACCGCCTCGATCTCCGCCTCGCCGCCCCGCAGCCGGGACAGAAAGGCCTGGCGATCGCTTCCCAGACAGGTCTCGCCGATGATGTAGACCTCCTTTCCGGAGCTGCGGATCCTCTTGAGGCGTTCGGCGGCATGCTCCTTTAGGAAGGCGGCATCGGTCAGCTCCCCCCGGCGGTACCTTTCGGCCAGAGGAGCGCTCACCTTCACCTCGGCGGCAAGGTCGCATCCCTCGCCGCGAAGCTCGAACGGGACCTCGATATCGAGATCGTCGGTCGGATCGGCGGCCGCTATGCGACCTGCCAGCGTGTGGATGGTGTTGACCTCTCCGGCGCAGTCGGGGCATATGTCCAGAGTGATGCCGGCGCTCTTCCACCTCACCCTGAGCCGCTCCACCGCTCCGGGGTGGGGGCATCGCCCGTCATCGTCCAGATCGTATGGCAGGAGAGATATCGCCTCCTCCACGTACTGCGGCGGAGGCTTGGGGCCGTCGGGAGAGCAGAACACGTGGTCCTCCATCGAGTACATGTGCAGGCGCCCATGCTCGGCGATCTTCCAGAAGGCCATCAGCCTGAGCTCGGGGTGGTCGAAGTTCTGCACCCCGATTAGCTTGTCCCGCTCCACCTTGCCCCGGACCGCGTAGCTCACGTCCCCCATGGGGGTCTTGGCCGCGGCCAGGTAGGGCACCTTGCCCGCCTCGGCCAGCGATATGGTGGCAGCGTACGCCCTGACGAGCTGATCGCCCCAGTTCATGGCGAAGTCCAGCTTCTTGGGGTCGTCCCTCTTGTCCGCCACCTTGTGCATCTTGTCCACGGCCTTACGTATGGCGCAGCCGCGGCAGCTGCGAGCGCACTCCGGCATGAGCAGCTCGGGATCGCGGGCCAGCCGGCTGGATCTCTCCAGGATGTCCTTCTCCAAGGTCTTGGGGGTCTTCTTCACTCCCCGGAACCGGGCCCGCCTTCGCATGCCCCACCCCTAGGGGACCGTGCGATTAAAAAGTTCGGTCTTAGACCGTTCGGAGTCCCCGCCGTGCCTCACCTGCAGAGGGGCCAGACGCTCCACCATCGTGAACGGCGTCCATCCCATCTCCCGCTCCATCATGTCGCGCAGCGGTGTCCTCAGCTGGGCCGGGGTGCTTCGCACATAGGTCTCGGTATCACGGCGCTCCAGCTCGGTGCTGTTTCGCAGCAGGTCCATCAGCCTCCTGGACGACGGCCACCGTTCGCCATGGAGGGCGGTTGGTCCGTCGACCCATATGACCGCGTCCACCCTCCTCGACCGCCGCGAGACCTCCTCGGCCCACTGCCCGATCGTATCAAGGATGTTCGATCCTGCCGGAGCTGCCGGGGCGGTCGTGTCGATGATGCCGATCCGCTCATCCTCTCCCCTCAGCGCCGCCATCTCCCTGACGGCCTCCTCCGTGTCTCCCGTTTCCATCATGGACCACAGCGCCGGACTGCGCTTCCAGCCAGGCCTGAGAGTGAGCGTCAGCATGCTGCCCCGGCCCTCCGCGGACGACCTCACGGCCTCAGAGTACTCCACCGGCAGCTCCGGGCCGTCCCTCCTCCACACCCCGTCAGTCGACAGCCCTGAGGCCCAGCACGCCACGGGCTCCCACAACAGAACTGCGATGCTTTGCTCCACGAAAGCGTAGTTGGAGCGCCTTCCCTAAGAACCTTGCTTTCCGGAGCAGGTCAGAAGGATATTTATCAACGCAATCCATTGCAACGCTGGGATGCATTGACAGAGGGTCGGGATTTCTATCGAGGCCTCGTCAAAGGCTACGAGGAAGGCCTGAACCGCGCTTGGGACGAGCTTATCGGGTTGACCACCAGAGGCTACTCTCCGAGCGAGATAAAGGTCATGGCAAGGAGCAAGCGTCAGTCCATCGGCCAGATGGTGATCGACCGCAAGGTCCGGGTGCGGAGCGAGGCGGGCGTGGACCTCTTCGGGCAGGCCGCCGCCGCTACGACGTCGGAGGTGGTCGCGGGTCGAGCGTATCTCATAGAATCTACCGGACTGGACAAGGCCATGAGGGTGTTCAACGACCTCATGAAGGCCGGTTCGGAAGGCCTCATCATATCGAGGAGGTACCCAGGCGACATCCAGCGGTACATATTCGGGGAGCCTCAGATGATGTGGCTGACCCGGCAGGAGAGGGGGAGGGGCGTCGACTATCCGTGCCTCTCTCCGTCCGACCACGGCAGCCTCAGCACCGCCACCATCAAGTTCATGAAGGAGGGGGAGGGCCGTACCCTGATGTTCGAGGGCGTCGACTACATGTTGCTGCAGAGCGGCGACTTCCAGATCGTGGCAAAGTTCCTGCATGCCCTGATCGACAATGCGATATCCACCCGCAGCACGCTCCTCATACCGATCAATCCGGCCGCCTTCGAGGAGAAGGACCTGCGCAAGCTGGAGAACATCGCCTACGTGGTATCGTCCTGAGCCGTACGAAGGGACAGGACTATGGCCATGGACGACACCCTTAGCGTCCGCCCGTCCTCGGCGACTACCTCCTCGGTCCCGATCGATATGTCGGCGACCTCGGCGTCCCTCACCTGTCGTCGGCGCACGATCTCCGCCACGTCCACCGCCTTGCTGATGGCCTTCCCCCGGGCCTTGATGACGACCGCTGTCGACCCGCTCTCGAACTGGGCCGCCACCGCCTGCACGTAGACGGAAGCGGGCTTGCTCCCTATGAACACCGTGTTGTCGTCGGTCATGCTGGTCCCTCCGGTCCGGGCGGTCATCGTCTCCGGCCTCAATACTGCCGGTGCTCCTGGAAGTAACGCTGCATTATGCGGCGCTGTCCCTTCCTGAGGATCTCGGACAGCGTCGACGTCGAGATGTCGAACATCTTTGCCAGCTCCCTAAGGCCTATGCGGCGCGGAAAGTCGAAATAGCCCCGCTCGAAGGCCATCCGGGTGATCTGCTCCTGCCTCATGGTCAGCTCGTCGGTGTCCACGATCTCGGTGAGCTTCACCAGCTTGGGATTGGCATTGAGCTTCTCCAGGTTCGCGATCAGCTCCTTGAACGCCGAGTTCTTGGTCACCAGCATGGTCCACTGCATCCGCCCGTCCGGGGTGGTGGTGGAGCGGGTGAGGAAGCACTCGGTGCCGGCCAGCACGCGGCACACCATGCACTGATTGGTGGAGAACATCGCCAGCGCCTTTCCCTTGTCGATGGCGCTTATGTCCACGTCGAAGATGTTTGGGTTATTGCGTATGGACTCGATGACCTTCGGAAGGTCTTCCGAGTTCTCCACCTCGATCTGCACCAGGTCCCGCACCTCGCTCTCGAGCGCTTTCGAATCGATCAGCTTCACCACTGACGGGTACTGCCTCACCACTTCGGTGATCCAGTTGTCCGGCAGGGTCAACGATATGATGCCTTCCATCATCAGTTACACCCTCAGGGGTAGATCCCTCTCATCTTGGTCGCCTGGACCACCTCGTCCACCGCCAGCAGGTATGCGGCGGTCCTCATGTCCACCTCCTTCGCTCCTGCGGTGGCGTACACGCGGGCGAAGGAATAGGTCATGATCTGATCGAGCCGGTTCTCTATCTCGGCCTTGGACCAGAATAGGAACTGCAGGTCCTGGACCCATTCGAAGTACGACACCGTCACCCCGCCGGCGTTGCACAGGATGTCCGGTATGAGCGTGATGCCTTTCTCGTACAGCACCCGGTCGGCCTCGGGAGTGGTGGGCCCGTTCGCACCTTCGGCCACTATGCGCGCCTTGACGCGGTCGGCGTTGTCAGAGGAGAGCACGTTCTCCAGGGCGGCGGGCACCAGCACCGTGCATTCCATCTCCAGCAGCTCCTGGTTGGTGATGTCCAGCGCTTCCGGGTAGCCCTGCACCGAACCGGTCCGCCTCTTGTGCTCGTACACATCGACGGGGTCCAGCCCTGCCGGGTCGAAGATGCCGCCCGAGGAATCGGAAAGCGCCGTTATCCTCATTCCGAGCTCCTCCTTCAGCAGACGGGCGGCGTTCCACCCCACGTTGCCGAAGCCTTGCACCGCGGCCGTGGCGCCCTCCCGTTGCACTCCCTCCACCGTCATGGCCTCCCGGACGCAGTATGCCAGTCCGCGAGAGGTCGCCTCCTCCCTTCCCTCCGAGCCGCCCAGGGAGATGGGCTTGCCGGTGACGACGCCCGGAACGGAGTAGCCGACGTTCATGGAGTAGGTGTCCATTATCCACGCCATCACCTGGGCGTCGGTGTACATGTCGGGGGCGGGAATGTCGACGTGGGGGCCGATTATGGGCGCGATCTCCGACGCGTACCTCCTGGTCATCCGCTCCAGCTCGCCAGCGCTCATCTCCTTGGGGTTGCAGATGACGCCTCCCTTGGCGCCACCGTACGGCAGTCCGACCGTCGCGCACTTCCAGGTCATCCACATGGCCAGGGCGCGGACCTCGTCCAGGGAGACCGCGGGATGGTAGCGTATCCCGCCCTTGCACGGCCCACGGGCGAAATTGTGCTGGACGCGAAAGCCGGTGAACACCCTGATGGAGCCGTCGTCCATCCGGACCGGGAAGTTCACCGTGAACTCCCTCTTGGGCCGTGTCATGAGGTCGATCATTCCCTGCTCCAGGCCCAGCATCTCGCCCGCTCTCTGAACCTGGCTGACCGCCACCTTATACGGGTCGGACCTAACGCTCATCACGGTGCCTTTTCTCCGCCGGACGCCGGCGAAAGGTCAAGATGTGTTCATCAAATTTATAGGCAAGCGTTGTTGATTATTACATCGATTTGACCAATGCCGAGATCGCTCAGATGCTCAACGAGTTCGCCGACCTCATGGAGCTGCGGGGGGACGTGTTCAAACGGAACGCCTACCGCCGCGCCGCTCAGGGAGTGGAAGCCCTCGATCGGGACATATCATTGTTGATCGAGGAGGGCCGACTGGAGGACGTTCCCGGGGTAGGGAAGAGCATAGCCCAGAAGATCAAAGAGATGGCCGAGACCGGCGGCTCCAAGGACCTGGACGAGCTCAGGCGATCGTTCCCGCCCGGGCTGGCCGAGGTGATGAGGGTGCCGGAGGTAGGGCCGCGCACCGCGGTCCGGCTGTACCGCGAGCTCGGAGTGACGAACCTGGATGAGCTGAAGAGAGCTGCGGAAGGGCACCGGATAAGGGAGTTGGCCGGCTTCGGGGAGCGCTCGGAGGAGAACATCCTCCATGGGGTCGGCCTCGTCCAGGGCGAAGGGCGCCGCATGCTGCTTTCCGACGCCCTCCGCAAGGGCGAGGCCATCGCCGAGCATGTCCGCTCCTGCGGCATCACCCTCGTATCGGTGGCGGGGTCCATGCGGCGCATGAGGGAGACGGTCGGTGACGTGGACGTCCTCGTCGGCACCGACCGCCCGGATGAAGCGATGAAGGCGCTCATCTCATTCCCTCAAACGGTCGATACCATCGTGAGGGGGGACAGGAAGACCAGTGTGCGGCTGTCCGACGGCACCCAGGCGGACATGAGGGCCGTCCCGGAGTCCAGCTACGGCGCCGCCCTGCAGTACTTCACGGGGTCGAAGGAGCACAATGTCAAGCTGCGACGGATAGCGATGCGAAAGGGGCTCCGGCTCAACGAGTACGGCCTGTTCGACCAGGATGGGAACGACCTTGTCGCCGGCCTTCCGGAGGAGGAGATATACCGGCTGCTGGACCTGCAGCCGGTGCCTCCGGAGCTGCGCGAGGACCGCGGCGAGATCGAAGCGGCCGCCGAGGGCCGCCTCCCCCGGCTGGTCGAGATGAGCGACATACGGGGCGATCTGCACGTCCATACCGACATGAGCGACGGCCACGGGACCATGCGAGAGATGGCCATGGCGGCGAAGCGCCGCGGCTACGAGTACGTCGGGCTGACGGACCATTCGGCATCGCTGCATATAGCGCACGGCCTCAGCGTGGAGGAGCTGCTGGACTCGGTGGAGCAGGCCCGCCGGCTCACCGAGGAGCTGGGGTTCCCGGTCCTGAGGGGAGCCGAGATGGACATACTGGAGGACGGCTCCCTGGACTACCCGAACGAGGTGCTGGACCGGCTCGACTACGTCATCGGTTCGGTCCATTCCCGGTTCAAGATGAACGCCGACGAGATGACCGAACGCGTGATACGCGCCATACGAAGCGACCGCCTGGACATCCTCGGCCATCCCACCGGGCGGCTGCTCGGCCGCCGGGAGGGGTACGCCATCGACATCGACGCCGTCATGGAGGAAGCGAGGAGGCACCGCGTGGCGATGGAGGTGAACGGGTTCCCGGACCGTCTGGACCTCAACGACCTGAACTGCCGGAAGGCGAAGGACCGGGGCGTCATGATCGTGCTGGACACCGATTCCCATCGGGAAGCGAACCTGGCATACATGCGCCTGGCGGTCGCCACGGCAAGGCGCGGATGGCTTGGTCCGGAGAACGTGCTCAACTGCCTTCCCCACCACCTGCTAATGGCCTCCCTGGACCGTTGAAAGGCCGAAAGTATATGACCGGCCATGTGATTAATGAGACGGGACCCGGACATGGAATTGATCGAGGTGGCAGACTCCATCAGAAGCATGGAGATCAGGGGCGCAGGGCTCATCGCCCGCTCCGCGGCGGAGGCCATGAGGCACACTGCCCAGGAGTTCAAGGGCGAGGACATAGCCGCGTTCCGCCAGGTGCTCGAAGAGGGAAAGAAGACCCTGGTGGCGTCACGCCCGACCGCCATTTCCCTGTGGAACGCCGTGCAGGCCACCCTGCGAGGGACGCAGGATGCGGGATCGGTGGAGGAGCTGCGCAGCCTCGTGGTCGCGAACGCCGACCGGTTCGTGAAGCGCTCGTCCCGCGCCGTCGAAACGATCGGCGAGTTCGGCGCCAAGCGCCTGAAGGACGGCATGAAGGTCATGACCCACTGCAATAGCAAGGCGGCCCTCAGCGTGCTCAAGACCGCTCACGCCAACGGCATGGACATCGAGGTGTACGCGACCGAGTCGCGGCCGTGGAGGCAGGGCCTTCTGACGGTGAAGGACCTCAGCGCGGCGGGGGTGCCGTGCACGCTCATCATCGATTCGGCGGTGAGGTGGGCCATGAAGGACATGGACGCCGTATTCGTAGGCGCTGACACCATATGCTCCAACGGAGCGGTGATCAATAAGATCGGCACGTCGCAGGTCGCAATGGCGGCGCACGATTCCCGCGTCCCGTTCATGGTGTGCGCCGAGACCTACAAGTTCTCGCCCCGGACGCTGAGCGGGGAGATGGTGGAGATCGAGGAAAGGGACGCTTCCGAGGTCGTCGACCCCAGCCTGTTGCCGGCCGGGGTCAGGGTAAGGAACCCGGTGTTCGACGCCACGCCGCCGGAGTACATCGATTCGCTGATAACCGAGGCGGGGGTGATCCCGCCCTACGCCGCATACGAGGTCATCGTCCGGGAGTTCGGGCAGGGCAGCATTTTCGAGGGGACGGAGGACTGAACATGGAATATTCCGATCGCTACCTGCATCTGGGCGAGAGCGTCGACCCGGATGAGTTCGTGTTTTGCAAGTACAAGATGAAGACCGACCTGGACCTGAGGAAGGCGGCGGTAGCCATCGCGACCGAGCAGTCGACCGGCACTTGGACCGGCATATCGACCATGAACGATGACATACTGGAGCGCTATGGCGCCAAGGTCACGAACATCGACGGCAACGTGGCCACTGTGGCATTCCCGGCCGATGATTTCTCCATCGATATCGGAGGGGTGCCGCAGATCCTCAGCGTCATCGCCGGGAACCTCTTCGGACTGGAGGCCCTGAAGGGAGTGCGGCTGGAGGACGTATCCTTCCCCCGATCCATACTGGAGCAGTTCAAGGGCCCCAAGTTCGGCATACAGGGACTGCGGGACGCCCTGCACAGGCCGACCAAACCGCTGGTCGGGACCATCGTGAAGCCGAAGATCGGCCTGCCGCCCCAGGGATACGCGGACTACATCTACGAGTCCGGGATGGGAGGGCTGACCAACGGCAAGGACGATGAGACGCTCTCCAACCAGAAGTTCTGCCCATTGGAGGACCGCGTGGTGGCGGTGGCGGAGGCCATAGACCGCGTCAGGGATGAGACCGGGCACGTGATGATGCATGCCATCAACGTCTCGACCAGCGGCCACCAGATCGTGGAGGTGGCCGAGAGGGCGCAGGAGCTTGGGGCGTCGGAGCTGATGGTCGACGTCATCACCTGCGGGTTCGCCGCGGTGCAGGCGCTGGCCGAGGACCCGTCCATCAAGCTGCCTATACATGTTCACAGGACCATGCACGGCGCCATTACACGCAATCCGGACCTTGGCGTGGCGATGCCGGTGTTCTCCAAGCTGGTGCGGATGTGCGGCGGCGACGCCCTGCACGTCGGCACCTTCGGAGTGGGGAAGATGAGCGGGTCATCGAGCGAGGACCTGGCGAACCAGCAGGCGTGCGTCGATACCAGCGTGCCGTACAAGCCGATGATGCCGGTATGCTCGGGCGGCATGCACCCCGCCCTCATCGAGCCGCTGGTCAAGATCACCGGGCTGGACGTGCAGATCCAGGCGGGAGGCGGAGTGGCCGGCCACCCCGGAGGGGTCAGAGGCGGGGCCATGGCAATGTCCCAGGCGGTCGACGCCGCCTCGGCCGGCATCGCCTTCAAGGACTACGCGGCCGATCACAAGGAACTGTTTCAAGCGATCAAGAAGTGGGGATGAAAATGCAGCTTAAAGCGAAGTACATCGACATGGAATCGGCCGAGTACACTTGCGTTCTGCACGTGGACGACGCCAAGGAGATGGGCGTGAGAGAACAGGACCGCGTTCGGGTCAAGCACGAGCGCAGCGCCGTGGTGACGCTGGTCCACACCACCGACACGGTGGTGCAGCCCGGAGAGGTGGGCATACTCGGCCGCGCGTATGTCGAGCTGGGCCCGGAGGCCGACGAGATCATAGAGGTGGTCGCCACCTCCAGGCCGGCCTCGGTGGAGTTCATCAAGAAGAAGATGGCCGGGAAGGAGCTAACCACGGCGGAGATCCGGACCATCGTGAACGACATCGCCGAGCACAGCCTCAGCAACATCGAGCTGACCGCGTACGTCACCTCGCTGGAGATCAACGGCATGAACATCCGGGAGACCGCCGACCTGACCATGGCCATGGTGGAGACCGGGGAGGTCATCAAGTTCGACCGCTCCCCGGTGTTCGACTTCCACTCCATCGGCGGATGCCCCGGGAACAAGATCACCTTGCTGGTCGTTCCCATAGTGGCGGCGGCCGGACTGCTGCTTCCCAAGACGTCCTCCCGCGCCATCAGCTCGGCGGCGGGGACCGCGGACATCGTGGAGGTGTTCGCCAACGTCGATCTGGACTCCAACAAGCTGCGCACCATCGCGGAAACGACCGGCGGCGCGCTGGCCTGGGGCGGCTCCATGAACCTGGCCCCGGCCGACGACGTCATCATCCGGGTCGAGTATCCTCTGGGCATCGACCCCCATGCCCAGTTGCTCGCTTCGGTCATGAGCAAGAAGAAAGCGGTGGGGGCGGAGTTCCTGGCCATCGACATCCCGGTGGGCGAGGGCACCAAGGTGCCGACCATGGAGAAGGCCCAGTCCTTCGCCAAGGACTTCGTCGAGCTCGGAGAGCGGCTCGGCATGCACGTGGAGGTCGCCATCACCTACGGGGACCAGCCGGTCGGCAGGGCCATCGGGCCTGCCCTGGAAGCGAGGGAGGCCATCCGCATCCTGGAAGGCGACCCTCATCCGTCCAGCGTCATCGAGAAGGCCGCCGGCATGGCCGGCATCGTGCTGGAGATGGGCGGCATCCATAGGGGCGAGGCGAGAGCGAGGGAGATCCTGGCATCGGGAAAGGCGCTGGAGAAGTTCCGCGAGATCGTGGCCGCGCAGGGCGGCGACCCCAACATCCGCTCCGAGGACATCAAGGTGGGCGAGTTCACCTATGACGTCTCTTCGAAGATGTGCGGCTACGTGAACGCGATAAAGAACAAGCAGCTGGTCCGGCTGGCCCGCGCCGCCGGGGCGCCCAAGGACAAGGGGGCCGGCATCCTGCTGCACAAGAAGAAGGGGAACCGCGTGGGCGAGGGGGAGCCGCTGTTCACCATCTACGCGGACAACCGGGCCAAGCTGGAGATGGCCATCGAGCTGTCGCGGAAGCTCGACCCCATCACGGTGGAGGGCATGATATTGGCAAAGCTGCCATACATCTCCAAGAGCACCGTCATCGAGAGGACCTTCTGCCCTGTACCCTCAGAGCGTCAGGCAGAGTGAGATCGCCGCGAGCCACCGCCTCGGCCAGCTCGGTCGAGATGGTGACCCGCCCCCCGCTCTCGATGCGGCTCAGACGCTGGATGTCCCTGACCTCCCCGGCGGTAGGCTCCACCCTCGGCGGGAACGGCAGCCGGCGGCCGGCCAGCATCGCTATGCTCACCGCCGCGTCGGCGTCCGGCTCATCCGTCCGGCGGGTGGTGCCCCGCTCGTCCACCACCTCGACATCGTCTACCACGTTCCATATGGCGCGTATGACCCTATCACGGTTGGTCGGGTCGCCATGGCCCACCTTGGCCACCAGGCGCTCGTGGCCGACGCCATGGCCGAAGCGGACCACCTCACCGGCCACCGCCTCCGGGGAGCTTACCGTTTCGGCGAACAACACCCTGCCATCACCGATGATCGCCAGACCGGGCCTCCTGCCCGGATCGATGCCGACCACCATGGTATAGAACCGCTCCCTACCGTTCAGGCGGCTGCGGGCCAGCTTGTAAGCCATCGCCGGCGAGTCCTCGGCCACCACCCGGCGGAACCGCACCTTCGGCCCCTCCTCCCTGGTGGTGATGATCGCCCCCACGTTGGCAGGGATGTCCTCGTCGAAGTCCAGCGCCACGAATGGCTCCCTGTGGTCCTTGAGCATCTGGACCAGTTCGTAGAAGAAGCGAAAATTGGCGGTCATGATGCCGATGACCTTCATCCAACAAGGAGATGGCGTCGGATGCATATCACTCTGTCGCACGCCGCCAGATGGCCGGTCGGACCGCACTCTACGCCGCCGCGGCGGCCATAAGCGCCCTTGCCCTGGATCCAGGCGGCGTCAGCCGGCCTGAGGTCCCGACGCTCTGCCGTCCACCCGGTCGACGGCGCGGGGTATGATCCTGCCCAGGAGGGCGAACCCGGCCATGCTGAGGAGCGAGATCGAGGCGATGGACGCCCACAGCACCACCGGATCGGCCACGAGTGAATCGTAGAGAACGCCGCCCACCAGGGGTCCGACCGACCAGCCGAAGGTGTAGAAGATGCCCGACACCCCCATGTACCGGCCGCGCTCGTTCTCCGGGCTGATGTTCGCCACCAGGTTGGTGCTGGCCGGGGAGGTGGTGTTCTCCCCCAGGGTGGTGATGATCATCGACACCACCAGGATCCACATGTCCGAGGCAGCGCCCAGTATGAGGTAGCCGACCGCGTACATCAGCGCTCCCGCGGCAAGCACGTGGGACATCCTGAAGCGGTTGATGTACCTGGCCATGGGAAGCTGCAGTAACACCACCATGGCACCGTTGAGCGCGTACAGGTAGCCGACCTCCGCCACCGATATCCCGACCACGTCCTCAGAGAACAGCGCGAAGGTGGAGGTCATCTGCCCCAGCACGACGGACAGCGGGATGGAGGCGAGGCAGAGCACCAGGAACGCCCTGTTCTTCCCGATCCTGAGGAGGTCGCGGGGGCGGAAGCGGTCGACCTGGCCCGCAGTGCGGCGGGGATCGGCCAGCTTGGTGAATATGATGACCGCCACGACCACGCTGGTGAGGGCTGTGAACACGAACAGCGAGGCGTACGAGAGCATCGCCAGTATGCCGCCCAGCAGCGGCCCCAGGGTCCAGCCGATGTTTTGCCCCACCCGCAGGATGCTGTACGCCTCCAGTCTGCGGCCTGGCGGGACGAGGTCCGCGACCATGGCGTTGGTGGCCGGCTCGAACAGGGAACCAGTGAACGAGGACACCATGAGAAGGGCGGAGATCAGCCTGAGGTCGACCATCTCGGCTATGGCAAGGGACAGCAGCAGGAACACCGCGCCGCGCACGGCCATGGAGGTCCACATCACCGGGCGGCGGCCCAGGCGGTCGGCCAGCTCCCCGCCGATGATCTGCCCGACCGCCCCGGACAGGGCGTTGCCGAGGAAGATCATGCCCACGATGGTCATGGGCACCCCCATCTTCGTGTAGAGGAATATGGAGAGGAAGGGCATGACTATGGAGAAGCCGGTGGCCGCGATCACGCGTCCGCCGAATAGCATCCACAGCCGGCGGTCGTAGCCTTGCAGCGACCGCGAGAACCATCGGGGCATGATTCGAGGAGCGCCGGAGGGCTACTTCATTCTTTTTGATGTCCGTTCAACGCTTCTTCTTGAGCTTGGAAAAAGGACGGTTGGCCTGCTGGCCCTCGATCTCATCGAGGCGCTTCAGCAGGCTCTTCTGTTCATTGTTGAGCTTCTCCGGCACCTTGAGCTTCATGCGGACGTAGAGGTCGCCGCGCAGATCGCCGCGGACCGGCATGCCGCGGCCTTTGAGCCGGAAGACCGTATCGGGCTGCGTCGAAGGGGGCACCTTCACCTTGGCAGTGCCGTCCAGCGACTTGACGTCGATCTCCCCTCCCAGCGCCGCGGTGGGGAAGCTCATCTCGGCCTCCATCAGCAGGTCGGCGCCGTCGCGGCGGTACAGCCTATGGTCCCGGACGTTGATGACAACGTAAAGGTCCCCGGCCGGGGCGCCGGGGCTTCCGATCTCCCCCGCCCCCGGGATCCGCAGCCGTGAGCCGGTGTCGACCCCCTTGGGGATGTCGAGATCGATCTGCGAGGTGCGCTGATTGACCCCCCGGCCATCGCACTCCAGGCACGATGAGCCAGGCGCCCGGCCGGAGCCGCGGCATCGCGGGCATGGGCCGACCGAGACGAACTGCGCGAAGCCCCGGGACTGCGTGCGGCGGGCCTGCCCGGTGCCCCCGCAGTCGGGGCATGGAACGACCTTGCCGCCCTTGGCCCCGGTGCCCTGGCAGGCATCGCACCGGTCGAACTTGGGCACGGTGATGCGTTTCTTGACGCCGCTGAACGCCTCCTCCAGCGTGATCTCCAAGTCCATCCGCATGTCGCGGCCGCCGGCGCGCTGCTGCTGCCGGCCTCCGCCGCCGAAGAACATGTCGAAGATGTTGCCGAAGCCGCCCAGGTCGCCGAAGATGTCCCGGACGTCCCCGTAGTGGGAGAAGTCGCTCCAGTTGAAGTTGCCGTCCTGGAACTGCGAGCTGACACCGGCGTGGCCGTACTGGTCGTACAGGCTCCGCTTCTTCTCATCCGCGAGCACCTCGTACGCTTCCGAGATCTCCTTGAACCGCTCCTCCGCCACCTTGGGATCCTCCTTGGTGACGTCGGGATGATACTGGCGGGCCAGCTTGCGATACGACTTCTTTATCTCTTCGGCGGAAGCGTCGCGCTGGACCCCCAGGGACTCGTAGTAGTCGCGCTTCTCCATGGACTTTCCTTCAGTCAACTATGTGGTAGTCGGCGTCGGTGAAGTCGCCCTTTCCGCCCTTGTCTTCAGCGCCTGGCTGCGAGGGGCCGGCCGGCTCTCCCTGCTGGGGCTGCTGAGCGGCCGCTTCCTGGTAGATGCGGGTCGACACGGCAGTAAGCTCCTTGGTGAGGGCGTCCAGCTTTGCCTTGACAGCGTCGGCGTCGTCCGTCTTCATCGCTTCCCGAAGCTCATCGGCGGCCTTGTTCACCTTCTCCTTCTCCTCGGCGGTGACCTTGTCGCCCAGGTCCTCCAGCGTCTTGTCCGAGGTGTACAGGAGGGTATCGGCCTGGTTCATCAGCTCGACCTTCTCCCGCTTCTTCTTGTCCTCGTCGGCGAACTGCTCTGCCTGATTGACCATCTTGTCTATCTCTTCCTGGGACAGCTTGGTGGAGGCGCTGATGGTGATCTTCGTCTCTTTTCCGGTCCCTAGGTCCTTGGCGGAGACGTTGATGATCCCGTTGGCGTCGATGTCGAAGGTTACCTCGATCTTGGGGACGCCCCTCGGAGCTGGCGGTATGCCGGTCAGCTGGAACCGTCCCAGCGAGACGTTGTCGGCGGCCATCTCCCTCTCGCCCTGCACCACGTGGACCTCCACGCTGTCCTGGCGGTCAGCGGCGGTGGAGAACACCTGGCTCTTGCGGGTCGGGATGGTGGTGTTGCGCTCGATGAGCCTGGTCGCCACGCCTCCCAGGGTCTCGATGCTCAGGGACAGCGGGGTCACGTCGAGCAGTAGGATGTCCTTGACCTCGCCGGCCAGGACGGCTCCCTGGATGGCCGCGCCCATCGACACGCACTCCATGGGGTCGATCCCGCGCTGGACCTTCTTGCCCACGACCGATTCGACGAACCGCTGTATGATGGGCATGCGGGTCGGGCCTCCCACCATGATGATGTTGTCCACCTGGTCGGCGGTGAGGGCGGCGTCCTTGAGGGCGTTCTGTATGGGCCCCTTGCAGCGTTCCACGGTCGGATTGACGAGCTCCTCCAGCTTCGCCCGGGTGATGGACATGGTAAGGTGTCGGGGGCCGTTCTGGTCCGCGGTGATGAAAGGGAGGTTGATCTCGGTGTTCATGGTGGAGGACAGTTCGATCTTGGCCTTCTCGCACGCCTCCTTCACCCGCCACATGGCCATCTTGTCCTTGGTCAGGTCGATGCCGGTCTCGTTCTTGAACTGCGCCGTGGCGTAGTTCATGAGGGCCTGGTCCATGTCGGTGCCGCCTAGCTGGGTGTCGCCCGATGTGGAGAGGACCTCGAACACTCCCTCGGAGTAGTCCATGATGGTGACGTCGAGCGTGCCCCCGCCGAGGTCGAACACTAGGATCTTCTGGTCCTTCCCCTGGTTGTCCAGTCCGTAGGCCAGCGCCGCGGAGGTCGGCTCGTTGATGATCCTTACGACCTCCAGGCCGGCGATGGTGCCGGCGTCCTTGGTGGCCTGGCGCTGGTTGTCGTTGAAGTATGCGGGAACGGTGATGACCGCCCTGTCAACGGTATCGCCGAGGAACGCCTCGGCGTCGCGCTTGATCTTCTGCAGGATGAAGGCGGACACCTGCTGGGGCGTGTACTCCTTCCCGTGAACATTGAACTTGAAGTCGGTGCCCATCTTGCGCTTGGCCGCAGCGATGGTGCCCTCGGGGTTGGTGACGGCCTGGCGCCTTGCCGGCTCGCCCACCAGAAGCTCGCCTTCCTTGGTGATCGCCACGTACGACGGGAAGGCCTTCCCTCCCATGCTGGTCCCTTCCGCGCTGGGGATGACGGTCGGCCGGCCGCCTTCCATGACCGCAGCCGCGGAGTTGCTCGTACCCAGGTCTATTCCTATGATCTTTGCCATTGTAATCACTCGCTCCTTGCTACTTTTACCTTGCACGTCCTCAGCACCTTGCTGCCGAGGAAGTACCCTTTCTGATACACCTCAAGGACGGCGCCGTCCTCCCCCTCTCCAGTCGCCAGAGCTTCCTGGCATGTGGGGTCGAACTTGCCATCCGTGGGGATCTCTCGAACGCCGCTGTCCTTCAGGAGGGCGGCCAGGTTAGTGTGAATCTTGGAAACGCCATTCCTAAGCTCGTCGGCGTCGCAGTCGGCCTCCAGGGCTCGCTGCAGATCGTCATACACGATTAGGATGTCGAAGAGCAGGCGCTCGTTGGCGCAGCTCATTATCATTTCCTTCTCTTTTGCCGCCCTCTTCTTGTAGTTCTCGAACTCCGCCTGAACGCGGCGGGCAGTGTCGAGGTAGTCCTGGGACAGGGCGGCCTGTCGGGACAGTTCTTCGTTCTTTGTCTCCATCTGTGCCCTCAGCGATTCGATCTCGTCGGAGAGGTCGGCGCCCTCTCCGCATTCTGGACTTTTTTCTGGCTTATCCATTGTGGCACCTTCCCAAAGTGGGACTCGTCCGATGCAGAAATGTCAAGAGGTTTGAGGGGGGTTGGCACCCCCCCGTCGTGTTTAATCGTCCTCGCCCATGTCAGGCGCGCCGCCGGCCCCGGGGCCGCCGCCGGCACCAGCGCGGGCTGCGATGACATCATCGATGCGGAGGATCATGACCGCGGCATCGGTGGCAGAGTTGATGGCCTGGCGGCCGACCCTGATGGGCTCGATGACGGTCTCGACCTTCATGTCGACGATCTTGCCGGTGTAGACGTTCAGGCCGGCATTGACCTTGCCCTCCTTGTGCGCCTTCCTCAGGTTGATGAGGACGTCGATGGGGTCCAGTCCAGCGTTCTCAGCGAGAGCGGTGGGGATGACCTCCATGGCGCTGGCGTAGGCGTCGATGGCGATCTGCTCGCGGCCGCCCACGGTGGCGGCGTACTCGCGGAGGCGAAGGGCGATCTCCGACGCGGTGGAACCGCCGCCGGTGGCCATCTTTCCGTCCTCGATGGCGACCGCCACCACGGACATCGCGTCGTCGAGGGAGCGCTCCACCTCATCGATGACGTGCTCGGTGCCTCCC
The DNA here is from genome assembly GCA_002504525.1 of Methanomassiliicoccus sp. UBA345. Taxonomy (GTDB): domain Archaea; phylum Thermoplasmatota; class Thermoplasmata; order Methanomassiliicoccales; family Methanomassiliicoccaceae; genus DTU008. The sequence goes on from DATD01000009.1 coordinate 155,091, forward strand.
CTCAGCATGAGGGACACGGCCTTGGGGTTCTTGCATCCGGTGATGAAGGTGAGCTCGTCCTCTCCGACCTTGCGGACCTCCACCATGCTGGCACATCCCAGCTCGTCGGCGGTGAGCTCCTCGAGCTTGGTGACCACGGTCGACCCGGTGGCCTTGGCAAGCTTGTCCATGTCGGACTTCTTGACGCGGCGGACGGCGAAGATGCCTTCCTTGGAGAGGAAGTGCTGGGCCAGGTCGTCGATGCCCTTCTGAACGAACACCACATTGGCGCCGGAGGCCTTGATGTTCGCGACCATCTTGCGCAGCATGTTCTCCTCCTCGGCCAGGAAAGCGGCCATCTGGGAGGGGTCGGTGATCTCGATCTTGGCGTCGATCTCGGTCTTCTGGACCTCGATGGCCGCATCGAGCAGGGCAATCTTGGCGTTCTCTACCTTCTTGGGCATGGCCGGGTGGACGGGCTCCTTGTCGATGATGATGCCCTGGATGAACTCGGTGTCGTCCATGGAAGCGCCGGTCTTCTTGACGATCTGGATGTTGTCCATGTCGACGTTCCACTTGTCGTTGCTCTTCTCAGCGACGGCGGTGACGGCCTGCACGGCGAGGTCGCCGAGGCCCTTGCGGGAGCCGCTGACGGACTTCGAGATCATGGACGTCTCAGCGATGAGCCTGAGGGACTCCGCATCCTTGATGTCCACAGGAGTGGAAACGGCGTCCAGTACCTCCTGGGCCTTGGCAGCGGCGAGCCTGTAGCCGCCGGCGATGATGGTGGGGTGGATGTTGGACTCGATAAGGTCTACGGCCTTCTTCAACAGCTCCCCGGCCAGGATGACCGAGGTGGTGGTCCCGTCCCCGGCCTGCTCGTCCTGGGTCTTGGCGACCTCCACCAGCATCTTAGCGGCAGGGTGGTCCACGTCGATCTCCTTCAGGATGGTCACGCCGTCGTTGGTGATGACGACGTCTCCAAGGCTGTCAACGAGCATCTTGTCCATACCGCGGGGTCCCAGGGTGCTGCGGACCGCGTCGGCGATGGCCTTTGCGGCCTGGATGTTGTTGAACTGCGCATCCTTGCCCTTGTCCCTCTTGGTACCTTCTTTCAGAATGAAGATCGGTGTATTACCCATTCCCATATATTTGCCTCCAATGTCAGTCGTGACCAGCTAGGATCTCCTAGCTAAGCTTCCGTTGAATGTTTGTTCTTCTATATAAGTTTAGTGAGGACATACCTCCTCCCAGGGATTCCCAAAGAAGAAAACGCGAAGACTGGACGTGTTCGCTCCGGCGATGTGGAGCGGCCACCCGCTCCGAACCGGCCGCGGGGCGGGGGGAGATTGAAATATGGAGAGGGGCGTTCGGAAGAACGCATGGGAGAACTAGAGACCTGCCTGGCGGTGCTGTACAAGCGCAAGGGCAAGAACGTCCTCACGGAGGCGGAGTTCCAGTTCGCGGTGTCGCTGGACTTCCGGTGGTTCACCCCCCAGGAAGCGCAGCGCCTGATGGACCTGTCCATCAAGCGCGGACTGCTGGTCCGCACCGACATGTACCTCAGCCCGTCGTTCGACTACAAGGACATCGAAGCGCCGCTGTCGTTCCGGCCGAGCCACGACGTGCTGGCCGGAGAGAAGGAGGAGCCTTCCCTGTTCGCCCAGCTGGTCCATCTCATTACCACCAAGGGCGGGCTGAAGAAGAGGGACGCCGTGGCCAGGGTTAACAAGGCGCAGGAGCGCCTGGGCGTCGATGTCGAGGTGGCGGCCATCATCGTGGCCGGCGACCTCGGTGTGGACGTCTCCGGGCTCATCGGTCCCGTGAGAGAGGAGGTCCTATCCCGATGATCACTTCTTCTTGATCAGGTCGCCCAGGGTCAGCACCTTCTTGCTTCCGGACGATTCCGGCTTCACCAGGGTGACCTTCTCGGTGAGCTTGATGTTGAGCTCCCGCTCCAGCTTCTTGATGAGTTGATCGCTCGGCCTCATGGAGCCGCTCTCCAGCTGGGCGATGACGCTGCTCCTCTCGTTGACCTTGGACGCCAGTTCGTCCTGCTTAAGGCCCCGGGCCATCCTGGCCTCCCTTATCACCTTGTCATAATCGGTCACAAGGTCGACCACCGTCTCTTCCTGGAAGACGTCCCGGGAGCGCATTCTCCTCTCCCGCGCCTGAAGCCTTTCCGAGACCACCGCCCGGTTGGGAGGGGCGGCCCCTCCCTTCCCCTTCTTGGAGGCCCCCTTCCCCTCGGGGCTCTCCCCGAAGTGGGCGCATTCCTTGCAGACCTTGAGCTGGGCCCCCTCTAGAAATATGGTCCGAACGAAGTCGGAATCCTTGCCGCACATCTCGCAGATCATTTCTCGTCGGCTGACTAAGCCCCTACCATGATTTAAGGACATTGTTGCGCATCGCGCCGGTTCGCGTATTATTGAGTTCGGGAAGGTCGGGCACAGGAATAATAATGCCGGATGACATATATCACATCAGGACGGAGAGCGTGGGGGGGTGTCCTGCGCCGAGGGAAGTTTGCTGTCTGGCCATCGCGTTCCGATCACTGGTCCTGCGAAACGGTCTTATAGCTCAGCCCTTATTGTAATCGTCGCCGAGGTGAGCCATTGAAGGAACCCCAATTGGAAGAGCTCGTATCCGAGATGAAGGACAAGGTCGAGGTCCTAGAGAGGCGCAACGGAGAGCTCCTCGAGGAGATCAGAAGAGTGGAGGGGGAGAAGCGCTACGTGGAGAGCGAGCTCTTCCGACTGCAGAAGGAGCTCAAGCGCATGCGGGCCGAGATGGAGCGGTTGAAGTCGCCTCCGCTGATCATAGGCGCCATTAAGGACGTCCTTGCCGACGGCCGCGTCATCGTCAAGTCCTCCACCGGGCCTGACTTCATAGTGTCCACTTCCGAGTACGTTCCCATGGAGGACCTCATCGTGGGTTCAAGGGTCGCGCTGAACAAGCAGACGCTGGCCGTCATGGGCGTGCTGCCTCCCTCCCTGGACCCCATAGTGGTGGGGGCGGAGATCATCGAGAAGCCGGCGATATCGTACGATCAGATCGGCGGGCTGGACGACCAGATCCTGGAGGTCCGGGAGGCCGTGGAGGACCCGCTGCTGAAGCCCGACCTGTACAAGAAGGTGGGCATCGAGCCGCCAAAGGGCGTGCTGCTGGTCGGACCTCCCGGGACGGGAAAGACGCTGCTCGCGAAGGCGGTGGCCCACCAGACCAATGCCACCTTCATTCGCTTCGTCGGCTCCGAGCTGGTCCAGAAGTACATTGGCGAGGGGGCCCGCCTGGTGCGGGAGCTGTTCGAGCTGGCCAAGGAGAAGGCCCCCAGCATCGTGTTCATCGATGAGCTCGATTCCATCGGGGCGAAGAGGCTGGAGGTCGCCACTTCCGGCGACAGGGAGGTCCAGAGGACGTTGATGCAGCTGCTGTCCGAGCTGGACGGCTTCAACCCCATAGGCGAGGTCAAGATCATCGGCGCCACCAACCGCCCGGACATCCTGGACGACGCGCTGCTGCGCCCCGGGAGGTTCGACAGGATCATCGAGATCCCCGTCCCCGGCTACGAGGGCCGCCTGTCGATCCTCAAGATCCACACCCAGAAGATGAGCATCGACGACAACATCGTGCTCAGCGACCTTGCCATGAAGGCCGACGGCGCCACCGGCGCCGATATCAAGGCCATCTGCACCGAGGCGGGGATGTTCGCCATCCGGGACAACCGCGACAGCGTTTCCATGATCGACTTCGAGAGGGCCATCGTCAAGGTCCTGGACAACGAGGTCAACAAGATCGTGGAGAGCGGCGTGATGTTCGCCTGAAACCCCTTCAGTCCCCTTTCTTTATCCACCATCTATCTGTTCGTATAATCAGGGTTGACATTATTAGCTAACCTATTATATATATTAGAAATCGTCGTCGCATTCATGAGCTCGCTGGGCATGCCTTACGCCCCTATTGATGGTCACTCCACCAGGATAATGAGGTCGGCGATGTGCCGGCCGATGTCGGCGGTCCAGATATCCCATTCATCCGGCGTGCCGGTGGCCGTCGCATTCCGCAGGATCCGGCAGCTGGTGGCCGCCGGCATGCTTCGAGAGGAGCTTCGAGTGGTGAACACCGGAGGGAAAGAGATTCCTCTGTACGCCGCCACGCTCAACTGTGGCTACGTGTTCGTAGAGGACGGACGGCTTCGCATCCGCCTGTCGATGAACGGCGACGCCCCAGAGGCGTCCGGCGCGGAGAGGATGCTCTAGGCGTTCTTTCCGATGTCCTCGCCGCCCTCGAAGTACATCTGTATCATGGAATAGATGTCCTCCATCCCCGTTCCCTCCTCAGCGGACACGGGGTACATCTCCTTGTACATCCCCACGCTCTCCATCGCCTTGAACAGCTCGATGCTCATGATCGACTGGGCGCTCATGTCGGTGTCGGTGAGGGCGTTGTATAGTGCATAGGGGTCGCGGGACCATCCCTGCATCTCCTCGACCTCCTCCTCCGTGAGCACGTCCGACTTGGATATGATGTTCATTATCGGCAGGTCATACCGGAACTGGGTGATCCCGCACAGCATGAGGTCGGAGACGAAGCCGTTGGGCCTCTTGGCCAGCGTAGGGTCGGAGAGGAAGACGAGGAAGCCATCCTCCTTACCCAGCTCATCGATGATGGTGTTGCTGGACGAGCGGAAGGCGAACAGTTCCATCTGGCCCGGGGTGTCCACCAGGCAGTAGTCGGCGCGGAACTCCTTGACCACGGTGGTCCACTCCCGGTTGTTCAGCGCCATGAGGTCGGCGGCCACCACCTGCGCCCCGTTGGGGCCGAGCGAGTAATCCTTCATCACATCGGCGATGTTCACCCAGTCCCGGATGTCCACGTCCGCCTGGTAGGGTACGAAGTCCGCTCCGGGGTCGAGGTTGACCACGATGGTGTCGATGCTGTGCAGGTCAAGCCATTCCTTGAACGCCTTGACCAAGGAGCTCTTACCGCTCCCCGCTGTGCCGATGAAGTAGATGTATCTCATTTGGCGGCCTCCCGGGACCTTTGGTCACGTGGGAGAACGCAGCCCGGCCAAATAGGTTTTGGGCGCTGCCATAAATACAGGGGGGCTGGAATGCTTGAACATGCACGATGAGCCCCCGGGCCTGCGGGACGTCGCCTCGCATCCGCTCTACGGTGCAATGGTGGGTCGCCGGGCAAGGCGGTTCTCCATGGGCGCCACCATACCGGCCGGCGAGCTCCAGTACTTGTCGGACGAAAAGCCTCTGCCGCTGACGGCGACGGAGCGGGGAGTGGTCCTGTCTGCGGCTACGGCTGCACCGGGCATCACTTCGCCCTGCCGTTCAACGCTCGTTATTCGCCCCAGCTGCCCAACTACAGCGGCTCGGCGTGGAGAAGGGCGTTCCCGTCCAGCGCCGGGTTCCACACCACCGAGGTGTTCTTCACCGACGATGACGGCACCTTTTTCCTTCCGTCCCGCGACGGGCCGGCCGACGGCCCGCTGATCGACTACCTGAAGGGGCAGAAATCGAGGATCGTCAAGCTGCGCGGCTGTAGGATGAACCTTCCGCCGCAGGACGAGCATGTGGGATCACACAACCACTGATGCGTCAACCGGCCGGGGAGTCTGCTCATCATCCCGGCGGCCGATGTCGCGCAGCACATGCTGCTGGCGCTGTGCTACCTGGTGCAGAACGGGCTGGGCATCTACGACGATTCAACCGAGAGCCGGTCACCGGGCTGGAGCGCTTCTCCGACCTGGTGGGAGGAAAACCGCCGCTGCCGCTGAGCCTGGTGGAGCAGCAGATGATCGGGGAGTGCTCGGCAGAGGTGTCGATCGCCTGATACTCGGGCATGCTCATGCTTCAGGCCATGGGCCTGGGGGGATGGATGTTCGATGGCGTCAACCCGCTCAGCGTGCTGGGGGCCAGCGGCGATCCCCAGGTGCCGGGGCTGGGGTTCCGATATGACGCCGACGCCATATGGGCGGCGCCGAACACTACTGGCCTGGATGGGTGTTCGAGGGTCATTGCCCTCCGCACCTCAAGGACATGCGCTCGGCGGTGGAGCGCGTGGTGGAGAGGAAGTTCGGCCCGGGAGGGCCTTTCCATCCCGATACGCCCGGCGCGTGGAAGGAGAGCAGAAAGGTAAGAGACTCGGCCCGCCGGCACGACGAGAGGTTCATCGACTGCGTGAGCTTGATGGCCCAGCACGCCCTGGACCGCTTCGGCAAATTCCCGGGAACGGTGCCCACCATCTGGGTGCTGGTGTACCTGCGGGCTCACCATCTGGACCTGGGGTTCTACGATCGGCACTTCTTCCCCGGAGCGTACCTGGACACGCATACCAGGCACATGGAGAGATGGCATGATGAAGGGTGAAAAAGGAGAAAGGAGCGGGCCCGGAGGGATTCGAACCCTCGGCCCATCGGTTAAGAGCCGATTGCTCTACCTAGCTGAGCTACGGGCCCCTTTCAGGCCGCTAAAGAAAGTGGATGTACATAAGCCTTTCGCGACCTGTCTCTACCGCCCCCAGTCGACAGGAACGGCGAACAGTTATTACTGAAATGGAACAAAGAGGACCGCATGACGCTAGCTAGGGAGATCATGACCGCTCCGGCGGTGGCGTTCGACGAGGACATGACGCTCAGGGAGGCGACCGTCATCATGGCCCGCCGGAAGGTGTCAGGAGCGCCGGTGATGGACGACGATGGGAAGTTGATCGGGGTCCTGTCGGAGAGTGACATCCTGGAGGAGGCCACGAGAAGGGTCGGTCCGGAGATGGGGTGCCCGTCGCTGTCGTTCCTCTCCCTGCCGTACGAGCGCATCGTCAGGAACGAGGACGTATGCCGCCGGTTCAACGAGGTCGGCGACGTGAAGGTGGGCGACGTCATGAACGACGAGGTGATCGCCATCAACGGCGACGACAGCGCCGAGGAGGCCCTGGAGACCATGATACGCTTCGACGTGAACCGCCTGCCGGTCATCGACGAGGACGGCAGGTTGATCGGCATCATAGCCAGACAGGACATCATGTGGTCGGTGTGCCGTGCGCTGCAGGCGGACAGCTGCAAGGAGACTAGTCCTCCCGCGCCCGAGGGCGTCAGGCGCTAGTTATTTCAATTCCGGGGGGATTGTGTGGGTGGGATGCCATCTGAGCGGGCTTGAGGTCCATGTTCTTGCCAGCGGCAGTGACGGGAACTGCACCGTCGTTCGCTGCGACGATACCGCCATCATGCTAGACGCGGGGCTGTCCGGCCGCCGCATCACCACGCTGATGAGCCGTGCGGGCATAGGGCCGGAGGAGCTCACCGGAATACTTCTGACACATGAGCACTCCGACCACGTCAAGGGGGCGGGCATCCTGTCCCGCCGGTACAAGGTGCCCATCTACGCGAACGAGAACACGCTCATATGCTCGAACATCGGCGCGGTGTGCGAGCATATGGTCTTTCAGACGAGGCGGCCGTTCTCCATCGGCCCGCTGACGATACGACCGCTGCCGATCTCCCACAACGCCGCCGAGCCCAATGCGTTCCACATCGCATGCGGGGACCGCAGCATGCTGCTGGCCACCGATCTGGGAGTGGTGAGCGATGAGGTGTTCGCGGCCCTACGCGACGTCGACCTCGCCATGATAGAGGCGAACCACGACCTCAACATGCTCATCCACGGGCCGTATCCCCCGATGCTCAAGACCGAGATCCGCTCCGACCGCGGGCACCTGAGCAACATCGACTGCGCCAGGGCGCTGTGGACCACTTCCCGCGAAGGGCGCAGGATCTTTCTGGCCCACATCAGCAAGAACAATAACACGCCCGAGCTGGCGAGGCGCACGGTGGCCCGGACGATGTGCTGCGGCGAGGACGCCGTGGACTGTCTCATGGACCCCGAGGACGTCCGTTCGATCGTGCTCTAGTGCCTGGTCATCTGCACCATGGCGGCCTTCTTTCGCGCCACCAGCGCCTTGGCGATGAGCGGAGGAAGGCATACCAGGTCCTCTTTCTTTAGATGATAGTCGCGGCCGGGACCGGCGAAGGGAGGAACGTCCTCCAGGATGCGCAGCACCACTATGTCGGAGGGGAGGTCAGGAGCGGGCATCTGCGGTTCCGGAGGAACGGGCAGAGGGTCGTCGGGAACGCCCTCCTCCTCCAGCATTTCTTCGTCCTCGGCATCCGGCATGTCTGGAACATCGGGCACCTCGATCGGCCGAACGGGCAGAGCGGATGGCGCTTCGAACGCTGCGTATGGGGCTTCGGCAAGCGGCTCGGGCACATGCTTTTCGCTGACCCCCCGGCCGGACAGCAAAGCGGCGCGGCGTTCCCTCAGCAGGGCGGCCACCCGATCGAATATGTCCACCTCCTCGGCGGTCAGCCGGTTGGTCTCCACCCGGTTGCCCTGCGCGGCCCGCAGGGCCATCGCCAGGATCTTCTCCATGCGGAAGTCGAACACCTGGTCCGCCTTCTCCTGGAACTTCGTCAGCTGATTGGCGGCCAGCTTGGCCCGGGTGGAGAACTGGTCCATGGCGAACTCCCGCTCACTGTCCCGGCGCAGTTCGTCCAATCGCTGCCTGATGACCACGTACAGGTCCTTGCGCACATCGCTGACGTTCTTGGTCCTCTGCTCCTTACGGTAGACCTCGGTGAGATGATCGTACTCGAAGGCCTCGACGGGAGGGGACATGATTGAGGGAATTCAGAGTGGCGTATTTGAGCGTATCCCGCCCGACGTTCTGGAATCTAAGCGACGACGCACCTCTCGGGCCGGGGCAAGGTATTCATTCCCTGGGCAGAATGACGGGAGCGTGGACCTATCGGCGGTGCTGCGCGGCGTCCAGGGCGGGACGGAGATCGACATCATGGTGACGCCCAATGCCAAGGTCCCGTCCATCGGGGAGGTGGACGAGTGGCGGCATCGGCTGATCGTAAAGGTCAGGGCGGTGCCTTCCGAGGGAAGGGCCAACCGGGCGGTGTGCGAGCTGTTCGAGAGCATACTGGACGCCAGGGTGGAGATCGCGCACGGCGCGACAGAGCGGCATAAGACGCTGTTCGTGCCGCTGCCCGTCTGCGACGCCAGAGAGAGGCTGGAGGGAGCTGTTGCGCGACGCCGATGAGATGGTGGATGAGTTCGAGGCCCTGCTGGAGGAGCTTCGCGAACTGGCGCGGGAGAGTGTCATACTGGTCGAGGGCAGGAAGGACCGACACGCCCTCGAAGAGCTGGGCATCCGCGGGGACATCGTCCAGGTGCAGGACGCCGGAGGCATCCTGGGGGTCGCGGAGGATCTGGCAGCGCAGGGGCGGAGCGCGATCATCCTGACCGACTGGGACCGAAAGGGTGGCCATCTGGCCGAACTGCTGCGGAATGCCCTGAGGGCGTGCGGCGTCCAGTACGACGATTCCATCAGGGCGAGGGTGTCGATGTTGAGCAAGAAGGAGATCAAGGACGTGGAGTCCCTGCCGGCGTTCGTGTCCCTGCTGGACGAGCGCGGTAGAGCGGCTCGGTGATCTACCCTCGAAACGTCTGCGTCCCGATGTCGGCCTCCGTGAGAATAAATATCCTCGTCGCACTGTAGTGACCGAGGGACATGACGGACGAGAGAATGTTGAAGAGGCTGGGCATAGGTAGCGTGGAGGAGCTTTTCTCAGACATTCCATCATCGGTCAGGACCGATGGGATCGGCATACCGCCGGGGATGTCGGAGATGGAGGTCATCCGCGAAGTGACCGACATGCTCTCGGCCAACGTCACCGCGTACGACCGCCCGTGCTTCATGGGCGGCGGCGTGTACCGCCGATTCATTCCCTCGGCGGTCAAGGCCATAGTCTCCCGCTCCGAGTTCGTCACCTCCTACACCCCGTACCAGGCGGAGATTAGCCAGGGGATGCTGCAAGCCCTCTTCGAGTACCAGAGCTACATTGCCGAACTAACGGGCATGGAGGCCGTCAACTCGTCCAACTACGACGCGGCCAACGCCCTGGGCGAGGCGGCCACCATGTGCTACCGCGTCAACCGGCGGAGGAAGTTCCTGATTCCGCAGGTCATCAGTTGCGACAAGCGCAGCACGCTGCGCAACTACGTGAGCGGGGCCGGCATGGAGATCGTCGAGTATGCGCACGACCCGAGGACCGGGGAGGCGGACATGGAGGACCTGAAGCGCAAGGCGGACGATGATGTCAGCGGAGTGTACGTCGAGGTGCCGAACTTCCTCGGGGTGATGGACCGCCAGGCCGCGGAGATGAAGGCGGCCATCGGCGACGCCCTTCTCGTGGTGGGGGCGGACCCCATATCGCTCGGCATTCTGAAGGCGCCCGGCGACTATGGCGCGGACATCGTCATCGGCGAGGGTCAGTCGTTAGGTTCGCCGATGAACTTCGGGGGCCCCATGCTCGGCCTGTTCGGCTGCCGGCAGGAGCTGGTGCGCAAGATGCCCGGCCGCGTGATCGGCCTGACCAGGGACGCCGAGGGCAAGAGGGCGTTCTGCATGACGCTGCAGACCAGGGAGCAGCACATACGGAGGTCGAAGGCGACGTCCAACATCTGCACCAACGAGGCGCTCATGGCCGTGGCGGCCGCGGCATATCTGGCCATCGTCGGCCGCGACGGGCTCCGGTCAGTGGCGAGGAGCAACATGGCCAGCGCCAGGAAGCTGCGCGACGCCCTCGCGTCGGTCAAGGGGGTCGAATGCCCGGTGCTGGACGCGCCGTTCTTCAACGAACTGCCGGCCCGCCTGCCCATAAGGCCGGAGAAGATGTCCAAGGTCCTGATGCGCAAGAGCATCATCGGCGGGATCCCACTGGCCAAGCACGTCCCGGAGATGGGTGACTGCATGCTGTTCGCCGCCACCGAGATGACGACCGACCGGGAGATCGAGATGCTGGTCGAGGCGATGGAGGTGGTATCGTGAGCTATCATCAGGCCGACTACGATGTCCGGCTGATCCAGGAGATGAAGGGGAGAACGGACTTCTCCCTGCCCCCGGTGGAGGAGGGCTTCGTTCCCGAGGAGCTTCGGCGCGCCTCGCTGAACATACCCAACCTGGAGGAGAACGAGGTGGTGCGCCACTACACCAACCTATCTCAGATGAACTTCGGGGTGGACAACGGCTTCTATCCGCTGGGCAGCTGCACCATGAAGTACAACCCCAAGTACGCCGACGTGCTGGCGTCGCTGCCGACCGTCACCGACGTCCACCCCGCCGAGGATGAGGAGGGGGTGCAGGGCAGCCTCCGCCTGATGTACGAGCTGGAGCGCGCTCTTGCCGCCATCTCAGGGATGGACGCGGTCAGCCTGCAGCCCGCCGCCGGCGCCCATGGCGAGTTCACCGGCATGCTGATCGCGAAGGCATACCACGACAGTATTGGAGAGAAGCGAACGGAGGTCATAATCCCGGACGCCGCGCATGGCACCAACCCCGCCTCGGCGGCCATGGCCGGCTTCGACGTCATCGAGATACCGTCCTCGCCGGAGGGCCGCGTGGACCTCCGGGCGCTTGAATCGGCGGTCTCGCCGCGGACGGCGGCGCTGATGCTGACGAACCCCAACACCCTGGGCATCTTCGAGAAGGACATCCTCAAGATGGCCGAGACGGTGCATGGCGCGGGCGGCCTGCTCTATTATGACGGAGCGAACCTCAACGCCGTGATGGGACGAACCAACCCAGGCGTCATGGACTTCGACATCATGCACTTCAATCTGCACAAGACGTTCGCCACGCCCCACGGCGGCGGCGGGCCGGGCGCCGGACCGGTGGGCGTCAAAGCGTTCCTCGAACCGTTCCTGCCGTCCCCGCGCATCGTTCTGACGGACGGAGCATACCGCTTCGAGGAGCGGCCTCGGAGCATCGGCAAGGTGCGCTCGTTCCATGGCAACTTCGCCGTGCTGGTCCGCGCCTACGCCTACATCCTCCGCTGCGGTTCGGACGGGCTCAAGGCCGCCTCGGAGGGGGCGGTGCTCAACGCCAACTACCTGAGAAAGCGGCTCGCGCCGAAGTACGACATGCCGTTCGGGGAGCTGCGCAAGCACGAGTTCGTGGTATCGGCCAGGCGGATCAAGGAAGAGAGGGACATCTCGGCCCTGGACATCTCCAAGCGACTGCTGGACCATGGCACCATGGCGCCGACCATATACTTCCCTTCCCTGGTGGAGGAGGCGCTGATGATCGAGCCCACCGAGACGGAGAGCATGGAGACGCTGGACCGGTTCGCGGACATCATGCTGCACATTGCTGACGAAGACCCTGAGGTGGTGAAGGACGCGCCTCACAACACCTCGGTCCGCAGAGTGGACGAGGTCCACGCGGCCAAGGAGCTGGTGCTCAGCCACCTGCGGCTGAGGCGACGACTGGGAGGCGACCTGGCGGCCATGAAAGCGGACGGCGATGCCAAGAACTGTTCGTTCTGCGCCACCCTGATCGGCACGGAGAAGAAGTGAGCATGACGGCCCATCTGTCTGAAGTGTCCGCGGCCGCTGCCGTCACGCCGGCCGCCCGGGGCAGGTTCTTCGTGTTCGAAGGGATCGATGGCTCGGGCAAGAGCACCGTGGCCCGGATGATGCACGAGCGCATGATGGCGGCCGACCGCCGGTCCGTCCTGACGGCCGAGCCGACCGACAGCTGGATCGGCGACATGGTGCGCAGAGGCAACGAGGAAGCGTCCAGCCCGTTCACGGAGACGCTGCTGTATGTCGCCGACCGCGCCGAGCACACCGCCCAGATCGGGCAATGGATGGCCGACGGGAACCACGTGCTTTGCGACCGGTACGTGGGCAGCACCATCGCATATCAAGGAGTGACGCTGCGCCCGCACCTCGGCAACACCGCGCCGGAGTGGTTGCGCACCGTCAACGCACCGTTCACGCTGCGGCCGGACGCCACCTTCCTGATGGTCATCGATCCCGAGGATGCAATGGAGCGCCTGGGCTCCCGCCCCGGACGGGAGAAGTTCGAGAAGCTGGACTTCCTGCGCCAGGTCGACGAGGAATACCGCCGCCTCGCCGAGCAGGACGGCTACGTGCTCATCGACGCGTCATTGCCGCTGGAGGAGGTCGCCGAGGCGGTATGGGCGATCGTCAAGGATGCGCCCCAGTAGTGCACAAACCTTAATTCACAGGGCGGGAATGTGGCCTCATGCATCCCTCGGAGGGCATCCGCTCTTCCAAGAGCAGGCTCCTTGAAGGCAAGCGCATCGTGCTGGGCATCACCGGCAGCATCGCCGCGGTGGAATGCTTCGATCTGGCCCGCGAGCTGATACGGCATGGCGCCGAGGTGCAGGCGGTCATGTCGCCCGAAGCGCTGAAACTGGTCACCGCGGACGCCATGCATTTTGCCACTGGCAGGGAGGTCATCACCGAGCTGGACGGAAGGACGCAGCACGTCGACCTGCTGGGCAGCTACGACGATCGTGCGGACCTTCTGCTCATCTCCCCGTGCACGGCCAACACGCTGTCCAAGATGGCGCTGGCCATCGACGATACGGCGGTGACGACCATGGCCACCATCGCCATCGGCGGCGGCATCCCGGTCCTGGTGGCGCCGGCCATGCACGCGTCGATGCTGGAGCATCCCGGCGTGAAGAGGAACATGGACGCCCTGCGGGAGATGGGCGTGGAGCTGATCGGCCCGAGAATGGAGGAGAGGAAAGCCAAGATCGTTCCGGTCGGGGACATCGTCGCCGCCGTCATCAGGCGGCTGGGCCCCGGGGACCTGGCAGGACGGAAAGTGCTGGTCATCGGCGGCGCCTCCGAGGAGCCGATGGACCGCGTGAGAGTGATCACCAACCGCTCCAGCGGAGAGACCGCGGCGCTGCTTGCCGAGGCGGCATACATGCGCGGGGCCGACGTGGAGCTATGGGCCGGGCGCATGACGTTCCCGGTACCATCGTACATAAGGAAGCGGGACTTCCGTCGCGTCGGAGAGCTGATGGACATGCTGAAGGGAGTGGAGAACGACATCGTGATCGTTCCCGCCGCCCTCTCCGACTACGCTCCCGTCGCATCGGACGAGAAGATCCCTTCCGGCCTCGATCATGTCGACCTTCAGCTGAGGCCCGTTCCGAAGGTTCTTCCCGCACTGCGCCCCCACGCCAAGGTGCTGGTCGGCTTCAAGGCCGAGGCCTCCCTGCCCAAGGACGAGCTGCTGCGCCGGGCCCGCCAACGGATGGACGAGCACCGCCTCGACCTGATCGTGGCCAACGACCTCGACGATGTCTCGGCCGGAACAACGACGGCGTTCCTCCTGAGGCCGGACGGACCGGCCAACAGATACGAGGGGAGCAAGAAAGAGCTGGCCGAGCGCATACTGGACGAGGTGCGTTGAGGGAATGAGGGCCACCGGATTCTGCCCGGGCCACATCACCGGCCTGTTCTATCCGTGCCCGCACGACGATGTGCTGTCGTCCGGCTCCAGGGGAGCGGGGATGTGCGTGCACCTCGGCGCCAGGAGCGACGTGGCCCTGAACGATTCCGGAGAGGTGCGCGTTTCCATCAACGGTGTCGCGGTTCCCGCCGCGGTGACCGAGAGGGCGGTAGAGCACCTGTTGCCTCCCGGCATCGGCGCCACTGTCGATACCTTTCTGCAGCTGCCGATGGGCAGCGGCTTCGGGATGAGCGCGGCCGGAGCCCTCTCGGCAACGGTCGCGGTGGCCGACATCCTGGGCCTTGAGCGCCTGTGTGCCTTCGAGGCCGCCCATCGAGCCGAGATCGCCTGCCACAGCGGGCTGGGCGACGTGGCCGGCATGATGGCCGGGGGCATCGAGCTGAGAAAGCGGGAGGGGCTCCCGCCGGTCGGAGAGGTCGTCAGGCTGGCCGACCGACTGGATATCGTCGCATGCGTCGTCGGCCCTCGAATGTCAACCGCCGCGGTGCTCAGCTCGGAGAGGGACCTGCTTCCCCGCACGGGCATGGAGTGCCACCGCCGCCTGATGGAAGAGCCGACGGTAGAGCGGTTCCTGCAGCTGTGCCGCGGGTTCGCGGAGAAGAGCGGCATTATCACCGATCCGGTCCGCAGGGCGCTCGACGCGCTCGACGGCCTGGGGCCATGCTCCATGATCATGCTCGGCAACTCGGTCTTCGCCGCCGGGAACCTTGATGAGCAGGAGGCGGTGCTGAAGAGGTTCGGACCGACCTACCGGCTGCGCCTGGACCTAGAAGGGCCGAGGGTCATTCGTAGAGGGTGAAGAGCCTATCGTCCCCGCCTACGTCGAACAGTCCGATGCGGGCGCCGCAGTCCAGCCATCCGTGCGCGTAGTTCACGGCGGCGAAGGCGTTGACCAGGTCGCCGCTCTCGCGGAAGTGCACCGCGTCCTCGTAGTAGGAAGTGGCCATGTTCAAGAAGTCCTCGGCCAGGCGGCGGTTGAACGACCGCTCCGGGGCGGCTATGACCAGCTTGTCCAGTGCCCTTTTGGTGGTGTCGAGGTACTTCAGGACCTTCTCGGCGCTGATCTCCTGGCTCATATCTCCTCTTCCTCTAGCTCCGGCTCGTCGGCCGGATCGTCATCGGCGAAGCCCTCGTTCTCATCATCGGCCGAGATGATCTGCACCGATTCGCCGCCGTGACGGCTCTCCCTGGGGCGCACCTCAACGAACAGGGGCATCTGCACGTTCCCTCCGACCACCAGCGCCACGCCGATCGGTAGCCGTTGGATCTCATCGGCCATGCCGGCCGTGAGGCCTTCCACCGAGGCGGTGATGGCCTTGAGGTCGTTGGGGTTGGTGACCTTCAATATCATCTGGGTGTTGCACTGGGATAGCACGCTCTTGTCTATCTTGGCCGCTCTCTGGCTTATGATCGTGAGACCGAGGCCGAACTTCCTGCCCTCGGCGGCGATGGTGCGGAAGATCTTGGACGAGGCTGCCGTGCCCATTTGCGGGCAGTAGTTGTGCGCTTCCTCCACCACGAGCATCATGGGCGGTATGCGGTTCAGCTTGCGCAGCTCGAACAGCGCGGTGCCGATGCGCTCCACCACCAGCTCGGCTATGTCCGGCGGAGTCCCCTTGAGGTTGATGATGCTCATCTTGCCCTTGACGACGAGCTCGTCCATCATGGTGCCCGACTCGGCGAAGATCTTGATCTCGTCGAGGTACTCGAGCTCGTTGATGAGCGCGGCGTTGTTCCCTTCCTCGTCGGCCTCCAGCACCCTTATGATGTCCCTGAGGCAGTAGTCCCTCTTGACGCTCTTGATCATGTCCACGGCCTTGCGCAGCGGAGTGAGGTAGGCCTTCCCGTTCTTGATGCTCGTCAAGCCAAGAAGATCGCGGGGCTCGATGTTGGCGAGCGTGAACTTGAGCGGACTGGCTAGAGGATTGGCGGAAGTGTCGGTGGAGAACTCGATTATCTGCTCCGCGTAACCGCGCGGCTCCACGCCGAAGTCCCTGCCCCCCTGCGGCTCGCGGCCCTTCTCCCTCATGGAGCCATACTCGCCGTGGGGGTCGATGACCATGATGGTGACGCGGTGCTTCATCAGTTCCTCGATGAGGTCGCCGCACATGAACGACTTGCCGCCGCCGGTCTTGGCCAGGATGCTGACGTGCTTCTGGACCATGGAGTTGATGTCCACCTCGACCCGGATGTCGTGCCCGGCCAGCAGACCGATGTACGCTCCGGTGGGAGTGTGCTCCTTCAGCCCTATGACGTCCTTGATGAGCTCATCGCTCGCTTTGAAAACGGGCTGGCCGGCCCGGAAGGGGGTGCGGGGGGATTGGAGCAGGCCGCGGTCGTCGCGGTAGCCCACGATACTGACCTCCGCCGTCACCTTCTCCTCGATGTCCAGCTCCTCCCCGTTCAGGATCCTCTTGGCCCGGTCGATGGACAGGTCGGTCCGGCGCTCCATGTCCATGATCTGGCCCAGCACCCATCCGGAATGCTCGTGTTCCACCTGGACGTAATCCATCTTCTCCAGCGGGCCGGTCACCCACACATTGAAGGAGTTGGTGCCCACGTTCCCGTAAATTATCCCCATCGGCACGGGGGCCGGAAGAGCGAGAAGCTCGGCCGCTGCCTGCGAGGGCTGATCAACATTGGGGGCGGGCAGCTCTGTGATATGCTCCTCCCCGGGGGCGGAAAGGCCCGCCTCGATATCCATATTATGCATCCCGCGTGGATATTAGAGGGTGCACATTTATAGTTTTCAACCTGGAGGCCGGCGGACGGCGGTTCAGCCGCCGTGAGTGATGGCGGCGTGGCTAGATAGCCTTAAAAAACGTTCAGCCAATGACCCTTTCATGTTAGTCATCGGTGGAACCTCTTCAAGGATGCTCGCGCAGGACCTGGCTCAAGAACTTGGGACGAAGTTCATACAGGCCAATGTGGTCCGCTTCCCTGACGGGGAATGCTATGTGCGCATCGAGGAGGACGAGCTCGATGACGAGGTGATCATCGTCCAGAACACCCATCCCGACACCAGCCTGGTGGAGATGCTGCTGCTGCAGGACGCCGCTGCTGGCATGGGCGCCAGGAAGATCACCACCGTGGTGCCGTACTTCGGCTACGCCCGGCAGGACGAGCGGTTCAAGACGGGAGAGGCGCTAAGCGCCAAGGTCATGATCAGGGCATTGGAACTTTCCTCCAAGCACTTGGTCACCATCGACGTGCACAAGCCCATCATCCTGGACTGGTTCAAGGGGCAGACGAACAACGTCCACGCCGCGCCATGTGTGGGGAGGTTCTTCGACGGCCACGGCATCGACCTGGTGCTCGCTCCCGACGAAGGAGCGATGCAGCGCGCCAGCGAGGTCGCCAGGGTCATCGGCGCGGACGTCGATCATCTCGAGAAGACCAGGCTGTCCGGCGAGGTTGTGAGGATGGCGCCCAAGAACGTCGACGCCAAGGACAAGAACGCCCTCATAGTCGACGACATCATCTCCACCGGTGGCACCATCGAGGCGGCGGCCAACCAGCTCAAGATCCTAGGGGCGAAGAGCGTCACTGCGGTGTGCACGCACGGCCTGTTCACGAAGAACGCGCTGGACCGGCTGAGGAAGTGCTGCAACGCCGTGTACTCGACCAACACCATCGAGAACGAGGTGTCGGTGATATCGGTGGCGCCGCAGATCGCCCGCGTGCTGCGCGGCCAGATATGAATAGCTGAGGAGCGATAACGGTTCATCCTCCACGGTGGTATGCATGAAGAAGGAAGAGAATTTCAGCGAATGGTACAACGACCTGGTCGAACTGGCCGGCCTTACCGACAAGCGCTATCCGATCAAGGGCATGAACGTCTGGCCCGCCTACGGCTGGAAGGTCATGCGCCACATCGACACGTTCATACGGCAGGAGCTGGACGACACCAGCCACGACGAGGTGTGCTTCCCCCTGCTGATCCCGGAGACGGAGTTCAAGAAGGAAAAGGATCACATCAAAGGCTTCGACGCCGAGGTGTACTGGGTCACCCACGCCGGCCTTAACGAACTGGACGTGCGTCTGCTGCTGCGGCCCACGTCGGAGACCGCGATGTATCCCATGTTCTCCATCTGGGTGCGCTCTCACGGCGACCTGCCGCTGAAGACCTACCAGATCGTCAACACCTTCAGGTACGAGACGAAGCAGACCAGGGCATTCATCCGCGTCAGGGAGATCCACTTCTTCGAGTCGCATACCTGCCACGAGGACGAGGCCGACGCGCAGCGCCAGGTGGAGGAGGACTTCGTCATCCTCGAGGCGCTGATGAAGCGCCTCGCGCTGCCTTACCTCCTGCTTCGCCGCACCGAGTGGGACAAGTTCCCCGGCGCCCACTACACGGTCGGAATCGATACGTACATGCCGTCGGGGCGCAGCCTGCAGCTCGGCTCCATACATCACTACAGGGAGAACTTCTCCCGGCCGTTCGACATCAAGTACGAGGACGAGGACGGGAACCAGAGGTACGTTCACCAGACCACATTCGGGATGAGCGAGCGGCTGCTGGGAGCCGTGGTCGGTGTGCATGGCGACGACAAGGGGCTGGTGCTCCCGCCAGACATCGCGCCGGTGCAAGCGGTCATCATACCGATCATCGCGAAGGGCAACCTGGAGGAGATCACCGCGAACGCGCGTCAGCTGCGCGATGAGCTCAAGGCGACCGGCATCAGAGTGCAGGTGGACGAGAGCGACGAGCGGCCGGGGGCAAAGTTCTACAAGTGGGAGCTGAAGGGCGTCCCGCTGCGCCTGGAGCTCGGAGGCAGGGACATCGCCAACGGAGTGGTGTCGTACGCCCGCCGGGACACCGGAGAGAAGGGCACGGTGCTGCGAAACAGCGTGGCCGTGGATGTCGAGGCGCTCTTGCTGAAGATCGCGAAGGACATGCGGGACAAGGCGCAGCAGCGCATGGACGCGTCGATCACGACCATCGATTCGCTGGACAACATCCCGGAGAAGTGGCTGCGGTTCGGCTGGTGCGGCTCGGAGGAGTGCGGCAAGAAGATCGAGGAGACGGCCGACATCAAGATCCTCGGATCGCCGTACGCCAAGGAGGAGTACCACGGCAAGTGCCTCGCCTGCGGCAAGGAGGCCGACACCGTGGTCTACGCCGCCCGCGCGATGTAAACCTCTTCCTCATTCTTCTTCCAGAAAGAAGCCCATCTGAGTAAGGACGGCTCGCGCGCCCGCCAGGCCGGAGCCTTGCTCCACGCCGTCGAGATAGACAGCGCCGATGAGCGACTCCACCGCCTCTCCAAGAATGGTGCTCCCGCCGCTCATTCAATTCAGCGCATGTGGCATTTTTAGTTCTACCATGCCAATGAGATCATCCTGCTGTGATGACCTTTAATATGCATGTGCTCGAAATCATTTTCTTTTCATCGTGTGTTTGGCAATTATCTGCTGAGGCAAGCTATACCAATCAAAGCACAATAAATGGGAGAAAAGAGCCACACTCAAGGCGTTACCACGTCTATCCAGGCGCGGATTAATTGAAGGAGTCCTTCAGACGGGTCAGCGCCAGGCCGAGGACGCCGAAGAGGACCATCACGACCGTCAGGCCATAGATGGGGATGTACTTGGACTCGAAGAAGTTCCAGCTCCCGTAGGCTATGCCCCATCCTATGTAGAGGGCTATGCCTCCGATGATGAGGAGGATGGACAGAACCTTGATGGCGGTGTTGACAGAGCTGTCAGCCATTAGGGCCGCCAAATGGCATGGGCGTATTAAATGGTTTTCTAAGCACTCGACTTTCTGATGCCGCCCGATCAGCGCTTGCCATCGCCCCATTATATAACGGGCCGATAAATATGTAATAACAGGCAGTCACACGGGCCGTCCTGATCGTCAGTTCACTCCAGTAAGAGGTTTGAGATGAGCACCAGGTGGGGTGGGCGTTGTAATACGCAACGCTTGAGAGGAGTGCGTCGGACCCTAAGATGCAACGCAAGGAGTCGGAAGCGAAGTCGAAAATTCGTTATCAAGATATTGAACCGTGAGAGGTGCCACAGAACCAATGCTCATTCTTCGATTTCGCCAGGGCTGTGAAAAATGTATTGAGCTTCAGTTTCATTGACCTCGAACCATGGAATGCAGGAAGCCTGAGTTCCAATGTAGATCTCGGCCCCCCGGTGGATATCTACCTATGCAAACAAATTGGGCCGTGCTTGTCAATATTATCGCAAACAATACAATTGAACATAAATTATATATTCTGACACACATTATCTATTCGCGGGAAGCGGAGAAGAAATGTTAAGGGGCGTAGCCATGAAAAGGCGTCGAACATCAGTCGCCGAGCGTTCTCCCGGTCCCAGGAGATTTGAATGAAAAGAGTAAGCATCATCGCAACGATACTGACGGCAGGCATGCTGGTCGGACTGACTGCATTGCCGCCTGCAAGTGCATGGAGCGGCGAATGGTACTCCACGGGATTTAGTCCCAATTATTCGAATGTTGAGCAGGTTTGGAACAAGTACCCCGAAGGGGATACAAGCAAGATCACAAGGTACTGCGACCCATACTGCAATGGGGCCCCAGGCCGGATCTGCATGCACTATCAGATTCATACCGATGACGCACCGGCTCATGAGAAAGAGGTCGCTGGTCTTAGATGTACGATGTGGACAGTACCGTCTATTGCACCAGAAGTCAGCACATTTAGAATATCCATGGCCTGGCATATTAATTGGTATGCTGGGCTCTCCAGCACCAATAACTATGCGGCTGATCAGGCTACCTTTAGGCTTTCGGTCATCGGTAACGTGGTCGATACATCGGCAAACCCCTGGCATTACGAATTGCCGATCTGGAAGGAAGTGGTGATTGCTGAGAAAAAAGTTGGCTATTCGGAGAGCTGGACGTCCGGGAACGTGGAGGGGGACTACATAATAGAGATCGAATTGCCGCTTGAGCGTGGACATACATACAAATTTGAATCGCAGGTGGTCGCGGATATAAGTGCTAAATCGCCCTATGGCTCATCTGGGCACAACGCATATGCTACGGTCGATATTTGTGAGGATGGGGGCGATGGCAGGGTCGGTTGCCTTACAAACATTAGCATCAAGGGGCTGATTCCATAATGCCCCTTAAATAATTTTTATTTAGTAGGATGGTTAAAACGGGCCGGTGAATCCAATGAACAAAAGAAAGATCATGGTGGCATCTGGTATGACCCTGATCCTCCTCATGAGTGCGATCGCCGTCTGGGTGATTGACGATAGAGAAGATGATTTCAAAAGTGTCGAGGCCTACGTGGGATCTGACAAATCAAGCTATAGTGAGGGGGAAGAGGTCTCAATAACATTTCATATGAACAATACGATGAATTACGCATTCAAGATCAGCGGGAGCATCGGGATATTCCGGATACCGGACGAAGTGAATCCTGCCCACCTGATCAACGATAGTAGGCTCAACAGTGAGGTGATGAGCTACGATAAGAGGCGCAGCGGGCTGCATGGGATCGTGACGTTCGAGGATTATACGCACGATAGTGATGAATATTCCATCACTTGGAACGGTACGATTCTGGCAGGTAAAGCCATGTTGTTCAACCTCACATCGAACGGCAATATCTACGTGAAAGCACCGTCCGGGTATTACTTCATTCACCCAATGGATGTGGATTACTATGATCACTCCGAGAGGCACTTTGTCCGCTTTTTCCCGAGTGAAAGATCCATCTTCTACTACGACGGCCTCGACTTCAAGGTCAGCTATTACATGGACGAGTCGGCCAGTGCGGATGTCGAATGTAAGATATTTGTCGACAATAAACGCTCGGCAAATGAGACGCTTGAGTGCCACATCGAGGGGCGCCTATATAGAGATGGAGATGGCGATAAGATATCAGAAGACTTTGTTCTGTTGCCAGGAGCAAATGCCACGTATCGAATGTCGTGCAGCATCCCGTTCTCCGATCAAGAAACAGTATCCATGAAGATATTGGTCAAAACAACAAGTGGAAATTATTATTTTAGCTTTTATACATATAAGGGCATGACCTACAATCTAAAGAGCGAGACCAGTTGGGGGACGAACCTATGAACGAAGAGGGTGCAATGGTCATCTCTGTCACCGACGTCTCGAAGACATTCGGCGGCCTGATCTCGAAAAAGATACGGGCTCTCGACGGGGTCTCGTTCTCGCTCGAGAGGGGCGAAGTTTGCGGCCTGGTGGGGCCTAACGGCGCTGGCAAGAGTACACTTATCAGCATCATCATGGGCGCAGAGGCCAGGGACCAAGGGAAGGTAACGGTAAAAAGTGACAAACCCGTTGGCTTTGTCCCTGACAGGCCCATGTTCTATGAGGACCTCACAGCGATGGAGAACCTGATGTTCTTCGCGCAGTACAACAAGGTCGACGCTCCCATGGAATCATGCACGAAGCTGCTCACCGAGTTCGGCCTCGGCGGCCGCGGGGATGAACCGGTCCGCAACTACTCCAAAGGGATGAAACAGAGGCTGGCCATCGCGCGTGCGCTGCTCCACGGCCCGGACATTCTCGTCATGGATGAGCCGTTCACCGGGCTCGATCCGACGATGGTCATCGAGCTCAGGGACTCGATCAAGCGGCTCAAGGGATCCGGCCTCACCATTCTGCTCTCCTCCCATGACCTGCACGAGGTCAATAATATCTGCGACTCCGTCGTGTTCATCAAGGCCGGAAAGGTCGTCAACAAGGAGAGCGTGGCCGAATGTCACCGGACCATGGACGTTCAGTTCACCATACTGAACCCCACGCCATCGATACTGTCATGCCTGGATGGCTATGCTGTGATCGACAGGTCCGACGATGGGCATACCATCGTCGTAAAGATGGAAAAGGACGAGGTGCAGGCGCGGCTGTCCGAGCTTGTAAAGGCGGGAGGCCTTGTCCAAGAGGTCAGGCTGCTCGAGAGAAGCGTAGAGGACCTTTACTCCGAGCTGATCATGGAGGATGGCCGATGAACGAACTCTTCGTTCTTATGAAGAAGGACCTCCGGCTCCTCATCTCCGAATCATACTTCCCCATCGTCATCTTGGCCATCGTAGCGCTCAGCGGGGTCGCTGCGTTCTCCGCCGCCACAGATTACTCGTTTTTCATCCAGGACCCGCCGATGACCCTGTCGATTGCGGACAAGGAACTGAAGCAACTGATGTGTCTGCTCGACTTCTGGAAGATGGTCATCCCGATCGAGGTGCTCATCTTGCTGATGGTCTCTTCTCTCACGCTCTCGATGGAGAAGGAAAATGGAATGCTGCGGTTCATCCTCGCCTACGGGAAGAACCGAAGCCTCATCTTCATCAGCAAGAGCCTTGTAGTGGCAATGGTAAGCCTTATCGCCGTCCTCATACCCGCCTTGGCATTCCTGCTCGGCATCTACACCATGGGCCAGGAGGTCCTGATCGATGCCGGCCTCATGCTCGCATCTGCCGCCTTCCCTCTCCTCATCATGCTCAGCGTCTCCATGCTCGGCATCCTCATCTCCTCACTGAGCAAGAAGAGGCATACTGCGGTCATCATCGCGGTTATGGCGTTCCTAGTCATCACGGGAGCATACACCTCTGCGCTCGAAGGAGGAATGATCGACGCCTCGCTGGAGTATCATCAGGAGCACATCGATCAGTTCATGACCAACGCTGATGCAAGGATGCTGTTCCCAGAGGACAAGAAGCTGATGTTGCTTCTGAACCCTCTGCTCATGCAGGAAGGTCTGCTCCATGTGCTCAATCTTACCGGTGGCGAGATGAACCTCGCCTACGTGGAGGCGTTCGCATTCTACGACGAGGCGACCGATGCATCCATAGGCATCATCATGGCTTCATCCCTGTTCCTGATGGGGTATGTGTCGTTCATGCGCTATGGGAAGAGGTGATGCTGCGAACATCGGAATACCGCTCATAGCAACGAAGAAAAATGGCCAGCCGATCGTATTAGGGGCCGCCATCTCGATGCGAATGGGTTCGGCCCGTTATGCCACGCCCATAGTTCATCGCGACTGTACGAAACCTTTTCATCAGCTCCCGGCATGTGAGCGTCATGCTCAGCGAGGGCGATCCTGTCTACATTCTCGACGGCAGTGGAAAGAGGTACTGGTTCCGGATTCAGAACGACATGATGAAGGTGCCAGGCCTCGGCGTCGTCGACGCCGGCCGGCTGATCGGACGATTGGACGGCTCGGCCGTGAAGGTCGCCGGACGGGATTTCTTCATTTTCAAGGGCGGCATCATCGAGCAGATGAGCTCGCTTGACCGTGGCCCCCAGATCATCACACCCAAGGACGCGGCGACCATCATTTTCCACCTCGACCTCGGTGCCGGGGACGTCGTCCTGGAGGCCGGGGTCGGTTCCGGCGCTTTGAGCATCGCACTGCTCCACGCCGTAGCTCCGACCGGACGCGTAATCACCGTCGAACTGCGGGAGGAGTTCGCTCAGAAGGCCAGGAAGAACGTCGAACGTTCTGGTCTGGCATCGCTGTGGGACCTCCGCTTCGGCGACATCAAGGAGGTCGACGTCTCGACGACAGTAGACGCCGTGGTGCTGGACATGCCGGACCCGTGGCTGGCGCTCAACAACGTAGGCCGCTTCCTACGCCCCGGGGGCCGGTTCGCCGGCTACGTGCCGAACACCAATCAAGTGGCTGACGTAATGAACGGGCTGCGGGAGAGGGGCTATCAGGAAGTGATCGCGCTGGAGAACATCCAGCGCTCCATCGAATCTCATCCGGGGGGCGTGCGACCGTCCTACGAGACCCTGAGCCACACCGGCTACATGATCTTCGGGCGGAAGACCGCCGGGCGCGACGCGGCCGAATCGGGATGAATACGCGAAAGCGTGTCCCCCATTGTGGAACCATGGTCCCTGATGCTTGCCCTGGTGGCGGTGGACTTCATGCTGAGCGGCAAGAGCGATAAGAATGCTCGCTCGGCACCCCCGTTCGTGCTCGGCATCGGTGCTGAACAACGCAGAAGCTGGGTGCGGATAAACAATTAAGTAGCGGAGCCCAATTCGGACATGGTCACCATGGTCAAGGCAGATATCCGTATCGAACTCAAGCACGGCGTTGCCGACCCCGAAGGGGAGAACACCCGAAAGGCCCTGGAGCTGCTGGGATTCAAGGGCATCAAGAGCGTCAAGACGGTCAAACTCTTCGAGGTGGAGATGGATACGGAGCCCGAGGCCGCGAGGGAAGCGGCCGAGGATATGTGCCGCCGACTGTTGGCCAACCCGGTCATCCAGACCTTCCGCGTCGACCTGAAGTGATGACCATGACCGATCTCACCCGGAAGAGGGACGTGCCGTTCCCGCTGTACGAGGTCGACCTATTCTCAGCCTCGGATCGCGATCTCATGGCAATGTCAGCGTCCATGGGGCTGAGCCTCAGCCTCGACGAGATGCTCGAAGTGAGGAAGTACTTCTCGGCGAGAGGCCGCCTGCCGACCGACGTGGAGATACAGTCCATCGCCCAGGCATGGTCGGAGCATTGCTGCTACAAATCATCCAAGGTGTTCCTTCGCGAGCACATATTCACCATCCAACACCCCGACGTACTGGCCAAGGGCGACGCGGGGGTCATGGTCTTCGACGACGAGCATGCTTATGCGCTCAGGGTGGAAAGCCACAACCATCCGTCGGCCATCGAGCCGTACGGAGGAGCGGCCACCGGCATCGGTGGAATCGTGCGCGACGTTCTGGCCATGGGCGCGCAGCCCATCGCCCTGGTCGATCCGCTGTTCTTCGGGCCGCCGGAACTTAGAGAGACGCCTCCCGGGGTGAAGCTGCCCAAGTACCTCATCAGAGGAGTGGTGTCGGGCATCCGCGACTACGGGAACCGCATCGGCATCCCGACCGTTGCCGGCGGCGTCTTCTTCGATCCGTCGTACACGGGCAACTGCCTCGTCAACGTCGGCTGCGTCGGGTTCATGCGCCGCGACAAGCTGCTGAAGAACGCCGTGCGAGGTGTTGGTGACGTTCTCATACTGGTAGGCGGCCGCACCGGCAGGGACGGCATTCACGGCGTGACGTTTGCGTCGGCCGAGCTGAAGGAATCATCCGAGGAGGAGTCGCGCGGCTCGGTGCAGCTGGGAGACCCGATAACCAAGGAGCCTCTCATCCACGCCTGCCTGGAAGTGAACGACCGCGGCCTAGTGTCGGGCATCAAGGACCTGGGCGGCGGAGGCCTCTCGTGCGTGGTCGGGGAGATCGCCCTGGCCGGAGAGTGCGGCGCCGACGTGCAGCTGGACCGCGTGCCGCTCAAGGAAGAGGGCCTGGCACCGTGGGAGATCTGGGTGTCGGAATCGCAGGAGCGCATGATGCTCGCCACGCCCGAAGAGAACATCGACGCCGTCCTGGAGGTGTTCGACCTGTGGGACATACCGGCAACGGTCATCGGACGCGTGGTCAAGGAGCAGCGGGTGCGGCTTACCTATCACGGAGAGGAGATCTACGAGCTCGACCTCGACTTCCTCACCAAGGGGCCGGAATATTGCCGGCCGTGGGCCGCTCCGACGTCCTCGTCGCACGACGAGTTCGTGGCCCCCAACCTGCCGGAGGACCTCAACTCGGTCATACTCTCCACCCTGGCCGATCCGAACGTCGCATCCAAGGACTGGATGGTCATGCAGTACGACCATGAGGTTCGCGCGTCCACGGTCATCAAGCCCCTGCAGGGCAAAGTGGGATTCCACGGCCCGGGCGACGGCGTGGTCATCAAGCCGCTGATGGATTCGAACCGCGGTCTCGCCATCGCGGTCGGCGTCAATCCCTGGTTCACTTCACAGGACCCCTACAACGGCGGCAGGAGCGCCGTCGACGAGGTATGCCGCAACATCGCCGCGGTGGGCGGCCGCCCGCACGCGCTGACCGACTGCATGAACTTCGGCAATCCGGAGAAGCCCGAGCGGCTGTACGAGTTCCGGGAGGCCGTCAGAGGCATCGGCGAGATGGCCCGCGCAATGAACCTGGCAGTACCGTCCGGCAACGTGTCGTTCTACAACGAGACGGCGCAGGGGCCAGCGCTCCCGACCCCCACCTGCATGGGCGTGGGCATAGTCGAGGACATTCGCAAGTGCGTCACCACCGACCTGAAGCGCGCCCACAATCCGGTGTACCTCATCGGCGAGACGAAGGACGAGATGGGCGCGTCCATGCTGTACCGCCGCTACGGCGGCAAGGGAGGAAAGGTCCCGGAAGTGGACGCGACGGCGCTGTCGAAGAACGTCGACACCGTGCTGGCGGCCGGCCAGGCCGGCCTGCTAAAGAGCTGCCACGACTGCTCCGACGGCGGCCTGGCGATTACCCTGGCGGAGATGTGCATCGGCGGCGATCTGGGCCTCCAGCTTGACCTGGCCGGACTCGGCGACGCAAGTTTCGAGACCAAGCTGTTCTCCGAGTCCAACTCCCGCTTCGTTGTCGAAGTTGACGCAGCGAAGCGTTCCGACTTCGAACGCCTGGCTACCAACGCCGTCTACCTCGGCATGGTCGAGCAGGACAAGAGGATGGTCGTCCGCGACGGCCGGAGGAAGGTCGATCTGAAGGTCCCGGCCATGCGAAGAGCTTGGAACGATGCGCTGTGGAGGCTGATGTGATGAACGTCGAGGAGATCAAGGTGTGCGTGCTCCGGATCGAGGGCACCAACTGTGAGGAGGAGGCCTACAACGCGTTCAAGATGCTCGGCGCTGACCCGGAGAAGGTGCACCTGAAGCAGCTTATCGGGGACTGCTCGCCGTCCATGCGGCGAGACCTTGACGATTATCATATCCTAATGTTCCCCGGCGGCTTCTCGGCCGGGGACTACGTTCGTGCCGGCGCCATCTTCGCCGCGCGCATTAGGAGCGGCCTCGGCCCCGAGGTCGAGAACTTCGTGTCGTCCGGCCGACCAGTCCTGGGAGTGTGCAACGGCTTCCAGATCCTCGTAGAGCTCGGTCTTCTTCCATCGTTCGACGAGATCATGAGCGAGGAGCCGCGCTCGGCGCTGTACACCAACGATTCGGGCCGGTTCGAATGCCGGCCAACCTACCTCAAGCATGAGAACCACGGGCGGTGCGTGTTCACCACCCTGCTGCCGAG
>DATD01000009.1:183791-192095 GCA_002504525.1 Methanomassiliicoccus sp. UBA345
TGGAGGAGAACGATCAGATCGTGTTCCGGTACGTGGACGCCGAGGGCGCTTACGCCGGATATCCATGGTGTCCCAGCGGCACCATCGCCAACATCGCCGGCATATGCAACCCTGAGGGCAACGTGCTCGGCCTGATGCCCCACCCCGAGAGGGTGATGTTCAGGTATCAGCACCCCGACTGGACAAGGGAGCAGGACCCCAACGCCCCGGGCGATGGCAGGGTGATCTTCGCCTCCGCCCTGGACCACGTGTCGAAGCGGTACTGATCACTCATCCATGGAGATGCGGACCTCGACGACGTCACCGTCGTTCAGGCCCAGGGTGCGGCGCAAGCTGTACTTGCACAGCACCTCCATCACCTCGGAGTAGTGGGAACGGGACGGCATGATGACCGCGCACTCCACGTTGTGCATCGTGGCAGGATACGCCTTGACCTCCCCGAAGGTGCGGCCGTTGCGCTGGAACCCGTTCACCGTGATGCCGTCGGTGCGGCGGAGGAGCTCCATCTTGGACTGGTCGGATGGGACGATCCTTAGGTTCAGGGTCCCCTCGAACGGCGTGAAGCCCAGCTTATCCCTGAACTGGTCCTGATACCCCGGCTGGTTGACGTAGTACTGTCCTTCTCCCATGCCGGCCGTCACCACCCCCCGAATGGTCAGGTGGTCCTTCATCTCGAAGATCCTCTGGTACTCGGAGTATTCGGCGCGTAGGGCATCCAGGCCCTTCTTGGTGATCTTTATGCGCTGCTTCCTCGCCCCCAGGTCCCTCTGGATGCAACCTTCCTCCAGAAGCTCCAGGATACGTTTGGAAGCGGATTGCTGGCTGATGTCCAGTTTCTCACCCAGCTCCCTTGAGGAGATGGCGATGTAGTCGTTGATCCCTCCGAGCAGCGCGATCTGCTTCAGAGCAGTGGAGAACTTCTCGTTCGTGTCCATCCCTCCATGATATTCTAGTAGCTACCAAATGTAGCAATGGTTTCATCCCGGACACGCTATTTAATGAATTCGCATCGCGAAATGCGCGGTTGGGTCAATGGCTCATATTGAACGGACCGTAGAAAAATTGATTATATCCGGCCCTCTGTTCCGATTGCCCTCGTGATGATGGTGACCGTAATGATAAGAGGTTCACGCCCTCCACGCACCCGGCCTGGCCCCTGCCGACCTCACCAAGGTCCACGTCCTTGCGGGCGTGGCGGTCGGTGCGAACGACGATGCCGTATCCCCTGGGGCCCATCGCGGACGCTATATGCATGACCGAGATGAAAGGCGAGGTTGATGAGCCTTTATTGTCCAGAGCGATGACGATGTTCCCGGCCTTCCCCGAGTACTTGTTGAACATCCCCACTATCGAGGGGTAGACGAACTATGCAGGGTCCGCACCCCCACTTCCAGCACTACCTCTTTCGATCCTTCGGCTGAACAGGACTCATTGGTCTCGAGCATGATACGTCCCAGGGAGTTCGGTCTCCCTCTTTCAGCACTGAGTGCAGTATAAAAACGCACATTAGGGCCACCTCGATCGAACGATATCACAAGGAGGTGCCAAGGCGGGCGGACCGTTGAACGTCGCTTCCGAGGGAACGGGGAAAGGCTTGATTTAGGATGCGAGAATACTAGCTTGATCATCATGGACCGGCATGTTATCGAAGCGCTTGGACTCGCCAGGGTTGTGATCGAGGACGGCAAGGTCATCGAAGTGGGTGAGCCGCAGGTGAAGGTCTGCCCCTTGTTCCTCAAGACCAGAGGGATAACGGAGCTTAACGCCGATACCATACGCAAGAACATCGAGTTCCGGATACAGGACTTCGGCATGTGCACGCCTGCCCGCCAGATGCGCATGCGCGACTTCCTATCATACGGCATCTCCGAGCTGATCGGGATGGCGCTATCCACCGAGCTCATCGATGCCGCGGTGCTGGTGTGCGAGGGTGCCGGCACCGTGGTGGTGACGGAGCCGGAGCTGGCGCAGGGCATCGGAGGGCGCGTGTCAGGGATAATGGAGACGTCGCCCATCGATGAGATCATAGATGCCATCGGGCGAGACAACGTGCTGGAGCCGGAATCCGCGGCCATCGATCAAGTGAGGGGAGCGGAAATGGCATTCTCCCTCGGATACAAGCGGGTCGCTGTTACGGTGGCGAGGGCGCAGGACGCCGCGGAGGTCCGGCAGCGGTTCGGCCAGAAGGTCGCCATCTTTGCCGTTCACACCAGCGGGATGTCAGCCGAGGATTCCAAGACGCTGTTCGAGGTCAGCGACATCATCACCGCATGCGCCTCGAGGAACGTGCGCGCCACCGCCCGGACGAGGGCGCTGTATCAGGTCGGTAACAAGGTGCCGATCTACGCGGCCTCGCTGTGGGGAGAATCGCTGCTCAAGAAGAGAGTGGAGATGCTGGGGAAGCCGAACATCACCTCTCCTGATGAGCCGCCGATCCCGCTGGTCTAAAAGTCCATCCCGAGATGGCTGCCCCCGCGGAAGAGGATGACCTTGATCCTCTTCTTCCGCAGGATTTCTATTAGAGCGCGGTCGTTCGTCACGACGTAGGCGTCGTGCTTCTCGGCCAGCTCTATCACCGCATTATCTCCGGTAGCCTCGGTGTCGACCACCTTGTAGTGGAACGCCAGGCCGATCGCGGCCCTGGCATGCTTGTTCGAGGAGCGCTTAAGTTCTCCGATGAGCGGCCCCGGGACGAGCACCTCGCAGCTCCCCAGAAGAGAGCGCAGCTGGGCATCCAGATTGACGGAGCGTTCAAAAGGAAGCAGGAGGGCATTGGTGTCGAGGACGACGACCGGCATGCCTACCTACTCGATGATGCCGTACCCGATCAGACGCCACTTGCCCGAGATGCGCCGGGATATGGCGACCCTCTGGCCCACGTCGGCGCACACCGGTATCTTGAGCACGACCTCGGACTCGTCGCCGCGGGCAGAGGTCACTATGCCGACGGTGGTGGCGGTGCCGATGCTGAGCATCAACGGCTCGTTGGTCTTGATGTTCTCCACCACCAGGTCCTCGGCCGCTCCGACCACCCGCTCCAGCAGATTGGTGTTCATCGTGAACTTGTGAAGCACCGGCGGCAGCGTGTCCGGCTTGCCGAGCAATCTGCCGGTAACTCCGTCCGACTTGGTGAGGGCGGGGTCCAGCTTGGTCCCGATAGCGATGAGGCCACCGGGCAGGGCCTTCTTGAGCGTGATGCTCCCGCTGTGGAGCGAGGTAATAGTGGTGGTCACCCTCTCATAGGAGGTCTTTCCGCCCACTTCGACCTTCCGGCCAGGAAGGATCTCGATCTCGTCCCCTACCTCCAGAACGCCCTGGGTTAGGGAACCTCCCAGCACCCCGCCCTTGATCGATTGGGGGTCGGAGCCGGGGATGTTGATATCGAAGGAGCGGGCCACATACATGCGGGGCTCATCATCGATGTTGGTCCGGGACGTCGGGATATAGCTCTCGATGGTCTCGATCAGCTTGTCGATGTTGACATCGTGGTGAGCGGACACCGGGATGATGGGGGCGTCCTCGGCGATGGTGCCCTTGACAAACTTCTTGATGGCCCGGTAGTTCTCCATCGCCTCTTCCTTGGTGACGATGTCGATCTTGTTCTGCACGATGATGATCTTCTCCACGCCGATGATGGTCAGAGCCATCAGGTGCTCCTTGGTCTGAGGCTGGGGGCATGGCTCGTTGGCAGCGATCAGCAGGAGGGCCCCCTGCATCATGGCCGCGCCCGACAGCATGGTGGCCATGAGGGTCTCGTGACCCGGAGCATCAACCAGAGATATGGCCCGGAGGAACTTGGCGTCCCCTCCGCATTCCGGGCAGGTCGGCGAGTTGGTGTACTTATCACAATCGTTGCACTTGTAGAATGCAGCGTCAGCATAGCCCAGCCTGATGGAGATGCCTCTCTTGATCTCCTCGGAGTGACGGTCCGTCCATTCCCCGCTCAGCGCCTTGGTGAGCGTGGTCTTGCCGTGGTCGACGTGACCGATCATGCCTATGTTGATCTCAGGCTGCTGGCTGATCTTCATTACTTCTTCTCCTCTTTTGCGGGAAGCAGCTCCTCGACGGACTTGGAGCCCTCGTGGGAGATGATCATGTTGATCTGCACGGTCTCCGGGCCAACAGTGTTGCCGCGGACGTGCTTCCGGCGTCTCAGCCCGACCTCGGGAGAGTTGAAACCGGTACTGTCAGTAAGGAGGATCTTCTTGCGCCTGGCGCCAGGGAGATCGTCGCGCATTGGGAGGCCGTCCTTGTCGCTTCCGCCCCTTATAGTAAGCTTGTAGCTTGGCAGCCCTACGAAGATGCCGTCGACGACATCTCCGATCTTCTTTCCGATCAAGGAGTTGGCATGATGCCCTGAGACCGGCACCTGATAGGTCTTGCCAGTCTTTACATCATTGATGACCGCTTTGAATTCAACCATCATTTCACCTGCTGTGGGTGAACGCCTTAAGGTAGTCTTAAATAAATAACTATTGTTCGGCGCCGAAGGCCGTTTGGAGTCCTGGACCGCCTCGTTCTGGCCCCGCCCAACGCATAGGTGCCGTACCATCACATCGGTCAGTCGCTAATCCGGCAGCAACGGTCCGGCGGACCGATCGCGACAGGAGGTCCGCCTTGAGGCTAGACGGTGCAAGCATGTTCCGATCGTCCGGATGCGGCCTTGAGCTATATTATTGCCTAGCACCGCCCTTACCCCCTTGATGCCTATGATAGAAGTAAAGCTTGTCACCACCGCGGAGCAACCTTCCGCGGCCATCAGGGAGAGCGTGAGGAACGAGGACATCGCGTCGGCGATCGGCCGGATGTTTGGCGAGCTTGGAGAGTTCCTTGGGCGTCGGGGGCTGCGCATGGCGGGACCGCCGTTCGTTTACTACCATGACTGGTCGGAGCAGGGAACCGACATGGAGTGCGGGTTCCCGGTCGCCGGGCCGTTCGAGGCGGAAGGGCGCATCAGGCCGTTCGTGCTGCCATCGGTCAGCGCGGCCACGGCCATGCACATCGGCCCGTACAACAAGCTGATGGAAACATACGCCGTCGTGGAGAAGTGGATGCGCTCCAACGGCCACGAGCCTGCCGGATACATGTGGGAGCGATATCTCAACGAGCCGGGGAAGGTCCCTGACAGCGAACTGATGACCGAGATATTCTGGCCGATAAAATAATGGGGTTTGGGGGACGGAGGGCTCAGCCCTTCCTCCCCGGAAGGATCATCCCTATGGCGATCAGCGTGATCGCCAGCATGCCCAGCCCGACCACGAGCATCATGGTGCTGGAGGGACCCTTCTCCTCGGGAGCGAGTCCGACCAGCGCCATCTCGTCGGGGCCCAGTCGAACCGACACCATCACGCTCTGGTACCCATCCTTGGACACCGTCGCATCGTAGGTGCCAGGTTCGACATCTAGGACGAAGATGCCGTCGTCGCCCGTGACGGCCTGACCGCCGATGCTGAGCACCACCACCGCGCCGGGCACCGGGCGCCCCTCCGCGTCGGTCACCATGCCCTTGGCGGGCGGGACGGTATCCACGTGAATGACGATACGGTCGACGTACGATCCGCCCGAGGCGTAGGTCCCCCGGACCCTCACCGTGTGCTCGCCTTCGGACAGCCCGGTCAATGCGATGTGCCCCGACAGGACGTCGTACGAGGTCCAAGTGCCGTCGTCCAGCTGCAGCTCGATGCTCATCAGTGACGCCGGGTCCTCGCTCGACCACTCTACCTCCGCGGATGTTGAGTTGGTCCTCGTGCCGTCCCGCGGCGAGGTGATGTCGATCGCCGGGACGGAGGTGTCCACGACGAAGGAGAGCGACGTCGACCGGGAGTTGCCGAGCACATCGGTCGCTTCGACCACCACGACATGCTCCCCGTCCAATAGCGCCGAGAATAGCGCCGAGGTGACGGTGGTCGCCGATGACCACGAGCCGCCGTCCAGGCGGTAGCGGTATCCTTCGATCCTTGACGCGTCGGAGCCGCTCCACTTCACCGTGACGGACGACTCTCCGGTCACGAGGCCGCTTGCCGGCGAAGTGATGGAGACCACCGGCGGCGTGCTGTCCGCCGGCAGCTGGTGGTCGTCCACCAGGGAGCCGCCCCCATACGGGTAGCCAGGCGTGCCGGTGAGCACCATGGACGCGATCGCTTGCCCGCCGGCGTTCCATATGGCCTGCTCGGCGAAATCGTACCGCACGATGGGATAGACATCGTTGTATGCGAGCTCTCCCCAGAACAGCGGCTTGCCGTTCTGCCGGGCCCAGCCCTCCGGGAGATTGAAATTGTTGGCATCGTAGTTGGAGCCGTAGTAGTGGACATGGAGGATCTCCACGCCCGTCTTTCCGACCGCCAGGTCGAAATCGGCCTTGTTCCAGTCGAACAGCGTCCCCAGCGCCGCCACGCCCATGGTGCGCGGGTGGGAGGACGCCCCGTCGGTGGCCGCGACGGCGGCCTTGGCCCAGTTATGGAAGCGCATCTTGTCGCCCTGCCAGTAGTCCCGTGCCACGTAGTTGTGGTCAGGTTCGTTGAACAGGTCGTACCAGCAGATGGCGCTCTCGTTCTCCAGCTCGGCCATGACGTCCCGGCAGTAAGAGGCGTACCGCGAGAACGCGGAGGAGGAGGGATCGAACACCGAACCGGAGCCGCCGAACTGGAAGGTCGGGTACTCCTGGGAGCCGGCAAGCACCAGCGTTACCCATACCCCGTGCGCCTCGGCCTGCTCGCACATGGTGCGGAGCAGGGAGATGTAAGCATCGTGGTGGTTCAGCCAGGCATCGTACTGCAGCCCAGTGCCCCAGGTGTCGCCGCATCCGATCCGCACGAGGTTGCAGTCATAGTACTGCAGCAGAGCGAAGTACTGATGCCAGAAGTTCTCCGGCGTGTCGTTCGGGACCACCGGACTGCGGACATAGTTCGGAGTGTCTGGCGTGTTGAACACCGAGGACCAGCCCCTCACTCCGCTCTCGCCGTTGATGTAGGTCATGATGGCGAACTGCAGCGCAGTGGTGTCGTCGACGCCGAAGAACTTCTCCGACGGCACGCTTCCGTCGACCAGTATGTTCGTCCCCGACACCGACACCCGGCCCAATGAAGGCGAGGCGGAAGCGGCGGGCATATCGTGCATGATCAGGGCCCCCGGTAGGAGCAGCCCGAGCATGACCAGTACTGCCGCTGTCTTGGCTATTGATTCTCGCATGGTGCATCCCCAGATTTAGAATCGAGGATGCCGAGCGGAGGGAGGATATATCGGGCTTTGCGGCCAATTATCAGCTCACGTTATTTAATTAGATAATAATAGTTCTCCACCATTATGCCGCCCTTGCGAACATGCCAAAAAAGGACGTCCAGACGGGGGGAGGACGATAGGGTGCTCATTTTTGACCCGGTCGACCCAGGTCATTATCAACAAAGGGAGTGAAATGCCATCTTTCGGCCTACCCTCCGTTTGTCGTTGAAATATAGTATTTGTCATGCGATTACCGCATCAGACATGAGATTATTCGTTCGTTCGACTACGTACTATTACGTAGAATAGTATTTCTACAAGCTCATCTTGCAACGTGCCGTTCCCGAGGGAACAGGTGATGCAATATGACAGATGAGACCGGCGAGATGACAAAGGAGATGATCGAGTCCCTCGCCTTCGTGGACAGTGCGATCAAGCTCGACAAGGAAAGGTTCCTGGAGATGACCCGCCATGTCAACGGACTGATAGAGTTCCTGGAAAACTCCAGGGCCAACCCGGTGACGATCTACTACGTCACAAGGGCCCTGGAAGGATATGCCTCAGACAAGCTGGCCTCGTTCGGCCAGGCGGTGGAGAAGGGGAGGCCGGAGGAATCGACCGTCACTGCCGATTCCATAACGTCGGCGGCCGACAAGCTTTTCGCGATGGCCCTGGAGGACGCTGCCAAGCTGACCAAGGAGGAGCAGCAGGCCCTGGTGGAGCAGCAGCTGGCGCGCAAGCGCGCCGCCGAGATCGGGTACGTCTGAGCCAGTCTTGTCGGTCCGGCCGGCGTCGATGCTACCGCGCTGGACCGACATGATTTTCATTAAATATCACGAAAACGCCTGACCGTCCAGGAAGGGGAGGCCCCTGGAGGCGCGCCCCGCGGACGGAGGCAATGACCGATCAAGATGGGGGCGGTCCGGATGTCATCGTCACTGACATCGGGGATTACGTCGACAAGAACTGTTGCGAGCGCAACCTGAAGCTGCGGCTGATGATCCGGAAGGACCGAGGCGTGATAGGGCGGATGTTTCCCTATTACGGTACGATCAGGAGCCCGCTCGATCCCGTTCTCGCCACGTC
>DATD01000009.1:192373-198024 GCA_002504525.1 Methanomassiliicoccus sp. UBA345
GCCTTCTGTCGTTCCTTCGGTCCGTGGGAGAAGGGGAGGAATGCTTCGCCCGCGAGGTGGAGATCGACCGTACGATCGGCGGGTTCCGGGTGTCGGGCAGGATGGACTTCGTCATCCTCACATGGAGGGACGGACGCCCCGTCCTGCGCATCGTGGAATGCAAGGCCAGCAGGAAGGACAAGACCTACCACCGCATCCAGCTGGCCGCCTACCGCCTGATGGTGGGCGAAGAGCTCTCCGAGGTTCCTCCGGTCATCGCCGGCAAGGTCCGGGAGGACATGATACTTGAAGCGGCCGTTGTCCGCATCGACCCCGACTCGCGCCGAGTGCAGGACGCCCTGACCCAGCCAACGCTCGAACTGAGGGAGGAGATGGACGACATTCGCCGCCTCCTCGCTCCCGGGGGCCCTGTGGGTTCGATCGACGCCACGCCGCTCGACGGGCTGAGCTACCGCCTGGAGGAGAAGTGCGACAGCTGCGTTCACGACACCATATGTATGCCAGACAGCGAACGGCGGGCGCGGCTGGAGCTGCTCGGCCTGGACCCGGTGACGGTGCGCGCCCTCAGAGAGCACGGCGTTCCCGACCTGACGGCGCTGTCAGACCTCGACCTGGCGTCCCCCGAGGCCGCGGCGATACGCAACACCCCGGCCTTCGCCGCCGACCTTGACGACCTCATCAAGAGAGCTAAAGCGCGCCGTTCCGCTCTGCCCGACAGACAGGAGGGCGACTACTCGGTCATGTCCCTGGACCACCATGGGGTCAGTCTGCTGCCGCTCCACGAGAACGACGCTGGCTTCCGCACTGTCCGGGTGTATCTCACCGTCGAGCACGACCACGTGGAGGACCGCCTGGTGGGCTTGTGCGCCCACGTCACCGACAGCGGCGATGAGATCGTAACGACGAGGGCGGAGGACGGCACCCCGGTCCCGTTCCCCACGG
This sequence comes from Methanomassiliicoccus sp. UBA345, assembly GCA_002504525.1. Classification (GTDB taxonomy): domain Archaea; phylum Thermoplasmatota; class Thermoplasmata; order Methanomassiliicoccales; family Methanomassiliicoccaceae; genus DTU008. Next base: position 193,316 of record DATD01000009.1, read on the forward strand.
AGAGGGCGGAGGACGGAACGGAGAGGCCGATCCAGGCCGCCTACGTCATCAGAATGATGGAGCGGGAGTGGAGCGGCGATGCCGAACAGGACGTCCGCGCCGAGGGGGAGATGGTCTCGTCCTTCTTTGACGGCCTCGGCAAGGCCATCGCCGCGACCGCCGGCGGGGACGAGTTCCGCCCGGTGCACTTCTACGTGTGGTCGTCCCGAGAGATGACGAACCTGATCGAGTCCTGCTCCCGCGCGGGAGGTCCTCTGCTGCGCAGCCTCACCGAACTGCTCGGATGCCGCGAGAAGTGCCGCGGGGACCTGGAGCAGCTTATATTCACATCCATCGGCGACGAGATATCGAGGAGCAAGGCGCTCGGCCAGACCTCGTTCAGCCTACCGGTGGCGACGAGCATGAAGTGGTACGGCAGAACGTTCCACTGGCATCGCATCGTGGACGAGGACCCCGTGGACCTCACGTATGCGTTCAAGCGGGAGCTGTTCGACAATCGGGCCTACCTCTACCTGACCGATGAGGGCGAGTGGGCCCCGAAGGGGCGGAGGACGCCGAATGCGAACCGCCGGTACATGGAGGTTCGCAGCCGATTCCGCTCCGGCGTCCCCGTACCGTACTGGCGCGCCATGTGGGGCGCGCTGCCCGACAACGATGAATGGAAGGACAACATGCTTAAGAGGGCGCTCCAGGACTACCGCCGCGGCGGCACGGTCAGCCTGATCAGGGCGTTCCTCATGGCCAGGTGCGAGGCCCTCCGATGGCTGGAGGAGCGGCTCACCAGCAAGAACAGGAAGCTGGAGAAGCCCATGGTCCCGGTGCTGGAGCTTGCCGACATGGAGCGCTACTTCGCCGACCGCTACGACCTGGTCAGAGCATGCCAGGACTTCCTGCGGCTAGACCACCATAGGGACAAGAGCGAGTGGCTGGCAGATCTGGCCCGCTCGCCGTCGGCCAGGGTGGCCGAGGGAACGTGCATACCGCTAAGGAACGTGAACTTCAGCAAGGAGGGGGGGAGGGCCACCTTCCATGCCGACATTGACCTGGATAGGTTCGGCATCAGCGTGCGCTCGTTCCTCCTGATGTGCGGCCTGGACGGAGGCATGATGCGCCTATCGCCGTACGACGGCAGCGTGGACCGGGGGCCGACCGCTCCCCAGGCGCTCTACGGCGGCGCCACCGTGACGGTCCCCGCGCCCGACATCGCCCATGGCGTTCTCGCCGGGGACGTCATACCGTTCTTCGACAAGGGCCGGGGCTCCGACTATATCCTCGGCTCCTCGGCCCCTAAGGAAGGGGTCATGCCATTCGCCCTGGCCGGAGAGCCCAAGTCGGCGTTCGTCCGCCACAAGGTGGACAGATGGCTGGAGGAGAACCGCCACGCTCCTTCGGTATCGTGGTTCGATCCCACGGCGCCCGCCGTTCCGGTCCGCGCCCCGCCGGCGAAGGAGATGTTGGAAACATATCGCAGGGTGCTTGGAGACCTTCGTCTGCGGCAGAACCCTCTGGACGATGTGCAGGTGCAGGCGTGCCTAGAAGGTCTCTGCTCGACCGTCCAGCTGATGCTGGGACCGCCCGGCACAGGGAAGACCAACACCGCATCGGCGGCCATCATGCTCCGTCTTGCCGCCCGGCCGGGGCACAAGCTGTTCCTGCTGTCGGCAACGACTCACACCGCGGTGGACGAGCTGTTCGGCCGGCTTCGCGAGGCGGTCCCGGAGTTCCGCAAGGTCGCCGACGCGGCGGGCATCGCCAACGATCCGGTGAGGGTGCTGAACATCCGTAGGGAGCCGACCGGCGACGATGAGATCACAAGCGACAACGTATCTGGGATCAAGGAATGCCTGAAGGACGGCAACGTGGTGGTGTGCGGGACCGTCAACGACCTCCTCAAGCTGGGCGGCAACTTCGATCGATACCGCTGGCCCCGGGAGAGCGATCGCGCCGACGGCCTGGTGGTGGACGAGGCGTCCATGATGGTCTTCCCCGAGTTCCTGGCCCTCTCCACCCTGGTCGCCGGGGACGGGGAGATCATGCTGGCCGGCGACCACATGCAGCTGTCCCCGATCACGGCCCACGACTGGGACGGTGAGACGAGAGAGCAGGTGGTCCGGATGTCCCCTCACGAATCGGCGTACAACGCCATGAGGCGGCTGGCCGAGGCCTGCCCGGAAGGCGCCATCAGGCAGTCGGCGTTATCCATCACGTACCGTCTCACGCCGGAGCTGACCCACCTGATTTCGTCCGTGTATCTGAGGGAGGGCGTGAAGCTGGTGTCCAGCAAGGGGACGGCGACGAAACGCGGAACGCTGAAGGCGCTGGGGGACATCTGGAGGGAGCCGGGCGTGTACCTGGCGGTGCACGGAGAGACATCGTCCCGAAAGAGCAATCCGTTCGAGGCCGACCTTATCAGGGACATCATCATGTCCAGGGGCGTCGGCGAGGCCGACGTTCCGCCCGGCACCATATCGGTCATCACCCCTCACCGCGCCCAGAGGGGATTGCTGAGGGAGACGCTGAGCGATCTGGAGTACCATATCAAGCTCATCGACACCGTGGAGCGCCTGCAGGGCGGGGAGTGCGAGACCATCATCGTGTCGGGGACGCAGAGCGATGCCTCGGCCATCAGCGGCAACGCCGAGTTCATCCTCGACCTCAATCGCACCAACGTGATATTCTCCAGAGCGCAGGCGCGCCTGGTGGTGGTGTGCTCGAAGAACCTCCTTGACAGCATGCCGGCCGATTTCGATGACTATTCGTCGTCAATGCTGTGGAAGCACCTCCGCACGGTGTGCGACCGCACCATGCTGCGCCTGGACGGATACCGGCACGCGGTCGAGGTGAGAGTGCCGGGGCGGTTCTGGAGCGGTGACGGCGAGTGATCTGGTACCTGTGGGCCGCGTACGGCATCGTCAACGCGGTCGTGTTCCTGATGTACGCGCTAGACAAGATGCGCTCCAAGAGGCGGCGGAGGAGGATGCGGGAGAGCACGCTGCTGGCCGCTGCGCTCGCCGGTCCGTTCGGGGCGCTGGCGGCGATGCGGCTGTTCCGCCACAAGACCCGCAAGATTAAGTTCCTCCTAGTGCCGCTGTTCGTGGTGCTCCATATCGTGGTCATCGTCCTGCTGCTCATCTGAGTGCAAGACTGATGTAGTCGCTGCTGACAAGCATACTTCATGACGATAAAAATCAGGGTCGGCGATCGGGCGCCGACGTTCCGCCTGCAGGACCAGGAAGGCAGGGAGGTCGATCTGGCCGAGCGAATCGGCAAGAAAGCGGTGGTGCTGTACTTCTACCCCAAGGACTTCACCACCGGCTGCACCATGGAGGCGCACGAGTTCAGGGAGATGCACGAGGAGTTCCTACGGCACGGGGCCGACGTGATCGGCGTCTCCGGCGATGACGTGGCGTCGCACAAGCGCTTCGCCGAGGAGCACCAGCTGCCGTTCACCCTGCTGAGCGATGCCGGCGATAAAGTACGCGACATGTACGGAGCGTGGAGCGCCGTTCGGACCCCCGACCGGATCACGTACCTGATCGACCGCGAGGGCATCATACGCATGGTATTCTCCTCTCAGATGCAGCCGAGGAAGCATATCTCGGAAGCGCTGCGGACGCTTGAGGAGATCTCCGGAACGAGCGCTAGGACTGTCACGTCAGCGCAATCATCATGAACCACCGGGCTACGTAGCAACGTACGGTGGACGAACATGGAGAACTACAACCTGTTGGTGACGTACCAACCGAACCGGGCGGGCATGGCAGAGAGGGAGGTCCGCCGATGCATCAATGAAGCGGGCGACAGGGTGGTCGAACTGACGAGCTCCTGCATCCGCGGCGTGTTCTGCATCGAGACCTCCGGTGACGCCAAACAGACTGTCTCTGCGATCCGCGAGGAGTTCCGCGAGGACCCCGGGACCTTGACGAACACCTTCCACTGGATACCGGTGGACCTATGGGTCAAGGCCACGCTTGACGACATGGCCGAAGCGGCTCACGAGCTGGCGAAGGGCATCGGAGAGAACGAGCGGTGGATGATGCACATGCACAAGCGCCGCCATGACATGACCTCCGAAGAGCTGGTCCTGGCGCTGACCGAACCTATCAGCAAGGGGAAGGTCGACCTGAGGCGGCCGGACAAGATCATCGCCGTCGAGGTGCTCGGCGGCATGGCCGGCATGTCGCTCGTGACCAGGGAACAGATCATCGATGCCAACCGGATCAGGCAGGAGGTCGGGACGCCGATGATCCGCTGACCTCCATGGTGGATTCCAACTCCTCCATGAAGGCCGCGGCCTGCTCCATGCCCTTGCGCCAGAACTCCGGGCTCTCAATGTCCATGCCCAGACCGAAGGCCAGCTCGGCGGCCGAGCGGCTCGAGCCGGCGGCCAGCAGCGACTTGAAGGCGGGCACGAACTCGGAGCCCTTCTCCTTGTACATGCGGTACAGGGAGAACACGAACAGCTGCGCGAACACGTAGGGGTAGTTGTAGAACCTGGTGCCGGCGAAGTAGTGATGAGGGAACCTCGCCCAGTCCCATTCCGAGTCATCCAGCCAGTCGACCGCATCGCCGTACACGCGGTCCTGGGCGGCGCGCCACAGCTCGGCGATCTTGTTGCCATCCAGCTCCACGCCCTCCTCCGCCTGCTGATACAGGCTCGCTTCGAAGATGAAACGGAAACCTTCCTGGAACACTGACAGGGTGAACCC
>DATD01000009.1:198114-202335 GCA_002504525.1 Methanomassiliicoccus sp. UBA345
GCATCGCCGTACACGCGGTCCTGGGCGGCGCGCCACAGCTCGGCGATCTTGTTGCCATCCAGCTCCACGCCCCCCTCCGCCTGCTGATACAGGCTCGCTTCGAAGATGAAACGGAAACCTTCCTGGAACACTGACAGGGTGAACCCATCCATGATCTTCACGAGGATGTCCTGGCGCTCCTCCAGGGACGTCACTTCGTTCTTGAGCCGGTCGGCCATGAGGAGCTCCCCCATGAGGCTGCCGCACTCGGCCACGCACAGCGATACGTGGCAGTTGCTGTAGTTCTGGGCCCTGGTGTACAAGTAGGCGTGCACCGCATGGCCGAGCTCGTGGGCCAGGGTGCTGGCGTCGTTCAGCCGGCCGTTGTAGGATTGCAGGATGTACGCCGAGCGCCCTCCCACCCAGGTAGAGCAGAAGGCGCCGGTCCTCTTGCCCCTGCGCACCTCGGCGTCGATGCGGCCGCGTTCGAACATGTCGCTGACGAACTCGCCGAACTGGGGGTCGAAGCCGCGGTAGGTGGACAGCACCAGGTCCCGCGTCTCCTGCCATGCGAGCTTTCGGTCGGGAACGCTCGGCAATGGCGCCCTGAGGTCCCAGCTGCCCAGGCGCTCGAGGCCGAGAAGGCGCGCCTTGAGACGGAAGTACCTCTGGCACATTGCGACGTTGCTCTGCACGACGTCCATCAGGGCGTCCACCGCTCCCTGGCCGACATCGTTCGCCAGCAGGGTCGGTTCCAGAGGCGAGGAGTAGCCGCGCAGCTTGCACATGGCCGCGTGGTCGCTGACGATGGTTCGCAGGATGTCTGCCCACAGCAGCTCGTCCCGCTTGAGGGTGGAGCCGATCGCCTCGTACACCGCCCGTCGGGTGGCCCGCTCCGGATCGTGCATGTAAGCGTACACCTCCCCGATGCTGAGCGACCGCTTCTGGCCTCCGATGTCCGCTTCGAAGGAACGGGTGCTGAGCCACTTGCCCTGCAGCTTTGACAGCATCTGGATGCCGTTCTGGTCCTTGGTCATTATGACCTTCTCCTCCGCTTCCGACAGCAGGTGAGGCGCCGCCCGGGCCCGCCTCTCGAGGTAGTGGCGATAATCAGCCAGGGCCGGATCGTCGATGAGCTCCGGACGCGCCATGAGCAGCGCCCCCAGCTCGATGCCGATGGATGCCATGGCCCGGCCGGCCTCGGTGCCGGCCTGCATGTACGCGCTGTTGAGGGAGTTGGAGACCGGGTCGGTCATGTCGGCCGCGAACAGCAGGGAGCAGTACTCCTCCACTCCCTCGTAGCGGAGCGCCAGTTCGTCCTTCCGCTCCAGCATGTCCCTAAGGGCCTCGGCGTCAAGGTCGCCTATCCGTCCGCGATAGGCGTCAGCGAACTTCTTTGAATCCTCGACCATGGCCACGAGGTCGGCCTTCAGGCGTTGCGGGTCGGTCGATACGACCAGTTCGGACAGGTCCCAGCTCGGAGCGGACATGATACTTACTTCCGCCTACACCATGCCGGGCGACTTATTTGGTTCTATTTCCAGCCGTCGAGACGGGGCATGCCTCCGAGGATAATGGCGAGGGAGCGTCTTCGCCATCGTCCTCCAGAACGTAGCGAACGCGGGTCCTGCGCCTGAACCGATTGAACAGCGTCAACACCGGCTTGCCGAGGATGACGGCGAAGATCACGTTCCCTGTGACGTGAAGAATACCGTACGGAACGCCGGCGATGAACGTTGGCAGGAAGAGGTTCGGAGAAGCACGATAGAAGGTGAGCCAACTGCTGAAGTCCATGAGGGTGTTGTATGCAAGGCCCAGCACTACGCCGAGCAGCACCACATGAGTGACGGTGACTTCGTCCTTGAGCCTTTTTCCCACCATGCCCGAGACGATGCCCACCATGCCCCACGCCACCATCATCCAGGCGGTCCAGGGCCCCTGTCCGAAGAACAGGTTGGACACCGCCGCGGTGGTGGCCCCGGCCATGGCCCCGGCGAGGGAGCCGAAGACCAGGCCGGTGATGATGATAAGGAAGGTGCACGGCTGGATGTTGGGCAGGGCGGCGAACGGGATCCTCGACGCGGCTATGATGGCACCCAGGATGCCGATGAGCGCCACCTCCTTGGAGCTGAGCTCCGACTCCTCGAACCGGGCGAATATGATCCCCACCACGAACAGCAGCAGGATGAAGGAAAGGAACGCCGCGTATTCAGTCAGCACCTGCGGCTCGAATATCGCCAGGTACAGCATGACGCCGGTCATTGCCAGAGCGGCGAGCGCCATCAGGGTGCTGAGCCTGAACCGCATGTCAGGCCTCCGTACCGCACACCTTGACAAGTTCCATGACCCTTTCCAGCGGCACCTCGCTCAACGCCCCGTCGCGGAGGGCAAGGACGCGGGTCGCATGTTCGGCTACGAACCGATAGTCGTGCGTTACCATGATGGTCGTCATCCCCTGCTCTCGCAGCGAGAGCATGATCGATGCGAGCCGCATCTTGTTCCAGTGGTCCAGGCCCCTGGTCGGCTCGTCTAGGATCAGGATCCTGGGTCTTCCGACCAGGATGCAGGCCAACGCCGCTCGTTCCCTCTCCCCGCAGCTGAGGTCCCGCGGGAACGAGTTGCGGTAGCGCTCCAGACCGAGCACCTCCAATGCCCAGTCGATCCGGTCGGGCCACTCCGTCTCCGCCACCCCCAGGTTGCGAAGCGTGAACAGCAGCTCCTTCTCCAGCGTCTCCTCGAATAGGTAGTTGTTGGGATTCTGTCCCAGATACCCTATGTCACGGGCCAGGCTAGCCGTGGTCGCCTCGGAGATGTCCTTTCCCAGCACGGCCACGCTGCCCTCCTCCGGCCGCAGCAGGCCGTTGAGCTGCTTGAGCAGGGTGCTCTTTCCCGAGCCGTTGTGGCCGATGATGGCCAAGACCTCTCGGTCCCTGACGTTGAGGTCCAGGCCGCTGAGCACGGCGTCGCGGTCATAGGAGAACCTCAGTCCAGTGGCGGACAGGACGACATCACCGTGGCCGTTGCCCTGCACGTCCCGGCTGAAGTCGGCCACCAGGCGGTTGTCCCTCATGAGGGGCATGACCCGCTCCGGCGCCCCATCGGCGATCACGCGCCCCGATTCCATGAACAGGACGCGGCGGGCGTAACGAAGGCACCTCTCCAGACGGTGCTCCACCAGGATGATGCCGATGCCCTGCTCCCGGTTCAGCTTGTGAAGGAAATCAAGGTAAAGGCTGGCCGACTCATCGTCCAGCTGTGACGTCGGCTCGTCCAGCACGATGTACTTCGGCCTCATGGCCAGCACGCTGGCCAGGGCCACTTTCTGCTTCTCCCCGCCCGACAGCTGGGGAATGAAACGGTCGAGGAACGTGGTCAGGCCGAAGTACTCCGCGTACTCGCCGATGCGCCTTCCCATCTCGTCCCGCGGCAGCGCGAGGTTCTCCAGGCCGAAGGCCATCTCGTTCTCCACGTTGGTCATGACCAACTGGTTCTCCGGGTCCTGGAACACCATTCCGACCACACCGGCCAGTCTGGCCGGGGGCGTCTTGCGTGTATCCAGTCCGTCCACGGTGACCCGCCCGCTGACCTCGCCGCCGTAGAAATGAGGGATGAGGCCGTTGAACGAGCGCACCAGTGTCGACTTGCCGGAGCCAGAGGGACCGACGATGAGGACGAACTCGCCCTCCTGGACCTCAAGGTTCAGGTTGTCGAGCACGGGCGCGCGGCTGCCTGCGTATGCGAACGAGAACCGCTCCATGCGTATCATTGCCGGCCTCCCAAGAGTATCGGTGTGAAGAACAGCACCTCGATCAGCGCTGCCGCCGCCCCGGCCGCCGTGAGACTGAATGCCTCCCCTCCCAGGTAATCGGCGTTGCCGTATCCCAGGATGAACATGGCCAGGCCGAAGGGGATGGCCAGCAGGAACGATACGATCATCAGTTTGTCCATTCGTGCTAGCACAGGATCCTTGTATCTGGTTCGGGGGCCGCCGCCGAAGCCCCTCGCTTCCATGGCCTCGGCGATGTCCATCGACCGCTCCATGGAGTTCATGAGCAGCGGCATCATGACCGGCGCGCGGGCCTTGGCCTTGCGGACGATGTTGCCGTCGTCGAACTCCACTCCCCTAGCCTTCATGGAATCGGAGATGGCAACGGAATCGGCGGCGATGGTCGGATACATCCTGGTGGCGATGGAGACGCCGGTCATGGACTTGATGCCGAACTTGGACAGGATGCGCAGCAG
>DATD01000009.1:202705-203539 GCA_002504525.1 Methanomassiliicoccus sp. UBA345
ACCTTGCCTGCCGCTGCAACTACGAGGACGAAGGCGAGCATCGCCGCCAGGTAGAATATGTCCGATATCAGGATCGATATGAGGAAGAACGCCAGTACGAAGACCATCTTGGGCCTGGCGTCCAGCCGATGAAGCGGCGAGTCCTTGTCCTGATAGGGGAACAGCATGGGCATCAACCGAACTGATTGGTCATGTATCTCCACGTGACCTCGGAGCCTTCCGAGATGGGGTACTTGTTGCAGGCGCGGTTGGCATAGTCGCCGTCCACCAGGAACTGCCATGCCCTCTCGCCGTCGCTGATGGCGGGATCGTTGTTCTCGATGCCGTCGATGGCCGTCACGAGGAGACCCAGCGTCTGATTCTCTGTCCCCACCGTGAAGCCAGCGATAGATGAGGCCGCCATCAGCATGTCGTAACTGCTGGTCATGTTGGTCAGCCCCTTGAACACCCAGGTGGTGTTGCCGCCGTTGTCCTCGGTGGTGTAAGTCCACTCCCCGTCATCATTGGTCCATACTGTCAGGTTGCCGCGATGGATGGTCGCCGGAGCATCGTACAGCTCGACCGTCATGTCGGCCGACACCGGCTGGGAGGCGTTCCCCTGCAGATACACTGCAAGGAGCAGCCCCATGACGATGACCAGGACCGCGGCCGTCAGGATCGTAGTGCCCTTCTTCATATTCAGGCCTTCTTGCTCCTCCAGAAGACCAGTCCCACCGCGGCTATGAGGATGACAGCGACTATGCCGCCGACCAGCAGCCATGGGAACTCCTCAGGAGCGGCCTCCGGTCCGGGGCCAATGATCTCTTCGCTTCCGGTGCTGAACGCGTAGATGTG
>DATD01000035.1:0-512 GCA_002504525.1 Methanomassiliicoccus sp. UBA345
GTCATCGCCGCCGCCTCGTTCCTGGGGCCGTTCAGCTTCATCGGGGCGCTGGTCGCACCGTTCCTCGTCGAGCTGCTGATATCGGGAATGACGGCGGCGGTGTTCGTAATGGTAGGTGTGACGGACATCGGAGGATGGATCGTTGGCACGATGGGTGACATCCTCGGCGACCAGCTGGTCGCCGGCATGGCCGGCGTCATGGGAGCGACCATGGGAACGATCGGCTGGCTGGCATCGATGATGTCGTCCCCGGTCATAGGCGATGTGATGGGGTTCGCTCTGAGCTCGCTAGGCGCGTTCCTGTCGTGGTGGGGAGCAATTGAAACTGATTGGACGACATCATTGACATTGGACCTGGTAGGATTTGGATTAGCTGCCTACGGTGTCTATGAGGTCTTCTTCAAAAATAAATCCCCATTGCAAAAGCTTAGCCCAACAGCTAAAAGCATAATGAAGGGAATCACGGCCATGGAAGCAGGCATCTCTGTCTTCGAACTGACGACCACGGTGGC
>DATD01000035.1:658-1207 GCA_002504525.1 Methanomassiliicoccus sp. UBA345
TTCGAACTGACGACCACGGTGGCAAGCCATGAATGAAACGGTGCTGTATCGAGAGCGGCTTCCGAAGTACGTGTTCAACGGAACCCAGTTGCGAAGAGGTTCGATCAAGCTTGTCCAGTGGTGGTACCGTCTCGGAGCCATAGCGATTTTTTCAGCAACACTATTTCTAATATTCATTCACCACGCTCCAGAGAAATCGGTAAACGCCACTGGACTATGGACCGCGATGCTCGCCGCGTGGATCGGTTGCGCACTTCTGTTATACCGTTCCGAACACACGCACCAGCTCGAACTTGATGGCAACATGCCGACCATCATCCATGGGGATTACATTTCAATGCCGCCGAGGCTGCATCGTAGGATGCTCGGAAAGCAGGATCTCATTGGAAAGGGTGAGATCGATCACATCGAGATCATGAGAGGCGAAGGGTATCAGTATGTTGCGAGCAGGAACGGCGTTCGTTGGGAGGATGCTCCGGTAGGCATCAAGCTAGTAACGAAGGATGGCAAGAGGATCAACCTTGGATACAAGCCACCAAGCACCGTGAA
>DATD01000035.1:1510-136025 GCA_002504525.1 Methanomassiliicoccus sp. UBA345
CTGTTCGAGTGGCAGGAATGATCTGACGCTATAACATTCAAGCATGCAATACCACGCTCACGTTTTTCTGCACCTCCCAAACAGGGCATGCCCCCTAGTGTCGTTCATAGAACAAGTCTTAGGTCTCAACGTATAGGGGCGTTGCGGAGGCCACCGTTCGGCACGACTCAAATGAACGTAGCTAACGGAGATCGCTTTTAAGGTGGCACAATGATGCCTGAGAACTAAGCAGTATGGCTTTGTAGAATTCATCTCGACCGACGTCGAAAGAGTGATGTAACGTCGGACGCGAATTGACCTCGCCAGAGGACAGCGCATCGTCTTGCTGGAAGACCGCTGGCCTCCGGGCGGAATGGTCTCATGCCGAACGATATCACATTGAAGAACAATGGTATAATGCGTGCGGTCGACCAGATAGCGAAGGGGGCAGGCCGCCTCGGCCTGCCGCTGTACTCGTGCGCTTCGAGCAAGCGCACGTACACGCAGCACCAGCTGCTCGTCCTCGTCGTTCTTCGTCAGCTTATGGTCAGGTCGTATCGCGGCCTAGCCGATCTCGTCTAGCTCATGACGCCGCTGCTGCGTCGTCTGCGGCTGCGGACGATGCCGCACTTCACCACGCTGCACAAGTTCTCGCTGCGTCTCAAGACGCACACGCTGGACGGACTGCTGCTCACGCTCGCTTCAAGCGTGAACAACGCTCGAGACGTCATCATCGACTCGACCGTGATGCAGTCAGGCTCAGCTTCGTACTATTTCGTACTATTACATCAGGACGATGTCGCTGCGCAAGGGCTAGATGGAGTTAAGGGCGGTTCGACAGCACATCAAGCTCACGCTCGTCATCGATGCGAGAACGATGACGACAGTCTCGATGCTCGTCACGCCTGGCCCTAGGTCGGACTGCTCGCTTCTGCGGCCGGTGCTGGGAAAAGTCGTCGATCACGGGGCCGTGATCGGGACGGTCATCGGTGACAAGGGCTACGATTCGGAAGCTAACAGGCGCTTCGTCGTTCTCAAGTCGATGACGAGGCGCACATACCGCTGTGCACGGTAAAGCGGACCGCCGAGAATGGCCAGGGCTTCTACCGACGACGGCAGCTCAGAGTGTTCGACGAGGCTCGATATCGACGTCGCGCTCTCGTCGAGACGGTCAACTCGATGCTCAAGCGTTTGTCGGCAGTGGTACGCTCACGAAGCGAGCATGGCTAGGCGAGCGGTGGCGCTCGATCGCGGTGGGTGATTTCTACAAGGCAAGCAGGGACCAAAGCAGATATCCTGCCTACTGCAATTATTATTTGATGGTCGACCGCCAGAGCCACCAGGGGCACGGCACCGCTAGTGTCGAGGAGGAGCAGCCAAGTCATGATATGAATGGCCACGAGGGCCATAGCGGCCACGACCCTTCGTCACCACAGCCCCCTCATGGAGATCATGGCGGCCACGCCTCCATGATAGCAGACTTTTGGCGGCGCTTCGTCGCCTCCATGGTCCTGACCGTTCCGATCCTGGTGCTGTCGCCGCTCATACAGGAATGGCTCGGATACACCATCGACTTCCCTGGAAGCCTGTTGCTTTTGTTCGCGCTATCCACCATCGTCTACCTCTACGGGGGATGGCCTTTCCTCAAAGGGCTGGTAAAAGAGCTCTCGGAGCGACGCCCGGGCATGATGACGCTGGTCGGCCTGGCCATATCGGTCGCCTACTTCTACAGCTCGGCATCGGTGTTCGGTTTCGGGAACGACATCTTCTTCTGGGAGCTCGCCACGCTGATCGACATCATGCTGCTCGGGCACATCGTGGAGATGCGCTCGGTGATGGGGGCGTCGAGGGCGCTGGAAGAGCTGGCCAAGGTCATGCCGGCCATCGCCCACGTCGTCGTCGACGGCGGCACCAGGGATGTGAAGGTCAGCGAACTGGGGGTTGGAAGCCTCGTTCTTGTCAAACCGGGCGAGAAGGTCCCGGCGGACGGCGAGGTGCGGGACGGCTCGTCGCACGTGGACGAGTCCCTGCTCACCGGCGAGTCGATGCCGGTCGCCAAGAGCGCTGGGGGTGAGGTCATCGGCGGTTCGGTCAACAGCGAAGGCTCGCTGGTGGTGGAGATCCGCCGGACCGGCAAGGAGACGTACCTCAGCCAAGTGATCGAGGTGGTGAGGAAGGCGCAGGAGAGCCGCTCCCGCACCCAGGACCTCGCGGACCGGGCCGCCATGTTGCTCGTCGTTGTGGCCGTCACAGCGGGCGTGATCACCTTCGTTGCCTGGTCCCTGTTAGGCAACGGGGTCGGGTTCGCCGTGGAGCGCTCGGTGACCGTCATGATAATCGCCTGCCCCCACGCCCTCGGGCTGGCGATCCCGCTGGTGGTGGCCGTATCCACTTCCCTGGCCGCAAGCGCTGGCTTCTTGATAAGGGAGCGTCAGGCCTTCGAAGGGGCCAGGGGCGTCCGGGCGGTCATATTCGACAAGACCGGTACGCTGACCGAGGGGCGGCTGGGAGTGACGGACGTTCTCGCCTTCGGCGATGGCAAGGAGGCCGAGGTGTTGCGCCTGGCCGCCTCGCTGGAAGCGGCATCGGAGCATCCGATCGCCGTGGCCATGGTCCGCCGGGCCGCTCAGGACGATGTCGATCTGCTTCCGGTGAAGGACTTCCGTGCCGTCCCGGGCAAGGGCGTGGAAGGCGCGGTCGACGGCCGAAACATCAAGGTCATGGGGCCCGGCCCCCTTCGCGAAATGGGCCTGGCGGCGGAGAGCGACCGGGCGGAAGAGCTGGCGGCCAGGGGCCGCACCGTGGTGTTCGTGGTCGCCGCTGACGAGGTCATCGGGGCCGTGGCCCTGGCCGATGTGGTGAGGCCCGAATCCAAGGAAGCGGTGGCCAGCCTGAAGGCCCTGGGCATAAGGTGCATGATGCTGACCGGCGACAACCGTTTCGTCGCCAAGAGCGTGGCGGACGAGCTAGGTCTGGACGAGTTCTATGCTGAGGTGCTGCCGAACGAGAAGGCCGCCGTGGTCGAAAGGATCCAGAAGGAAGGAGCGGTGGCGATGGTGGGCGACGGTATCAACGACGCTCCGGCGTTGGTCCAGGCAGACGTGGGCATCGCCATCGGCAGCGGGACGGACGTAGCGGTAGGCTCCGCGGACATCGTACTGGTGGGGAACGACCCCCGAGATGTGGCCGAAGTGCTGTCGCTGTCTCGAAAGACCTACTCCAAGATGCGTCAGAACCTGCTGTTCGCCACCGGGTACAACGCCGTGGCCATACCTCTAGCCGCCGGCGTCCTGAGCGGGTACGGCATAGTCCTGTCGCCGGCCGCGGGGGCCGTGCTTATGAGCGCCAGCACCGTGCTGGTGGCCGTCAATGCCAGGCTGCTCAGGTAATGAATGGGAGAAAAAAGGAAAGATGTTGGGAAGGGATTTGCGCAGTGTTCTCGTTCAGAACCTGTCGCGCTTCTTCAGCTCGACGTATCCGAACAGGCCGATGACGATCCCGTATAGCAGGATCGCAGCGATGACCGCGGGGTTGAGGGGCCCGGCGCCGATGGCGCCGGCGGTGGGCACGTATGCCCCGGAGTCCTTGGAGCTGACATCCAGCATCTTGCTGGCATTGTAGCTCTTGCCCTCATCGTCGATCACGGTCAGCTCGATGTTGTACTCGCCGTCCGCGTAGGTGTGGACAGGAGAGCGCAGCTTCGAGGTGTTGCCGTCGCCGAGATTCCACTTCACTTCCGAGACGTTCTCGATGGACATGTCGGTGGTGAAGTCCAGGGCGAACGTCCTGTCACCGGTCCTGGTCGCAGTGATGCTGACCAGCTCATTGCTGTCGATGACGGAGAGGGTGTAGCTCTGTTCCACCGTGCTCACGTCATCACTGGCAGTGATGGTGACATCATACTCGCCCTGGGTATCAGGAACGCCCGTGACGGTCATGGTCTCCTCGTCGAACTCCAGGAAGGAGGCCTCCGAGGAGAAGGAGACAGCGGCGTCGCCGCTGGTCTCGACCGCGTACTCATACTTGTGTCCGACCGTCGCCTCGGTTATCGGCACGGAGTTGAACTCCAGGCCCTTGCCGGTGAAGGCCGGGCGGGGGACAGGAGCATCGCTGCTGACCCCGCCGTAGTATGGGTATCCGGGCGTGCCGCTCGCCACCATGGAGGTGATGAGCTGTCCGCCGGCGTTCCATATGGCCTGCTCGGCGAAATCGTACCGCACGATGGGATAGACATCGTTGCGGGCGAGCTCACCCCACATCAGCGGCTTGCCGATCTCGTCGGCCCACTGCTCGGGGGCCTCAAAGTTGTACGGGTCGGTGTTGCTGCCGTAGTAGTGGCGGTGGAGGATCTCGAAGCCGGTGTCCCCGGTGGCGAGATTGAAGTCCTCCTGGTTCATGCCGAACATGTTGCCGAACCCGGCCACTCCCATGTTGCGGGGGTGGGTCGACACGCCAGCGGTCTCGTCGGCGATGGCGTTGGCCCAGTCGTTGAACGCCTGCTTTCCGCCATTGGAATTCCAGAAGGCGGAATGGACGACGTTATGGTCGGGCTCGTTGAACACATCGTACATGGCGATGGAATCCCAGTCCTCCAGCTCCACCATGATGTCCTTGACATACGTGATGTAGTTGTTGAAGGCCTGGCTGCCAGGCACGAACACGTCCCCGCCGCCATTGAAGTGGAAGGCAGGGTACTGCTGCGAGCCGCCCATGCTGAAGCTCAGCCACACACCGTGGTACTGAGCATAGTAGCACATGCTGTGGAGCAGGTCGTAGAACTGGTCCTGGTGGTTGTTCCAGGCGTTGTACGAGAGCTCGGTGCCCCAGTAGTCATGGGGCCCTATGCGGACCAGGTTGTAGCCGTAGCTTGCCATCTGAGCGAAGTACTGGTTCCAGAACTCGTCTGGAGTGTCGTTCGGGGTCACGGGCATCCTTGCGCCCGTGTCAGGCCCGTTGAACACTGAGGTCCAACCGGCCACAGCTTTGTTGCCGTTGATGTAATTGTCAATAGCGAAAGCAAGGGCAGTGGAGTCGACCACGCCGAAGAATTGTTGATCGGTCTTGACATTGTCAATGAGAATGTCGGTGCCGGAGACGGTCACCCTCCCGATGTCATGGGAGGGGGATGCCGCCATGGTTGTGGGGCTAGTTACGAGGAGTGCCCCCATCCCCAGCAAGCTGAAGATGGAGAGCACTGCGACTAACTTAGTCAAATTTGTACTCAATATGCATCCCTCTCTGTTGACAGAGCTAATCCTTCAAAATCAGGCATATTAGAGGTGATTTTCTATCCCGCTATCTCATATGATAATCAGACCGGAAGCCCTCGCAGGCATCGTCCGGCAGGGGATGCGAAGGCATGGCCAGATGTTCTAAGGAGGCGGTGTCAATAAGGCTCCGCGGGCGGTGTTGCGGCGTCACAACAGCTACGTTGACAACTACGTTATGGTGCGGCGGACCCTGCCGCATCGAGCGGACCGGCCGAAAGGGCGGGGCCGACCGGTCATTAAGAAGAGAAGAAGATAGGGCCGTAACGGCCCGTTAGGTTCCTACGCTCACTGCCGCCCGTGGCGTTCTATGCTGTCCTTGAACGCCTTGATGTTCTCCTGCGGCACCTTGTACGGCAGCTCGCATCCGGGCGCCACCATGAACCCGGGGTCCTTGCCCCACAGGTCGATGATCCTTCGGACCTCGGTGTCGATCTCTTCCGGCGTGCGGTTCAGCAGGAGGTCCCGGCTGTCGATCCCGGCCATGACGCAGGTTTGGCCCCTAAGTGCGGAGAACACCTCGTTGGCGTTGACAGCATTCACCTGGAAGTGAAATGCCGTGGGGTGGGTCTCGATCTGAGGCTGCCACAGTGGCTTCTCGCTGCAGTTGTGCAGTATGGTGCGCATGCCTCCGTTGCGATAGGCGTCCAAGGTCTGCTGCACGAACCTGCGGTCCCACTGTTCGTACATCGTGGGGTCCACCATCTCCCCTCCCGCCAGGGAGTTCTCGATGAAGATGTCCTCGATGCCTGCCTCGATCGCCCTCTCACCGTACGATATTGAGGACTGCACGACCGTGGAGATGAGCTTCTCCACCACGCCGGGATCGGTGAAGTACCCCATCATGAGGTTCTCCATGCCCACGATCTCCGATGCAATGAGATTGGGGGCGCCGATGCTGGCGACCACCGCCGCATCGCTCCCTGCTTCGTCGACCATGAGCTTGGCCGCCTTCAGCATGACCGACCAGGACGGGTCGTCCATGGGATCGACCGGCTGTATCTTGTCGGCCTCGCTCATGGGAACGTACTTATCGGGCCGAGGGTAGAAGTCGCGCTCGGGGAACTTCCATTCCATCCCATGGGCCTTCGACTCGACAAGCAGGTCTCCCCATCCTGCCATGACGGTGTCGAAGCCATACATCCCGAGGGATGCGAGAGAGAGCCGGGCGAACACATCAGGATCGAAGAACCCATCGTGTATCCTCAGGCCGGTATCCTGCAGCAGCCACTTGGCCGCTCCCAGGTGCTGGAAGAACAGCGGAAGCCGGTCTGGGGACTTGAGGTCTAGAGCTGTGTGGAATCGGTCGCGCGGAGACATGGAATGATAATCGTAAACCAGAATATTTATCAATGCCGAGGCAGGATGAATGCGGTAGCCGTCCTTGTCGCTGAGGCGCGGTCCGACCCACGTCGCGGCTGGCCCTGCGCATGCCGGAGCAAATGATATCATGCATCAACGTCGTGCATGGGCGATGAGCGCCAACCTGTTCACCTTCTCCGCTGCCGCCGACGATGACATGGCCACACTGATGAGCGGCCATGGGTCCCTGCGCATCGACGGAACCCCCCTTCGGGACATGCTCTTGATGAGGCTGCAGGGCAGCGCCGAGGACCTGGATGATATCGAGGGCTCGTTTCCTAACGGGATCGAGGGACGGGTGCTCAGGGGAAAGGACCACCTGATCGCCCTCATGCCGATGCCTGGCAGCGTGGCCGAGATCCTCGATCACATCGAGGAGGGTGCGTACCTCTTGCCGCCCTTGCTGTGGGAGCAGGGGCGCCTTACCTTCCGCATCCTTGCCTTCGGGGAAATACGCTCCGGAACGAAGCCGGCGACGGTCCTCGAGTCCAGGACCGTGCTCCGCGGCGATCGGTTGGAAGAGGAGCTACTGGCGTCCGGGCTGCTGCTGCCGTCGCTGACCCGCCGACAGGGGGAGTCGCTCCTCGCCGCGCTGGAGTCCGGCTACTACGACTCGCCGAGACGGGCCAGCGGCGCCGAGGTGGCAAAGGGGATGGGCATCGCCCGCAGCACCTTCGAGGAGCACCTTCGTTCGGCGGAGGCACAGCTCATCAAAGCGATGTCGCCGGTGGTGCGAATGCGCCTTCAGGAGAAGGAGCTGGGCTTGGAGGCGGTGGGACCCGAGGCGGTGCAGCTCTTCGCCAGCTTCAGCAAGGACCTCGGGCTGTACGTCAGCATGAGCGTTCGCGGTGACAAGGTAACGAGGGTCGATCTGACGGAGGAGCCGCCAGAGGATGTGAGCGGTGATGCCCACCCGTACCTGTCCCGCGTCCTGGAGCTGATAGCCACCGGCAGGGGCGATCTCGGCGACATCCCGCTAGATATGGAGGTCACGCCGTTCGAGCGTCAGGTGCTGGAGGCTCTGAGGACCGTTCCTCCCGGGGAGGTCGTGACGTATGGGCAGATCGCCCGCCTGATCGGCCGTCCTCAGGCCTCCCGGGCGGTAGGCCATGCGTGCGCCGTCAATCCCGCCATCGTGCTGGTCCCCTGCCATCGGGTGGTGCCCGCGGCGGGCGGCCTGGGCAACTACTCCGGGGGCGGCGGGCCATCCACTAAGCGGTGGCTGCTAGAAAGGGAGGGAGCCTTGCCTAAGGTGGAGAAGCGGTCAAGGAAGGACTGAGCCCCGGCTACCATGTGGCTCCTGGGGAGCGGAGGTCCTCCTCGTTGTAATGGACGATGTAGGACTCCTCGCTCTCCACCTCTATCGCTCTGAACAGCCCGGGGAAGTGCTTGTTCAACATCCTCCTGACGGCCAGACAGGGCTGGAGAACATGCAGCTCGCTCTCCCCGGGGAACATGGCGGCAAAGTCGCTGACCATGTCCAGCGCTATCCCCTTGTCGCGCATCCTCGGGACGACGTAGAGCACGTCCAGCCGTTTCTCGGCGCGATCGAACGCGTAGAAGCCAACGATCTTCGGATGCCTGTCCTTGGACACGACCAGCCTGGCATCGGTGCCGGTCTCGATGAATGGGAGGGAGGTGCGCTCTCCTCCGGTGTGGCACCATCGGAACCTGCCATCCCTCCCCTCTTCATTGCACTGCTCGGTGAGCTCGTTGATGATCCAGTAGTCCTTGTAGCTTCTAGCCTTTACGAACTTGTATCTCCCCATCCCTTCACCGCCTGAACGACCGGGCCACGCGGCCATCGAAACCGTATAGATTAACGGTGTGAACATTACCGGCGAGATGGGATATCTACCTTGCGTTCAGGTTCTCGAAACTGTGCATGCTCGACCGAACCCCGCCCTATTCAAA
Source organism: Methanomassiliicoccus sp. UBA345 (assembly GCA_002504525.1). Lineage (GTDB taxonomy): Archaea > Thermoplasmatota > Thermoplasmata > Methanomassiliicoccales > Methanomassiliicoccaceae > DTU008. The sequence goes on from DATD01000035.1 coordinate 10,033, forward strand.
CCGGTCCATGGTCCAGGACGCCTCACTTTTCTGATCATTGAGGCGTTGGCCGAGCCTCCAACTGGTGCCTAAGGGGCAATGAGCAATGGGGTCTGTCGAACGAGCCAGGTCGCGTGCATTATTCAGGTCGCTTAGGCACACTCGCCTGCGTTCTTTTCCAACGCCGATTCAATGTGTCAGGGGTGCGAGTGCCGTGGGCGAAATGTCTGAGAGCATCGCGGTGAGATCGCCGGGCGATCACCCTCGGTTCCCCGCCCTCCAGCTGGAGAACGGATGGATCTTCTAGATGGGCGACAACCCCTACTGGATCGGCCAGGCCATCGTAGAGGTCGGCGACAGCTATTACCTCCGTGCCAAGGCCGCCGGTCTGAAGGCCGCGGAGCTGATCAAGGAGTCCAACAGCAAGGGCAAGCTAAATCTGAGCGATCAGGAGAAGGACACCCTGGACAAGATGATCTCAGACCTCAGGTCCCTGCCTGACGAAGAGGGCAAGTTCGTGGACTGGGCGCTCAAGGAGTACGCCAGTGTCCCGGCCTTCGACCCGAGGAACTACGAGCTGGAAGGCGAACGCCAGTAGCCATGTTCCCTCCAAACCCCTTCCATCAACCTTTTTGTTATAGCCGATAGGATCTCGACGCATGCAGTTGTCCTGTTCCGGCCTCATGGTCATGAGGGCTGCCATGAGGCTAGGGCACACGACTGCTGACGGCCTCATGTTTCTGAGAGCCGAGGGCATGCCCACTCCTCCATCCACCTCAAACCACACATTGGCCGAGAGATCGTAGTAGATTCAGATGTCGTCCGATTCGGTCCTGGGGAGAGGAGGGGGCTTGATCTCGATACAGATCCGCTCAGCCTGGCGAGCGGCAAGAGGCCACGCTAGATTGTTAGTTTGTGTGTTTCGTACCTGCATATTCTTGTGTCAGCCGCATTCGCATATTATCTTGTTTTAGAACGGAAAAGTCATCATTATCTGCACATTAAAATTAGCCCTGCTGATAATATGCGGGGAGCGCTGAGAATAGTTCCATTGATACTGGTCATCATGATCGCCATGGTGCCGCTGGCCACTGATAACGTGAGGGCTGAAACATATGGGGATTTCGAGTACACAGTGTCGGACGGGACTGTAAAGATCACAAAGTATGTCGGTTCCGGCGGTTCTGTTACCATACCCAGCGAGATCAATGGTATGCCTGTCACCAGCATCGGCGAACGTGTGTTCTACTACTGCTCCAAACTGACGAGCATCGACATCCCAGACAGCGTCATCAGCATCGGCAGCAGGGCGTTCTACGAATGCTCTTATTTAACCAACATCAACATCCCCGACGGTATCACTAGCATCGGCAACTACGCGTTCTACGGCTGCCGCTCCCTGACCTCAATCGCCATCCCCGACGGCGTAACTATCATCGGCGACTACACTTTCTCCGGTTGCTCCAGACTGACTAGCATCAACATCCCCGAGAACGTCACCAGTATCGGTAGCAGTGCATTCAAGGACTGCTCCTACCTAGCCAGCATCAACATCCCCCAGAACGTCACCAGTATCGGCAACTACGCATTCTACTACTGCTCCTCCCTGACCTCGATCATTATCCCCGACGGCGTCACCAGCATTAGTTACAGGGCATTCTCGTTCTGCTCCAAACTGACGAGCATCGACATCCCAGACAGCGTCATCAGCATCGGCGATTACGCGTTCTACGAATGCTCCTCCCTGACCTCGATCACCATCCCTGACGGTGTCACCAGCATCGGCATCCATGCGTTCTCCTACTGCCGCTCTCTGACCTCGATCATTATCCCCGACGGCGTCACCAGCATCGGCAGCAGGGCGTTCTACGAATGCTCCTCCCTGACCTCGATCACCATCCCTGACGGTGTCACCATCATCAGTAACTATGCGTTCTCCTACTGCTCCTCCCTGACCAGCATCACCATAGGCAATGGCGTCACCAGCATCGGCGATTATGCATTCTTTGGGTGCTCCAAACTGACGTCCATCACCATCCCCGAGAACGTCACCAGCATAGGACACAGCGTATTCTCCTACTGCGACTCACTAACCAGCCTGTATTTCATGGGAGATGCACCAACCGAGTTAGGAGCCTGGGGCAACATCAATCCTAACCTTGAGGCGTACTACATCGAAGGCGCAACCGGCTTCGACTCAACATCGTGGGGCAAGGTAAAAACGATAGCCATGACCTTCCCGGCCACACCACTACCGGCTGAAGTGCCCATTAGCGGCAAGGTCGTGGACACCGATGGAAACGGGCTCAAGGGCGTGAAGGTCTCGCTGGAGAACGGCACTTCTGTGACGACCGGCGATGACGGCAGCTTCTCCATCATGGCCTCGCAGGGCGAGCACACGCTGACGTTCAGCGGCGACAAGATCGAGGAGACGACCAAGAGCGTCACTGTCGACGGTGACCTCGACCTCAGTTCCGTCACCGTGACGCTCCGCGAGGACGGCGGTGATAACGCCATGCTGCTGGCGGCCGTGGTGGGCGTCATAGCGGTGGTGATCGTCGCGGCGTTCATCTTCGTCCGCATGAAGAAGTGAGCTGTCAAGGCTAGCACCCGGCCCGAAGAAAGAGGGCGCCAAACCCCTTCACTCTTTATTCTGGCCCCCAAGAGCAGGTCACTAGATCGCTCTCATGTTGTCGCCTTTTCCCTCGTTCTCTTCCCCTATGGTCATGCCCTGGTGGTTGGAGCGCCAGTGGGCCAGAGGGTCTCACTCGCGAAAGGTCTGATCGACGAAAAACGCGGTTAAATGGATAGTAAAATGGTGGGTCTGTCCGAATTTGAATCGGAGTCACCAGCACCCCAAGCTGGAAGGATACCAAGCTACCCCACAGACCCGTGGATAAAGGGGTTAATACGAAGAGGTTTAAGAGCTTATCCCAGAGGGATGACCTCATCGACGAGGTCAGCGTGGGCGACGATCATGCGGCGGCAGCAGTAACGCTTTAGGCCCAGGTCGTCGAGGACCTGCTTGGGGTCCTCCCCCATCTGCACCCTCTTGAGGTAAGTGGGGTAGACGCCGCCTATGACCTTGCCGCATGTGAAGCACCGTACTGGGATCATCATATAGCTCACCTATAGGACTTCTGTCTCTTCTTCCTTGCGCCGCGTCCCTGAGGCTTCTTGGGAAGCTTCCTGCGCGGATCGCTGATGAGCAGAGAACGGTCATACTGCTTGAACATTCTCTCAAGCTCTTCATCCTGGAGGAAGTCCACCAGGCCCTTGGCGATCGCGGTGCGGGTCGCCTCGGCCTGTCCCATGAACCCTCCTCCCTGGACGTTGACGCTCACGTCGACCTTGGCCACCTTGTCACCCGCGATGGTCATGGGTTCCATGATCTTCAAGCGGGCGATCTCGGGGGTGAAGATCTCTATAGGTACATTGTTGATGCGGACCACGCCGTTGCCCTTGCTGACCACAGCCCTGGCGACGGCCTCCTTCCGCTTTCCGCTGGTGTTGACTACTTCTGCCATATGATCACCTCACCTTGGATCCCAGGTGCTCGGAGACTTCCCCGAGCGTGACATACTTGTCGGTCCAGACGTTAGTGGCGGCCTCGACCTTCATCATCTCGGCGGAGGCGAGCTCCTTGGGCACTCCGACGAAGACCTTCAGGTTCCTGTAGACCTCCCTTCCGTGGGGGTTCTTGAACGGGATCATGCCGCGAACGGTCCTCTTCATGATGAGGTCCGCGCGCTTGGGGAAGAACGGCCCGTTGATGATCTTTCCCCTCTTGTACTTGCCATAGTATCTGTTGAATATCTCGTCCCGGGAACCGGTGATGACTGCCATCTCGGCGTTGACCACGATGACCTCGTCCCCGTTGAGAAGGCGCTTGGCCACGTAGGTGCTGAGCCTACCCAGAACATGTCCTTGTGCATTGATAATGACGACCATCTAGATCACCCCATGATCCTGACCTTGTTGCCGGAAGGGTTCTCCTTCACCAGCTCAGGTATGGTCATCCGCTTGCCCCCCGCCTCTTCGATGGCCTTGGCGGCCGATGCGGAGAACCTGAACGCGGCGACGGTGACCTTCTTGTTGATGCTGCCGGCGCCCAGGACCTTGCCTGGCACGACGACGATATCCCCGTCCTGCGCATATCTCTCAAGTCTGCTCAGGTTGACCTCGGCCCAGGTGCGGCTGGGCTTCTCCAAACGCTGAGCAATGTCTCGCCAGATCCCGGCCTCTCCCTCCCGGGTCTCTCTCTTCAGGTCGCTGATGAGATCCACCAGGTTGGGGTCCGTCTTACGAATGTGCTTCATTCTGACTCCCTCGACATTGTCGTAGCAGGCGCTAACGGGCAGGTATCTTATAAAGATTTCCCCCTCTCGGACGTGCTAGCCAGCATGCCTCAGTACCTCTTCTCGATGACCTCTCCGGCTCGGACCATCTGTCCGGATGCGATCAGTCCGTCCACTGCTTCGGAGATCCTCCGGCGGGCCTCGGGAGAGGGCCGCTTGTATCCGTAGAGGGTCGTGACCCTGGACACGAGCGTCTTCTCATCCATCGCCCCCTCGTCAAGCAGCCCCATGATGGCCGCGCTGAGCTCTTCCATGCACACGTACCACAGTTCCCGCCTCTCCCCGGCAGGGGACTGACGCACTGTCGGGGCGTCCATCCCGCACGGCCACAGGAACATGCCGACCTGAACGATGCGGCCCTGTTCGGCCAGGCGTTCGATGGCGGCGGTCTCCTCGGACTGGCTGACGCCCTTCCGAATGCCGGCGACCTTGCATATCTCCCTGACGCGCTCATGCACCATCAGCGGATGGACCGGCCCTTCCGCGGCGACCACCGCCTCGATGGCATCTGCCAGCGCCTCTTCCGGTTCGGTGCGGATCCTGGCCGTCATGCCGGGATACGATGTCCAGTCCACCCGGCAGTACGGCACCGTCACGGAGCTGTGGCCGGCGACCGGCGACGGGGCGGCGAGCACCGACTCCACGACGTCCCCGGACGCTTCACCATCGATATCCGTTAGCTCCGTCGCCACCTTGTCGACGACGCTTTCAGGCGCCGCGTCCTGGAACGACGGAACGATACCCATGGCCTCGGGAGCGGCACAGGGCTTGGCGGCCTCGGCCGCGCGGACGATCCGTTCGGCTTCCCCCTCCGGGTCCCTGACCCAATCGGAGGACCAGGTGCGGTGCACCTTCCATCCAAGCTTCGATAGCGCTTCCTGCCTCAACCGTTCGCGGTCCCTGGCGGTGGGCCCGGAGCGGTACGATGGGCCGTCGGTCTCGACCGCCAGCGCCAAAGTCCCGTCCCCCTTCTCGACCGCCAGGTCGATGCGGTAGCCGGAACATCCCCAGCGGGGATGGACGTTGAGCCCTCGGCTCTCGAGCGCCTTGACCATGGCGGCCTCCAGCGGCGTGTCGGCCTTCCCTTCCTGCTCGGGGGCCAGGGCGTCCCTGGTCCCGCCGGCCATGGCGTACTCCATGAACTGCCTCAGCAGCCTGGCGCCCGCGGAGGTGGGATGCAGGTCCTGGGGGAGGATCGACGACACCACCGCCAGGGACTTGCGCGCTCTCGTAACGGCAACATTGAGGCGGCGCTCGCCCCCCGCCCGGTTGAGCGGGCCTAGGGACTGGTGCATCTTGCCCTTGGCATCCTTGCCGTACCCCAGGCTGAATATGATGACGTCGCGTTCGTCCCCCTGGATGCTTTCCAGGTTCTTGACGAAGAACTCCTCCTGGACGCCTTCCTTGAAGTATCTCGACAGTTCCGGCCTCTCCCTGATCCTCGCTTCCAGCTCCTCCAGGATGGCCATCTGCTGGGCCTCGCTGAACGCGACCACTCCGAGGGACAGCTCGGAACGGCTGCGGAAGTGCTCTATGACCATGTCCGCGACCATGCCCGCCTCCGGTACGTTCCGACGGCTGGCGCCTCTGTCGTAGCAGCCCTCAGGCACATGCACGAAGCTGACGCCGCGCCCCTCGATGCTACCCGCCGAGGGGAAGGTGAACAGCCTGCCCCCATAGAAGTGGAGGTTGGAGAACGCTATGAGCGATTCATCCTCGCTGCGATAGTGCCATCTCAGCATCCTCTGCGGAAGGCATGACGAGCACTCGTCCAGTATGCTCTCCAGGTCGGGTATCTCGCCCTCCTCGTCGAGGCCTTCGCAGAAGAAGTTGGTCGGCGGCAGCTGCATGGTGTCACCGACGATGACGATCTGGCGCCCCCTCATGATCGCGCCTAGGGCATCCTCCGGCCTGATCTGGGAGGCCTCGTCGAAGATCACCAGATCGAACCTGATGCGCGAGGGGTCGAGATGCATGCTGACCGAGAGGGGGCTCATCAGCAGGCACGGCTTCAGCTGGAGTATGGCGTCGCCGGCGCGGGCGAACAGCTCGCGCAGGGGCCTCACCCCCTTCTTGCGGTTCACCTCGTGCCGGAGCACCCACATGGAGGTGCCAAGCGCGGGGCTGGGATCGTTGATGAGCGTCTCGCGGCGCTTCTGCAGGAGGGCGCACAGACGATCGGACGCCACGTCGAGCTGCTGACGGTCGAGCGAGCGGAACTTCTCCACCGCCTCGGCATGCTCCTCTCTGCTGAAGTCGCGCAGCCTGCTGTCCGTGGCCATGAGGTGGTCGTGCCACAGCGAGAAGTAGCGCTTCCTCAGCGCGTCCCACAGCCTCTCGGAGGGCAGCTTTCCCCCCTCGGCCATGGCCAGGAGCTCGTGCATCCCCTGCTGGGCGCAGCCCTTGCGCAGGTGGTTGATGCGCACCCATTCCTGGGCCCGCCCGATTGTGCTGAGGTGCCCCGACGCCCATGACGACATCTCGTCCAGGCCTACCTCTTGGACCGGCCTTCCGGCAAGGAGGGCCGTCAGGTCGAAGGACGAGGATGCCCTGTCCATGTGGCTCTCCACCAGCGCCGATATGCTCTTCAGCCTCTCGACCTCCCTTGCCGCCGAGTCCGCCGAAGCGCCCTCGACGATCAGGCTTTCCATGGCAAGGCTGGGAGCGCCGTACCGGCTACGGTACGAGTCGCACCATCCCAGCACCTGCTCCACCGCACCCCAGTCGGTGCTGCGGCCGTAGAAGTGGTCCCCCAGCATTTCAGAGCATTTCGTTTCAAGGGCGGTCACGGCCGCGGCGCGCTCATTTACGCTGAGCGCGGCGGCGACGTCGGCGGAAGCCTCTTCGACGGTGGGCTTCTGCAGGGAGGCCCGATGCCCTCTCAGCAGGCGCATGTCGCGCCGGTAGCTGGAGCGCAACCACCGCAGCGGGGAACGGTATGTGGTCTGCAGGCGCCGTCCGATGCCCTCCAGGTCGAGCGAGAGGACGCCCTCGTCATACCTGGACCTGAGCTGCTCCATCTCCCCATCGAGGGCCTGGTAGGCTTCCCTGATCTCTTCAATAGTAGCGCGCTGCGTCGACGGGGCGATCAGCCAGCTGGCCCGGGGACGTGGCGACGATATTGCCATGTGCAGCTGTTCGGCCAGGGCGGCGATGCCGGCCAGCGTGGCCGGCGGCTCCGATTCGAAGCGTTCCGCAAGAGAGGAGGACAGTCGGAGCGCCTCCTCCGGGGTGTCGCGGCAGGATGTCAGCAGACCTTCCAGTTCGGGAAGCGCGCTCACCTTCCATGAGTCCATGGTGCAATCCCTCCATGGATGCACGCTCCCCTTGCTCAGCAGGGGCATGTCCCTCTCCATCTCCCGAGCCAGGGTTCCCATGGCATCGAGGTCCTTCACGCTCATGCGGTGAAGGTTCGGGAAATGGATCGTCAGGTCCGCGGCGTCGCGGAGCCCGGCCAGCTCGGAATTGATGCGGAAGAACGAGACCCCTGCCCCCTGACGGACCTCGTGAAGGGCGTCAACATAGCCGTTGAGCCGCGTGCGCAGCGCCGCCAGTTCGTCCAGCGGTTCCGACGAGACCGTAGGCGGTGATCTTGGGTGAAGGCACCTTCCCAGCTCGGTAGCGACCTCCTGCCGGTCGGCCTTGCGGCTGTGCAACTCCATGCAGTACTCTCCCAGGCCGCGGTCGTCCAGCCTCCGCTTGACAACCTCCAGTGCGGCCATCTTCTCCGATACGAACAGCACCGTCCTGCCCTTGGCCAGCGTCTCAGCGATGATGTTGGCGATGGTCTGCGACTTGCCGGTGCCGGGCGGCCCCTGCAGCACGAAGCTCACGCCCTTCTTGGCGAGCGCTATGGCCTCTTGCTGGCTGGAGTCGGCGTCCAGCACCTGGTAGATGTCCGAGGGCCCCTCGCCCCCGTCCAGGTCCTCGGGAGCTATGGCATCGGCGCCCGGCAGCTGGACCGGGCAGCCGGCCAGGGCCCTGATCACCGGGTGCTCCAGCGCCAGGTCCCTGGCCGCGGTCAGTTCCTCGTACATGACCATCTTGGCGAACGAGAACAGTCCTAGGTAGTCGCCGGCGGTGACCTTCCACCCGGCCGGGGCGATCTTGTCACGGACCTGCTCGATGACCGCTGCGACCACGTCGCCGGTCTGCTCGGATGGCACGTCAGGCAGCTCAAGGCCGTACTCGGCACGCAGCTTGTGCCCTAGGATGGGGTTCAGCACCGCGCCGTCGTCGATGGCGGCAACGCGGTAGGGTTGTAGGGGCCCGCTCCTCCGCAGCTCCACGGGAATGAGGATAAGGGGCGAACGCAGCTCTTGCCCGCCGATGTCCTTCCATTCGAGCATGCCGATGCTCAGGAACAGGATGTTGATGCCCTGCTCCCTCTGGGCTGCCCTGGCCTTAAGGCGCAGGTTGAGCAGCGTCCTCTCCACGACCGCGCGGTCACGGTCGGACAGCAACATGCCCGAGGCATCCGTGCCGTCCTCGTCCAGACCGACCTCCAGTTCTTCGCCCAGGTTCACCAGGCGATCGAAGATGGTCGAACCGCCGGGCCTGCTCAGGCGGAGCACACCAGCTGATTCCGTGAACTCGATAAGTCTGTTCTTCTGGCTGGTGTCGATGAGATTCCTGCGCCACCGTTCGAGCCTTTCAGCTACCACTAAGTCATTTTGAGTGCTCATTCCCATCCGCAGAAGGAAAAGGAGTGCACGATAAATATACTTCCGACGTTTATCGTTGATGTCAAGAATGATAACTCTCGGAGAGGGGTACCCCAGACATCGAGTGGATGGGCAGCATTTATATATACCACCCCTCATAATGAGTTAGGGACAGGGGATCTCTTGGCAGTATTGGGGGTATTATTATGATCAGATTTGGGCCAGCTGGTATTCCACTTTCTTGTAAAGGGAGGACGTTGAGGGACGGCATCGAGGACGTGCACAACCTCGGCCTCAATGCCATGGAGGTGCAGATGGTCCGCGTCAACGTCATCGACCGCTTCCCCGATGAGGAAGAGGTGGGCCTGACCCCGTTGGATGTCGTTAACGACCTGATCGTGGAGATCGAGAGGGTCAAGGGAAAGAAGGAGATCAGGATAACCAAGCCTGACGAGAAGATCAAGGAGGACGACACCCTTATCACTCTGGCATCCGGCCTCGTGCAGAACTTCCAGGAGATCAGGGAGCTGGGGGCGATGGGGCGCGAGATGGATGTCGAGCTGTCCATCCATACGCCCTACTACATGGACCTGGCATCCAATTCGGAGCTGACCCAGCGGTGCATCGACAACGTCAGGTGGGCGGGCACCATGGCCGAGCAGATGGGCGGCGGCATGGTGGTCACTCACCTCGGCCTGTTCGGGGAAGGCGACCGCAAAGTGGCCAAGAAGGCCATCGTGGACAATGTGGCCGGCATCATGGAGTGGTGGGAAGACAACAACATGAGCCCGCTGCTGGGGCTGGAGACGTCAGGCCGCCAGGAAGTATTCGGCTCTCTCGACGAGATCCTGGAGATATGCGGCGACATCAAAGGCATCGTGCCGGTGATCAACTTCGCCCATGTGCACGCCAGGGAAGCCGGCGGGCTGCGCGAGCCTCAGGACTTCGGCGCCCTTCTCGATCGGGTCAAGGACTACGTGGGCGGGCATTATTACACTCACTTCTCGGGCGTGGAGCATGAGGCGGGGAACGAGAAGCGCATCACCCCCATCAAGAAGGGCGACCTGCGCTTCGAGCCCCTTGCCGAGTACCTTGCCGATGAGAACCCCAATATCACCATCATATCTTCATCGCCCCTGCTGGAGCATGACGCCATGTACATGAAGGTCATCTACGAGCGCGTGCTCACCAAGCGGGTGGCCAAGGAGTCCAGGCTGAAGCGGAACAACAAGTCCGACGAAGCCGGGGAGGACGAAGAGGACCTGGCGGAGGACCTTGAACTGGAGGACATCGACAAGCCTCCGAAGATCAAGGAGAAGGTGAAGAGCGAAAAGAAGCCCGAAGCAAAGAAGGCCGCTCCGCCCAAGGCCGAGAAGAAGCCCAAGGCCGTCAAGAAGAAGTGACCATGGAAGGTGACGCCGTGCAGACCTCCGCTCATTACATCCTCGGTGAGATGGAGGCTGCCCTGGGCAAGATAGATGCCGCCTCCCTGGAGAGGGCGGTGGCCTCCATCCTGTCGGCCAAGACCGTCTTCATCTACGGCGTCGGCCGCTCAGGCCTCATCGGCCAGGCTTTCGCCGTGAGGCTGGTGCAGCTCGGCATCGACGTCCATTTCGTTGGTGATATGACCACTCCCATCGTCGCGACCGATGATGTGGTCATCATCGTCTCCAATACTGGCGAGACCATGTCGGCGGTGCAGACCGCCAACATCGTGCGCCGTGTGGGTGCGACGGTCGTCACCATAACGGGAAACCCGAACTCCAAGCTGGGGCACGCGTCCAACATTGTTCTCGAGCTCTCGTCGTCGCGGGACGAGCAGAGGAAAAGGTACGCTCCCCTGGGGACCATATTCGAGGGTGCGGCCCTGGTCCTGTTCGATTCCATAGTGTCCATCATAATGGAGAGGACCGGCCAGAACGAAACCTCCCTGCGCCGCCGCCACGCCATCTGGGTGTGAGTCTCGGCTTCGTCGGTCACGGATCGGCGGGCGCCGTCACCGCGGCGGGCCTCCCTCGACGGCCCTCATGCGCACAGTGCGGCCATAGTAGGGATTCTGATGTTCATCCCAGTAGACGGTGAACGGTCTGCTCTCCACTCTGTCGTTGTCAAGATAGAACGCCTCGATCTCCTTGTTCACAGGATCGATGACGATCGCCGAATGATATCTCTGGTTGAACATGGAGCGCTGGGTCTGGATGTCGGTGGCCGACATGAAGCAGGTGTAAGAGGGATGGGAGTGGTACCATCCCACGATGACATACTTGAAATCGCAGCCGTCCAGCTCCTCGAACAACTTGTCGAACGCCGAGCGGTCGAACCGCACGCTCACTGCTGTGGCGTCCAGGTCGGTGGTGGCGACGTCCCGCACCAGGGTGTAGTCCCTTCCCTCGTGCCGATATATCATTCCTAGCAGGAAGCCCATGACCTCCTTCCTCTCATCCAGGTGTGCCATGGCATGGTTTCGTATCTTCTGCTCTGCCACCTTCGAGAGGTACAGCTCGAAGCCTTTCGCCTCCTGCGCGTCATACATCTCCAAGGACCGTCCGCCCAGCCACTTGTGCATCTTGGTCCTTTCCCGGGGCGGAGGAGCGCGCTCCCTTACTTCTACATCACCCCCGGCGGTGATGACGGGCAGGCTCACAGGAACCGGACCCCCTTCTTGGGCGGCCTGCTGATGCTGGGCGGCGACCTTCCCTTCCCGCTGTTGAAGTACGCGGCCGCAGCGGTGCAGCTATCGGTGCCGAACGGGCTCAGCGGGTTGGGACAGGCCAGCATGGATTCGATGCCCTTGATGAAAGTGATGAGAGTGGAGCCGAAGCTCCATCCGTCCAGCAGCTTGGTGCACACGTGTCCTCCGTCTTCGGGGAGCATGATGTTGGGGTGAAAAATCGGCGTCAGCCATATCACCGTGGGCTTGGTGAACGGATAGTCCTTTCCGATCACCAGGCGGAAGAGGTGATGGTATCTCGCGGTCACCTTGCCATTGAGCAGGCATAGGCCCGCAGCATCTGTCAGCTCGATGTCCACGGAGAACGGGAACGGCGTATCGCTGCCGAAGGGCAGGCTCTTTCCGAGGTAGTCGGAGCAGATCCTTAGTTCGTTGCGAAGTCTTTCTCTCAGCACCACCTCAGGCAGGGCCATCAGCACCGCCTTCAGGGTCGGGTATGAGCTCCAGCTCATCATTGTCAAGGATGGCCGCCTCCACCACGGTCTGCTGACCTCGCAGGAGCTTCTTGCCGCGTCGGAGCACGTATGCGCCCGCATCCTTCTGCCAATAACCGGCCACGCCTTCGATGATCTCGTCCACGGTGTTCTCGCCCTCGAGCTCCATATCCACCGTGGCACCGCTCTCGGCGTTCCTCACTCTTACCTTGAGGGACATATTATCAGACGATAAAAATATTCCAGGCAATTAAACCTATGGTCTTCAATCAGCAAATCCGTTGCTGAGCGGAATGGTTCGGGCATGAGGGGTCGAGGGACAGCTCCAGCTCCTCCCACCGTCCGCCCAGGCCGTCGTAGAGCGCCACATGCTTCAGGCATCTGTCCCCTTGCCCGCTCAGTATCTTCAGGGCCTCTCGCACCTGCATCGCGGCAATGATGGCGGTGGTGGTGATCTCGGCGGCGAACTTCGGCTGAAAGAACGTCATATCGCCGCCAGTGCACGAATGGCGCATGTCCAGCGTCCGGTAGTGGGTGCGGTTGGCGGCGCATTGAACACAGGGCGTGGAAGGTGGCGACACCACCTGCACCTTCCCGGTGGTGCCGCGGGTGCCGCCATCGATGTACACTTTCCCAAAGTAGCAGGCGTGGGAGTTGACGTGCAGCCTGGCAGCGATATTGTCCAGGCATCCCAGCACTACATCGCAGGACCTCCAGACATCTTCCGGCAGCTCCTCCACGCGGCAGACCAGCGGCCTGACCTCCGCCCCTGGGTCCAGCTCCATGGCCCGGCGGGCCACCACCTCGGCCTTGAGCTCACCGCCCGACGCGTCCTCTTCTCGAAAGAAAACGCAGCGGTTGAGGTTGGAGCGCACCACCCGGTCCATGTCCACCACGTCCACGCGGCGCACGCCGGACAGGACCAGGTCCTTGATCGCCTCGTTGCCCAACGCTCCCGCGCCTACTACCAGCACCCGGGCCGAAGCGATGCTGTCCAGATCAAGCCAGTCGATGCGGCGGGAGCGCTCCCAGCGGTCGGCGTCGATGCTGTCGGTCCGGAGTCTCACGCCCCCGTAACGCACGACGGCCTTTTTAATATTACTAAGAAAGAGATATTTATTGAAGGCGTCTCGCAATTCACGGCCTCGCAAAAGATTTAAAACAGACCATGTGCTCATGCCATCCAGCATGGTAGAGGACGGTTCGTTCACAGTCACTCCCTGGGAGGTCAGCGGAGAGATCGATTACGATCTGCTCGTCGAGAAGTTTGGAACCAAGCGCATAGATCAAGCGCTGATAGACAGGATGGCGAAGTACGGCCCGATACACCCGCTGATGCGCCGCGGGGTGGTGTACTCGCACCGCGACATGGATTGGATCCTGGACCGCTACGATGCAGGCGAGCCGTTCTACTTGTATACTGGAAGGGGTCCGTCGGGCCAGACCCACCTGGGCCACCTCATGCCCTGGCTGTTCACCAAGCATCTACAGGACGTGTTCAACGTTCCGCTGTACTTCCAACTGACCGACGACGAGAAGTTCCTGTTCAATGAAGGGTTGACGCTGGACGACACCCGGGGGATGGCGTACCAGAACCTGCTTGACGTCATCGCGCTCGGCTTCGATCCGGGCAAGACGAAGATCTTCCTCGATACCGAGTACATCCACAACCTCTACCCGTTCGCTCTTCAGGTGGCGAAGAAGGTCACTTTCTCCACTGCCAAGGCGGTCTTCGGCTTCGACAACAGCACCAACATAGGGAGCATATTCTATACGAGCATACAGACCGCACCTGCATTCCTTGGCTCCGCCCTGGCTGGCAAGAACGTCCCCTGCCTCATCCCTTGCGGCATCGATCAGGACCCGCATTTCCGCGTGACCAGGGACATCGCCCCGTCTCTCGGCTACTACAAGCCAGCGCTGCTGCATAACAAGATGTTCCCTGGGTTGGGGGGCGGGGACAAGATGTCCTCCTCGCAGCCGAACAGCACGATATACACCACCGACGCTCCGAAGGTGGTCCGCAAGAAGATCAACACCGCCTTCACCGGCGGGGCCGTGACGGTCGACGAGCAGAGGAAGAGCGGCGGAAAGCCGGAGATCTGCGCGGTGTTCAAGTACAAGTTCTATCTGTTCGAGCCGGAAGACCGCAAGCTGGACGAGCTGTACGATCGCTGCCGAAAGGGAGAGGTGCTGTGCGGCGAATGCAAGAAGACCCTCGGCGACGCGGTGGCCTGCTTCCTGGAGAAGCATCAGGAGGCCAGGGAGAAGGCCAAGGACCGCGTCGACGAATTCATCCTGAGAGACTGAGCATGGAGATCGCCCCCATCGGTAGGGTCATCAGCAACGAGGAGGGCTGCGCTCGTATCGAGATACTGCCCGAGTTCCAGGACGGCCTCTACCGCATCGAGGAGAGCGATGAGCTGTTGGTGCTCTACGTGTTCGATCGGACGGATGAGGTCCGTCTGCGCGTCCATCCGCGCGGGGATCCAAGCGCGCCGGAGGTGGGCGTCTTCGCATCCCGAAGCCCCCTGCGCCCCAACCACATCGCCGCTACGGTCGTTCAGCTCGTCGCCGTCAGCGGTGGCATCCTCACGGTGGAGGGGCTGGACGCCCTGGACGGCAGCCCGGTGGTGGACATCAAGCCGGGGAAGCGCCGCGACGATCCTTGCCCTGGCGGGCCGTCGCGCTCCCTGGCCGGCGTACGCTGAGCGGCTTTCGCCAGCGAAAGGATAATTACTATTCAGCCATTCACGCTACCCATGAATGCCTCGGAGATACTCACCGGGCTGAGCGCCAACGAATCGAAGCTGCTGCTCGCGCTGGACCGCCTCAACGGAAGGGCGGACCCGGAGCGGATATTCGAGGCCGGCGGCTTCTCCCAGCTCGTGGAGGTCATGAATGCCGGCTCCTGGCTCCAGTCCAAGGGCGCGGTGGTCATCTCCGAGGTCGCGCGAAAGGTATATTCCATCAAGGACCGCGCGGTGCTCGACCGGGGCCTTCCGGAAAGGCGGGCCATCAGGCTGCTGGCCGAGAAGGGCGGAGAAGGCGACATGGGCGACCTTGCCGCCGAGCTCTCCAAGGAGGAGACGTCCATCGCTCTGGGGTGGCTGAGGAAGAAGGACCTTGCCACGATATCCAAGGCGGACGGCAGGACAGTGCTGCGGCTCACCGAGAACGGCCGTGACGCCCTGGACCGGCCGACCGCCGACGAGGTGCTGCTGGAACAGCTGGCCGAGGAAGAGATGTCCGAGGAGACGCTCGACAAGGCCGTGATCGCCGCCCTTCGCTCCCGCCAGGACCTGGTGGCGGAGAAGCTGCTGGTCACCAGGACGATGGAGCTGACCGACCTGGGAAGAGAGATCGTCTCCATGGGCCTGGAGGTCAAGGATGAGGTGGCCCAGCTGACCCCGGAACTGATCCAGACCGGCAAGTGGAAGGATGTGCAGTTCCGCCGGTACGATGTGAGGACCTTCGCCCCGGCCGTCCACCCGGGAAAGAAGCACCCCCTCACCCGCATCGCCGACGAGATCAGGACCATATTCGTGGATATGGGCTTCACCGAGATCGACGAGGAGTACGTGCAGCCGGCGTTCTGGAACATGGACGCGTTGTTCACGCCTCAGGACCACCCGGCGCGGGAGCTGCAGGACACATTCTACCTCAAGAACCCATGCAAGCTGCAGCTGGAGGACGACGGCATCATCGATCGCGTCTGTGCGATGCACGAGACCGGAGGCGATACCGGCTCCAAGGGCTGGAGGTATAGATGGTGCCGCGAGGAATCTGAGAGGGCGCTGCTTCGCACTCATACCACCGTCAACACCATACGGCACCTGTGGCGCAACCCCGAGCCGCCGGTGAAAGTGTTCTCCCTGAGCAAGGTCTTCCGCAAGGAGGCCATCGACGCCACGCACCTTCCGGAGTTCACCCAGATTGAAGGGATCATCATGGAGAAGGACGCCTCCTTCGACATGCTGTGTGGCATTATCAAGGAGTTCTACCGCCGCATGGGGTTCGAGAACGTCCGCTTCCGGCCGGGGTACTTCCCCTACGTGGAGCCTGGTCTGGAGGTCGAAGTGGAGTTCAAGGGCAGCTGGCTGGAGCTGGGCGGCGCAGGAGTGTTCCGCCCTGAGGTCACCGCTCCCTTCGGGGTGAAGTACCCGGTCCTGGCATGGGGCATGGGCTTCGAGCGGCTGGCCATGCTGAGATGGGATCTGAAGGACCTCAGGGACCTCTACATCAGCGACGTGGACATGCTCAGAACGTCCCCGATTCTTTGAGCGAGCTTGCCTTCAGGGCGAATTCCAGGGACTTGTCGCGCATGCCGTTGGCATAGTACATCTGGGAGACCTTATTGAGCAGCTCCACCTGCTTGGACTTCATGGCCGCGCGCGACAGCTGGAACATGCGCAGGGCCTCGTCGTCCTCGCCGGTCCTGATGGCGACGATGCCCAGGAGGAAGTATGCCCGGGACTCTTCCTCGGGGTTGTCGATGTGCCGGTCCAGCAGCCTCTGCAGGATCTCCTTGGGCTCGTGGTAATCCTCATTGCGGATAAGGACCTCCGCTATGGTGCATTCCAGCAGGTTGTTGACCCGGCCGTCGAACACGTTGCGGGCGCGTATGAACGCCTTGTAAGCGTAGTCCCACTCCTTCCGGTCCATGTAGTTCAGCCCCTCTATCATGTAGCCGTCGAATCGCTCCGAGGGAATGCTCGACGCCTCCATGAACTTGCACACGATGAGACAATACTCATGCTTCCCGACCCGCCTGGCAGTCTCGGCCTGAACGTAGTGCACGGTCCCGCTGTATCCTTTGGTCACGTCCCTGATGTTGGAGACTGCCTCCAGCAGTTCCTCGTCCGGCGACAGCAACAGTTCGTTGGCATGATTGAACACCAGGATCTCCGCGTCCACGTAACGGCGGGCGCAGACCAGATGGTACAGCACCTCCTTGAGGTCATCCCAGTGAAGCCAGTAGTCGGCCGCGAAATTGTGGTAGTCGCGGATCTTCTCCGGATCGGTCACGGAGAGCACGTATTCCTTGAGCTCCTTGGGGAGATCGACCATCCCCCGCTCGTCGATCGGCAGCAGCGAGGTGGCGATGTCCGGCAGCACCTCGCGCCGGAACGGCTTGCGGAACACGCAGGACATTGCCACCACCGGCTTGAACTTCTCGTCCAGGACCCTCCACAGCTCCGGCCCCTTGCACTTCCTGATGTCCTGGTAGGCGGTCAGATCGAGATCGTTCTCGTCAGCATATTGCTTGATCTCTCTGGCTCTCGCCTCTCCGGCCGGCGTCAGGAAGTACACCTTGCGCTTGGTCCGCCCCCTCTTGATGTGGGACAGCCGCTCCTTGACCTCTCCGGCGTTCTTGAGCTTCTTGAGTTCCAACGCGGCGTGGGCGCGGGAAATGCGCAGGGCCGCGGCGATCCCGTCTTGACTTATATCGATAGGGACATCATAGGACTCCAGATACCTGGTGTATTGTTGCAGGTGGAACAGGATGCGTTCGCCCACCGTGAGCGCTACTGCCAACTATATCTCCTCCCGCTGGATATTGCACGATTGTTATTTATCTCATGCCCTGCCAAGTAACCTGTTCGCTGCGCGTCCTCTTGGCGCGTTGGGCGTACTCCACCGCCTTCTCCTCCATACCCATGAGTGTATAGGCATCGGACAGGCGGAGGTAGATCTCGCCGTTCTCCTTGTTCCGGGCGGCGCCCCTGCTTTTGCTGAACGACCTTACCGCTTCCTGGGCCATCCCGGAGCGCAGGTACGCCATCCCCAGCTGGTAGAATATGTGCTCCAGCTGGTCCGCCTCCCTCACCCCTTCAGCCAGAATGTTCTCCAGCACCGCTCTCGCTTCGGGCATTCGCCCCGCCCTCATGAGCGTTTCCGCGATCTCGCATTCCAGCTGGGCGCTTGCCTCTGTCGAATCCTCCCTGGCCCTCACCAGGAGGGCATAGGCGCGGTCCAGTTCGCCGTTCTCGCGGAACACCAGGCCTTCCATTACGACCCCGTTGAGCTTCTCCCCCGGCATGGCCGACGCCTGCAGCTCCCTCGCCCTCTCCAATGCATAGTCCAACTCGCCGGCGTGGAGGGCGGCACGGGCCTGGGCGAACAGTACCTTGCCGCGATACCGTTCCGACGGGACGACCGAACTGAATATGGTATGAAGGTCCTCATCAGGCGTAGCCAGCAGCGCGTTCGCTTTGGAGGAGAGAAGCATCTCCGCCTCCTTCGCCCGCCCCGAGCCGATGAGGTGGTACAGCCGCTCCCGGTAGTCCCCTTCGCGAAGCCAATAGTCAGCGGCAAAACTGTGGTAGCGGCGCATACGCTCCTCGTCCACCACCGTGGCGCCGTACTCCTTCAGGCTCGTTGGTAGATCGACCATGCCCTCCTGATCGGTGGGTAGCAGCGATATGGTGGTCTCCGGCAGGGCGTCGCGGCGGAACGGCCTGCGGAACACCCCGGCCTGGCCCAGGACCTCGCGGGACGCCTCGTCCAGGCTGGCCCATAGCTCCGGCCCCTTGCACTTCTTGAGGTCCAGGAACGCCTGCACCTCGATCCCCTCGCTCTCGGCGAACGCCCTCACCTTGGACGCGCGCTCCTCTCCCGCTGGAGTGAGGAAGTACACCTTGCGCTTGGTCTTGCCCTTCTTGATATGGACCAGATTCTCGATGACCTCATTGTTCTCCTTGAGCTTCTTCAGCTCGATGGCGGC
The DNA here is from genome assembly GCA_002504525.1 of Methanomassiliicoccus sp. UBA345. Lineage (GTDB taxonomy): Archaea > Thermoplasmatota > Thermoplasmata > Methanomassiliicoccales > Methanomassiliicoccaceae > DTU008. The sequence continues at coordinate 28,926 of DATD01000035.1, forward strand.
GTGGGCGCGGGAAATGCGCAATGCTGAAGCGATGCCGTCCTGGCTAACGTCCAATGGCGCATCGTAACTGTCCATATACTTGCTGTACTGTCCGAGATGGAGGACTATTCTCTCCCCCACGGTGAGGGTTCCGGGCATGATGAACGAATCTCCCTGGTGCCTATTAAAAGAATGGAGCTAACCGTATACTTAGATAACGATAATACTGCGCACAGCCAGCGATATGGCGCCACAGCGGTGCAACATAAATACGAGCGGCGCGGTTCGCCCGATGGCCTGCGGAGGACAAGGATGAGGTTGATAATATGCAGCACGGAGGACGAGGCCAGCGTCAACATCGCCAATGCACTGCGGTCATTGACCGAGTGGACCGAGGAGGGCGAGTTCGGTGGCCGCCCGGTCCTGCGCCACAGCGATCTCCGATTGCTGTTGACCGATGAGCTGCACATCCATGCTGAAGGCATCGACCTGGCGGCCGAGAGGGTCCTGGGACGAAAGGTCGATGAGGTCGTGTTCCTGTCCCGGCACCGCGCGGCGTCCGGAAGACCGTCCCTGACCGTCCACCCCATCGGCAACTGGGGCAAGGCGGAGTACGGTGGCCGGGAGAGAACGCTCACTCCCGCATCGCCGCATCTCATGACCTCCCTCCTAAGGAAGATGAGAGCAGAAGCGGCGAACCTCCCATATGACGTAGTGTTCGAGGTGACCCACCACGGCCCGCTGCTGAGCCGGCCCACGTTGTTCATGGAGATCGGCAGTGACGAATCGTCCTGGGGGAACAAGGACGCTGCCGCCGCCCTCGCCGCCAGCCTCCTGAAGGTGCAGGTCGAGGAGAATCCCGTGGCGATCGGCATCGGGGGCGGACACTACGCACCGAGGTTCAGCGAGGTCTCGCTGACCCGCCGCATCTCGTTCGGCCACATGCTCCCCGCCTATGCCATGGACCTTTCCGATCTCGACGGCCTGAGCCGCAGCATAGCCATGGCGATGGAGGCCACGGGAACAAGGACCGCCTACGTTCACAAAAAATCGATGAAGCGGTCGGAGGCCACCGCCGTTTCGTCCCTGGTCCGCGACCTGGGAGGCGAGACTGTGGACAGCTCCGACCTTGAAAGGTTGGAGTGAGCTCTCCCGGAGCTTACTGCTTCTTGCCGCCGTAGCAGCCCTTGCCGGTGTCGGCGGTCCCGCCCGGCGTGTTCTCGGCGACCTTCTCGTCGGTGCCTTCCAGCTCGTTGAAGACCTGGGTAAGCCCCTTCTTGGCGATGGACCAGGACGGAACGCCCCCGACCACCACCGCAACGTGCATGGCCTCCACAATCTCCTCCTTCGTCGCGCCGTAGTTGGCGGCAACCTTGGCCTGAGGGTATATGCAGTCCTCGCACATCCGCACGGCCACACAGGCCAGGGCGATCAGGCGCTTGGTCTTGCGATCTAGGGCACCGTCCTCCACTAGCACGCGGTCCAGCTCCTTGATCACCACGGCCAGCTCGGGGTTGTGCTTCCTGATGTGAGCCAGGTTGCTGGGGATGTAGTCCCCCATGCGGCAGCCCATCTCCTCCACTGCATCTTCCGCGCTCACGGTGTCCTTCAGGTTGCCCATGCGCTTGCATTGTTTCTCGTTGTCATCGTTGGCCATGTTCGCTCACCTTGATACGTTCACGAATCCTGCACGAGGCAGATAACCTTATGCCCGTATCAGCCGTCGATGACGGTCCCTTTGATAGTCAGCCCCTTGGCCGCCTTGGACATCTCATCGAGATCTCGGCCGGCGACCACCAGCACCGGTATGCGGCACCGCATGACGATGGACGCCCCCATGGGGTCGAAGACCCCTGAAGCGCCGGCCCCGTGCTCGTCGCCCAGCAGGTCCTTCAGCTGCTGGAACGACAGCCGCTCGTATCTTTTGGCGGCGCTGTCCCTCTTCGGGTCGGCCGAGTACACCGCGTCCACCGATGTGGCGTTGACGATCCTGGTCGCCCCCACTGCTTCGGCCAGGGATGCCGATACGCCGTCGGTGGTGTGTCCGGGGGTCGTCCCGCCCATCACCACGACCTTTCCCCTGCCAGCCTGCGAGGCTGCCTCATCCACGGTGGTCGGAACGCTCTGCTCCGCCAGGTCCCCCAGGGCAAGCTGCAGCAGACGGGCATTGAGCCTAGTGGTCATTATCCCCATCTCATCGAGCTGGTGATCGGGCGCGTTCAGCTCCCTTCCGATGTTGATGTACAGGCGGGCGGTCCTTCCGCCTCCGCATACCACGAACAGCTCCATATCTTTGGAGAGGTCCCTCAGGAGGGACGCGAAGCGCTTCAAGAACTCTCCGTCCCGGTCGCCCGGGATTATGATGGAGCCTCCGAGGGAGATGACCACCCGATCCATGCCGCCAGCATTGGGATTGTCATTCATAATCCTTCCCCCGCTGGTCAGGCCAGCCGCGATGGTGCCGCCGCCGGGGTGGGGTCATTTCTAGCAAAGCTTTATTACAGCCCTTTATTTAGAGATGAGCGCAGAATTAAGGTTGTATATATCATGGCTCAGGAAGAGGCCGTTAACGACAGTTTGATGGAAAAGCGCCGATACGATTTCAAGCGCGCCCTGGAGGAGCTCCGGGACCTTCGGGGGCGCGGCACCGAGCTCGTCTCGGTGTACGTTCCCCCGGACAAGCAGATCTTCGACGTTGCCAATTACCTGCGGGGCGAATACTCGCAATCACAGAACATCAAGAGCAAGAGGACCAACAAGGCCGTCACCGGCGCGCTGGAGTCGATCCTCGCTCGACTTAAGTACTTCAAGACCCCCCCACCAAACGGCGTGATATTTTTCGTCGGCGAGGTGGCGACCGTGGGCGACCAGACCAAGCAGGTCCAGTACGTACTGGAGCCGCCAGAGCCGATCACGTCGTTCATGTACCGCTGTGACTCCGAGTTCTACACCGAGAAGCTGTGGGGCATGCTCGACGAGAAGAAGACGTTCGGCCTTCTTGTCATAGATAGGTCGGAGGCGACCGTCGGCCTGTTGAAAGGCAAGAGGATCACCCCGGTCAAGAACATCCCGTCGCTGGTGCCGTCCAAGCACGGCCGCGGCGGTCAATCGGCGGTCCGTTTCGAGCGGCTGATCGAGATCGCCGCACATGAGTTCTTCAAGAAGGTTGGCGAGATCGCCTCGGAGACCTTCCTCAACGAGCCGGACCTCAAGGGCATCATCATAGGGGGCCCTGGCGCCACCAAGGACTTCTTCGTCAAGGAGGAGTACCTACACCACGAGATGATGAAGAAGATCATCGACACCTTTGATACCGGCTATACGGACGAGTACGGCCTGAAGGAGCTGGTTGAGAAGGCCAAGGACTCGCTACAGGAGCTGGACCTGATGAGGGAGAAGCAGCTCATCCAGCGCCTGCTGGAAGAGATCCGGAAGTCGGACGGCGGCCTCGCCACCTATGGCGAGGAGCAGGTCCGCCGAGCTCTCAGCATGGGGGCGGTGGACACCCTTCTGCTCTCTGAAGGCCTGAGGAAGGAGCGGGTGAGGTTCGAATGCTCCTGCGGCAATTCGGGCGAGGTCACTGTTGATAAGGAGGAGGACGTCAAGTGTCCAAAGTGTCCAGATGCCACTCCTCAGGTGATTGAGAGCAAGGACGTCGTGGATGACTTCTACGATGAGGCGGGCAAGGTCGGAACGACGGTGGAGCTGCTGTCGGTCGACTCCGAGGAGGGCGAGATGCTGATGAAGGCCTTCGGGGGCGTCGCCGCCATACTCAGGTATTCCACGGGAGCGATGTAATGGACCCTCTGAGACCGTTCCGTTCTGAGGTGGAGAGTGCAGCAAAGGAGGCGTTCCGCTCCATGGGAGCGGACGTGCCGTTCGAGATCGAGGTGCCATCCACCGGCATCGCCGATCTCGCGGTGCCGTGCTTCCCGCTCGCCAAGACGCTGCGCAAGGCGCCGGCCGCCATCGCCGAGGAGGCGCTGAGCCATCTGCCCGCCATGACCCTGATCTCCAGGGCCTGGGCCGAGAAGGGCTATCTGAACTTCAAGGTCGACACCTCCGTGTTGGCATCCTCCACCGTGCGCGCCGTTCTGGAAGAGGCATCCAGCTACGGCCGGGGCGAGGACCGGCCGGAGAAGGTGCTGCTGGAGCACACCTCCGTCAATCCCACCGGGCCGATCCATGTCGGCCGAGCTCGCAACCCTATCATCGGGGACACTCTCGCCCGATGCATGCGGGCCTGCGGGTACGACGTCACCACTGAGTATCTGGTCAACGACGTCGGCAAGCAGGTCGTGCTCCTGGCATGGGGCCTGGAGAACATCGACCCGTCCGAGGTGGACGCGGTCGAGAGCGATAAGGCGGACCACCGGCTGGTGCCGTTCTACCGCAAGGCCAACCAGATGATGGAGGCCGACCCGGAGGTGGCAAGGCAGGTCGCCGACATGCTGGTCCGCTTCGAAGCAGGCGACGCCGAGGTCATCGATACAGTGCGTAAGACCGCCAGCCTCATGCTGGACGGCATAGTCCAAAGCCTCAGCGCCATCAACGTGCATATAGACCAGTTCACTTGGGAGTCGGACTTCATCAAGGATGGCTCGGCCCGCCGCGTCGTCGATGAGCTGACCAAGTGCGCGGTGTGCCGCGAGGACAAGGGCGCGCGCTACCTCGACCTGGAGGGCTGCGGCATCCACGGCCGGGGGACCAAGTTCTTCTTCACCCGGGCGGACGGCACCACGCTGTACACCACGAGGGACATCGCCTACCACCTGAACAAGTTCTGCCGCGCCGACCGCGCCATCAACATCCTGGGCGAGGACCAGAAGCTGGGCCAGGCCCAGCTGGCCAACGCCCTTCGGTTCCTCGGAAAGGACCGGGCGCCGGAATGCATATACTACTCGTTCGTTTCTCTGCCGGAAGGAAGGATGTCCACCCGCAAGGGCGTGGTGGTCTACCTCGACGACCTCATAGAGGAGGCGGAGGAGCGCGCCTTGGAGGAGGTCAGCAAGCGGCGTACCGACCTTTCGGAGGAGAAGATGCTGGAGATCGCCCGCAACATCGGTCGCGGCGCGGTGCGCTACAACATCGTCCGCGTGCAGCCGGAGAAACAGCTGATCTTCAAGTGGGAGGAGGCGCTGAACTTCGAAGGAAATTCGGCCCCCTTCGTGCAGTACGCCCACGCCCGGGCGTGCAGCATCCTGCGCAAGGCAGGCGACTTCGACCGCTCGGCCGATCCGTCGGTGCTCACCAATGATTACGAGGTGCGTCTCATCAAGGAGCTGGCAAGACTTCCGTCGGTGATAGTGGAGGCGGGAGAGAAGGCCCGCATACACCTGCTCCCGGTGTACTGCCAGGAGGTGGCATCGGCGTTCAATCAGTTCTATACCTACGTTCCGGTGCTGAAAGGGGAGGACATGAAGGACGCCCGGCTGGCCCTGGTGGAGGCGACCCGCATCGTGCTGGCCAATGCCCTCATCACCCTGGGATTGAGCGCTCCGGAGGAGATGTAGAATGAAAATAGTCCCTCTTTCCGATGAGGACCGCGTCCCGGTGCGCATGCTGGAGCTGGGATGCATACGCGAGTATGTCGAAGGCATCATGGAGCAGAAATGGGAGGACTTCGACCAGGAGGTCCGGCAGAAGCTGGGCGCCTCCGCCAGCGGCTCCTTCGGCCATTACCGCGATTCCGGCCTGTCCTTCGTGGCCAAGGAAGGGGACAAGGTGGTGGGGTTCATCTTCGCCCAGATGGTGCCGTGGATCGATGGCATCGAGAAGGTGGCATGGGTCGAGAACATCGGGGTGGACCCGGAGTTCCGCCGCATGGGCATCGGGTACATGCTGATGCGCCGCCTGGCCGAGGAAGGCAAGGAGCAGGGTGCCACAGTAGTGCACAGCTCGATCTCGCCGGACAACATATCATCGCTCCTGCTGCACAGGAAGCTTGGGTTCCTGGCCGAGGACCGCAAGATCGCGTACCTCGACCTCGGCAACCAGTAGGTCACCGCAGGAAGGTGTGTTGGGCGGTGGAATATTTCGTTTCGACTAGGTGAGCGGTAAGCTCGTTCTCGCGGTCGCTCATTGATCCCTCGGAGATCCCGGTCCCGAAAGCTCTTCGGAACCCGCTCACCACTGCCGACTTGACATCGCTCATCGGCGGCGCCGTGCCCAGCTCGATGGCGATCGATGTCATGCCGCCGGCCGTCCGCTTGGCAGAGCGCAGCACCCTTTCCATCCGGTCAAGGTCGGTATCCACGAGGATCGTCCCATGCAATGCCACGATGCTCCCGCGGCGCACCTGGGCGCTGCCGGAGATCTTGCGGCCTCGGACCAGGACGTCGTTCGGTCTATGGTGCGTGGCCTCGATGCCCAGCATCGACAGCGCGTCGATCAGCGCTCTGCACACCCGCTCGAACGCCTCCCCCTCGGTGCCTGGCACCTCGGAACGGTCGACCGTCAGCGAGTAGATCAGCTGCCCGCTGTCCGTATATATCGCGCTGCCGCCCGACATGCGCCGGACCAGCGAGACGTTCTCCGCCGCAGCAGCCTCGAGGTCGACACACTCTCTCGTTTTCTGAAAATAGCCGATGGACACCGCGGGGGCGTCGCGGCGGTAAAAATGGAGGGTGCTGGGCGCCACACCCTCATTCCTGGCGATTAGGATGGCCTCGTCGGCCGCGGCCGTGTAGGCCGCATCGCGCAGGTCCGAGTCTAACAGCCGCCACATGCTGACCGTCTCAGGTGACGATCTCGTGGAGGCGGTCCTCTTCCACGGCCCGCCTTACTTCCATCGCCAGCCTTCGTCCCGTCGACACGTTGGTCCTCCACAGCGAGTTGCCGTAGGCGTGGCCGACGTTCATGTGGACGTTCGTTCCGCCGCCGATGCGCGGCGCGACGTCGTAGATGTGGAACTTGAGGTCCTTGTCCACGCAGGTCTGCAGGCAGAAGGGGCCGATGATGCCCGGGGAGTAGTGCTCCTCCGCCGCGGCGACGAACTTCTCCGCCAGCTCGAACGCGCTCTCCAGCAGCGACTCGCGGATGGTGGCGGAGTTATGGCCGCACACCGTGTACTCGGGTATCTGCTGCTGCTCGTTCAGGGTGAGCTGCTGCGGGGCGGGGATGCGCACATGTCCGTCCAGCGAGCTCTCGAACCTCCAGTCCACGCCGAGGAGCTCGACCCTCTCGCCGCGCTTCTCCAGCGGGGAGTAGAAGAAGTCCAGGTTGAACACCGGGCCGATGATGTACTCTTCCATCCTCGCCGTGTCGAGGCATTCCTGGTCGATGACGCCCTGCTTCATCAGCGCCTCGGCCTTCTCCTTGTACTCCTGGTACGACGCGCAGGTGAAGAAGCCCCTCTCCAGCTTCTTCTTGGCGTGGTGCAGCTTGATGATGCTCAACGAGTTGATGTCCTTGGGATCGGTGATCTTGCGCGGGGACGGCAGGCCTGCCTTCTCCAGCAGCCAGTAGTAGTCCCTTGGCCCTCCGCGGTCCTCGCTGCGCAGTAGGTTCCGGGATCCTACCAAGGGGACCATGAAGTCGTTCTCCACCGCATCCATGGACACGTAGGAGGTGAAGGAACGGTTAGGGACGAAGAGAACGTTCTGGGAGCGAAGCGCCTCCATATTCTTCTTCTTCATGACGTCCTTGAACTTGGGAAGGAGCATCACCTCGTCGACCATTCCCCTGCGGAGCTTCCCCGAGCGGTCGCGCTGCGTCTTGAAATAACGGGAATACGGAGCGTCCCTTCCCTCCTGGCATACCGCCAGGGTCCGGAAGCCCTCTTCCACGGCACCATCGCAGGTGTCAAGGGCGGAATGGGAGCCGATCACCCCGATCCTCACCTTGTCAAGGTCATAATACTCTAGCAGTTCGATGACGGCCTTCCTGTCGATCATGGACGCTCACTCGCAACGGGAACGGACTCAAGAGTAAAAGGTTGTTGTTCGCTCATCCCAGCCCCATCAACAATATTACCCCTATGAGCGCGAAGGAACCGATCATGTCCACCGCCGATGAGGTCAGGGGTATGGAGTGGTCGTCTGGATCAAGATTCAGACGGTAGGTCGCTACGGCCACATAGTAGGCCACGATGTTTAGGAACGTGACCGTTATCAGGCCGGCCAGCAGGGTAAGGACCACAATGTCCCACAGGGGCGGCGAGCCCAGCCCCATGATCCACGCCACGGCGTAGGACGATACGCCGACCAGGGTGAAGACCCACAGTGCGAAGACGTAGATGATGGCGAAGTTCTCCCTTGCCGTCTCCCCGGGCAGCGCCCCTGGCTTCATCTGCCCCATGTGCAGCTGGGTGGAGAACCGGGAGGTGAGGATGCCCCCCAGGGCGTTGGCGTCCTCCAGGAACGGCGGTATCAGCACCAGCAGCGCGGGGAGGGCCACCAGGCTTTCCAGCTGGTGGTCTATGGTCAGGCCGGCCACGATATCCAGCACCACGCACAGGGTGAGCACCGGAAAGCTCTGGCGGATCACCCGCCGGACCTCTTTCTCCCCCTTCCTGAACATCATCGCGGTCAGCGCTATGGTGGCGACCACGATGATCACGAAGAACGCGTCTATGAGCAGGGACGGAGCGTCCAGCACGATGATGGCCGCCAAGAACAGCATGGGGAGCGTGATGATGTCCCCCGCCGCAGTGATGAGCGGCGCGGAGATATTGTCGACGTCCCAGTTCCTCTCGAAGCCGGTCTTTGCCACGATCACGTTGATGACGAACAGGACCAGTCCCGCGAGCACTCCTCCCAGCACCGAGATGAAGACGAAGTCCTGCATCGAGATGCTCGGCACCCCGAAGGCCTCCGCCACTACCTTGGCCAGGACGCCCATGAGGAGGGACATGATCAAGGTGAGCAGCAGGGACGACTCCATGTTCTGGCGCAGAATGGAGCGGGGGCGGAAGGAGACCTCGAAGGTCCCGATGTGCATCGCCGTGCCCAGACGGCTTCCCAGCGCCCCGAATATGTTGCCCCTCATCCCGATGGCCGGTGGTATCAGGATCATCAGGCCGGGAAGCAGTTCCAGAGTGTTGGTCATGAAGCCCAGCGTAGCTCCTGCCAGCAGATCGCCTAGGGAGGAGATCATCAGAGCGACCAGACCGAGGGAGAACACCGACCTGTTCCTAGAAAAGAAAGTGCGCGTCCTCCCAGGCATAACCATCACCCTGCCCCGGTAGCCCGCCCCGGCTATTTTTATTTTAGTCAGGGGGCCTTGTAGGGAAGGCTTCCCTAATTTAAATATATGGCATCAGGCAATTATCCGGCCGGAGGGGCGTCCTGCCCGGATAGTAATGGGTAATAGTCCAAGACATCGGTTCCATGATCGCAGGGTCCTTATCTCCTTCCGTTCGATGCAAGGAGGGGGATCACATGCGGTCTGATGAGATGGGCGAAGAAGGGCAATACACTGTCCGAGAGCTTCTTACTGAGATTAAGGACATCTCCGAGGTCGTGGTGGACCTCGCTTACGCATCGCTCATCTTCGATAGCCAGGAGATCGGCCAGGAGGTCAAGCACCTGGAGTCCCGGGTGGCCCTGCTGAACCATGAGATCAAGATACGCGCCATGCTGGCCGCCCGCAACAAGGGCGATGCCGCCATGCTGTCCGGCCTGCTGGAGGTCGCCGAGGCCGCCGCCACCATCTCCCGCGCGGCAGGGGACATGGTCGATCTGTTGGAGATCGGCCCGTCGCCGACTCCCTTCCTCTCGTTCGTTCTGAAGAACGCGGAGGAGAAGATCCACCTCCTGACGCTGTCGGAGAGGTCGGACATGAAGGGCCGCACCATAGAGGACATGAGCGTGGAGGCGGAGACGGGCATGCGCATCATCGCCGTCAAGAGGGGCATCCGTTGGATCTACGATCCTGAAGAGAGCCTCCGCCTGAAGGAGGGCGACGTGCTCATCGTCAGGGGCACCGAGGATGGCTACGAGCGGCTGAAGCGGTTCGCCGCAGGGGAGGAGAAGTGGCCAGAGTATCCGGAGGATGAGTGAACATGGGCCTACTGGAAGACATGCTGCTTGAGATCAAGGACACCTCCGAACTGATGGTCGACCTGGCCTACTCATCGCTGCTGTATGGCAACCAAGAGATCGCCGAGGAGGTCATACAGCTCCACGGGCGCATGGATGAGCTGGGGGACGAGATAGAGGAGCTGGCGATCAAGCGGGCCATCGAGGACCGTGACTCGCCCAAGGCGCTCGCGACCATCCGCATGTCAAAATCGGTGCGGGACATCTCGTACGCGGCGCTCAAGATTGCCGAGGTGGTGCGTTCGGAGCAGCCACTTCATCCTGTCATCGAGCTATCCCTCCGGGATTCGGATGTCATCATAACCACGGCGACCGTCCACCCCTCGTCCGATCTGGCGGGAAGCACCCTGGGGTCGGTACGATTGGCCACCAACAGCGGTATGTACCTCATCGCCATCCGCCGCGGACGGCGCTACATCTACGGGCCGGACCGCGACACGCTGATGATGGAGGGCGACCTGATGTTCGCGAGGGGGCCGCTGGACGGCGAGCAGTACTTCAGGGAGCTTGCTGCCGGAGAGGAGCATCTGGAAGCGAAGGACCTGTTGAGATAGAAGATTAGAAGAAGTAGCCCCGGGCAGATTCGAACTGCCGTCGCGGGATCCAGAGTCCCACATGATTGACCGCTACACTACGGGGCTGTGTGAATGCCTGGAAACTGCTACTGTGTTTTAAATGTTTTGTTCGGGAGGGTGCAAAAGCACCCTCCCCGATGCCGGCTTACCTCTTGAACCCGCGAATGGCGTCGACGATGCGCCGATATACCTCGTCGATGCTGCCCCGCCCATCGACCTTGATCAGGACGCCGCGCTCGCCATAGAGGCCAGTCAGGGGTTCGGTCCTCTCATGGTACACCCGGAGCCTCTCCCGCACCGTCTCCTCTGAGTCGTCGGTCCTCTGGTACAGCTCGCCGCTGCACTTGTCGCATACGCCCTCGACTTTGGACGGCTTCGCCGCCAGGTGGTAGACCTCGCCGCACTGCCGGCAGCTGCGCCGCTTGGCGATGCGGTCGACGATCATGTCCTCGTCCACATCCAGCTCCACGGCGATGTCCACGCCGGTGACGGTGTCGAGCATCTTGGCCTGCTCCAGGTTGCGCGGGAAGCCATCCAGGAGGAAGCCCCCGCGGAGCCCCTTCAGCTTCTCATTGATGAGACCGATGACCAGCTCGTCCGGTACCAGCTTCCCGGCGTCCATGTATCCCTTGGCCTCCGCTCCCAACGCGGTGTTGTCCCTGACAGCCTGGCGAAGGAGATCGCCGGTGGAGATGAGGGTCAAGTCAAGCTCTTCGCACAGCCTCTTGGCCTGGGTCCCCTTTCCCGAACCCGGGGCACCCAGAAGAACGATCCTGGCGTCCATGTAGTGTTCGTATGTCCTTCACATTTATGACCTTTTAGCTAGGCTACGTTATTTATCTGCCGCCGCGCTCTTCCCTCCTGGAGCGTGGCAGGAGATATGATTGACGGAGAGGGGATAGAGCTTCGCGCCCTCCAGACCGATGATGTCTGGCTCATGTACAAGTGGTACAACGACGCCCGGGTCATGGATGACATGGCGTCGCCTCAGGAGCTGTTCGCCCCGTCCATCGAGGAGGTGAGGCGCTCTCTGGAGCGGTCTGTCGGTTCGTCGAGAGAGCGATATTTCATCGTCCAATTCGCGGGGGGAAGGGCGCTGGGTTTCGTTTCGCTCACGTCCATCGACGTACGCAACGCCTCTGCCGAGCTGACCGCGGTCATCGGAGAGACCGAGGAGTGGGGCAAAGGCGTTGGAAGGGAGGCCACCATGCGGGTGGTGAAGTACGCCTTCGATGTCCTCAACCTGCATCGCATCCACCTACGGGTGGCTGAGCACAACCCCCGGGCCATCGCATGCTTCGAGGCCAGCGGCTTCGTGCGCGAGGGTACGCTGCGCGACGATCACTATCACAAGGGCGCATACCGCTCCAGCCACATCATGGGCGTGCTGAGGGACGAGGGCTCAACATGATCGAGGGAGAGCTGGTCCGCCTGAGGGCGCTGGAGCGCTCCGACCTGCCCGCAGTGGTGCGATGGATGAACGACCCTGAGGTGACGAAGTACCTGCTGTCAGCTCCCCTGTACGGCCTGGAGGAGATGGAGCAGTGGTATAACGACCACCGCGGCAGCGACGACCGGTTGCTGGCGATGCTCGATGAGAGAGGCGAGATGGTCGGGTATTGTGGGATCACCAGGCTGGAATGGGAGGAGCGCCGGTGCAACCTGTGGCTGATCATAGGGGAGCGGAACGCCTGGAACCATGGCTACGGCACTGACACTGTCAGAACGATGCTCCGGTACCTGTTCGAGGAGGTGAACCTCCATCGCGTGTACCTCACCGTGGACGAGGAGAACCGCCGCGCCATTGGCGTTTACGAACGCTGCGGCTTCCGTCGGGAAGGTGTCGGCCGCAGCGCCCGGTTCAAGAACGGGCGCTACCGGAACGACGTGACCATGGCGGTGCTGAGAGAGGAGTGGAATCCTTGAAAGCCCCGGTCCGGGTGATGCTCTGTCCCGCTTCATCAGGCCCCTACCTTGAGAATTTGGCCCGGGAGCTGCAGGCGCAGGGCGCCGAGGTCTCGTTCGTCCCCTGGTTCGGCAAGCAGACCCCTTACTCAGTGGCCCGCCTACTGTGGCTTCGCCTCCGGGGCTATCGGCTGCTTCACATCAACTGGATGCCCTTCAACCACTGCTGGCAGCTCCGCCTGGTCACCAGGCTGACAAAAGCGCTCGGCATCAGGGCGGTATGGACGATCCACAATGTCGCGCCTCACAAAATCCAGTTCGGTTCGGAGCAGCGGGATCGAGCGGCCATGCGACAGATGTTCACATGGGCCGATCGGGGCGTCGTGCATAGCGCCAGGACGAGGGAGGCGCTGAGGGACCTGTACGGAGACGATCTTCCGTTGAACGTCATTCATCACGGCAGCTATGCCGACCGGGTGGAATTGCTCGATCCCGTCGAGGCCAGGAGGGAGCTGGGAGTCCCCGAGGATCGGTTCGCGGTGCTAATGCTCGGTCCGAACCGCTGGAACAAGGGGGTCCGGGCGTATCTCGAGGCGGTCTCGAAGCTCCCCGATGATTTCATCGGCATTGTGGCGGGGGCTTGCCCGGACCCCGAGGTCCGTCGCCTCGTCCTCCAATACCATGAACGGTTTCCAGGCAAGTTCATCGTGGACCTCCGTCGGCTTTCCGACAGTGAGGTGGCCGAGCACTATGCCGCCTCGAACCTCCTTCTCATGCCGTTCGAATCGGTCACCACATCGGGAACGGTCATAGAGGCCCTCAGCTATGCCAGGGCGGTCATTACCACAGACAAGGGGGACATGCACGAGTGGGTCCGGGACGGGGAGACCGGTTTTCTGATCGATTCCGTCGATGAGATCGTTTCCCGACTGAACGCCGTGAGCCGAGCGGAGGCTCGGCGCATGGGCAGGAACGGCCGTGAGCTGGCGGCCCAGAGGTCCTGGGCCGATTCGGCGGGACAGTATCTCGAGATCTATCGTGACCTTCAGCGATGATGCCCCGTTCCGGCCGTCCCCCTACGGACAACACCACCGCGGCGGTGACCTTTTACGGTCAAGAGCATTATGAGCTGTTCCATACATAATCTGGGCCTGCAGGATGTGCGATCATGAAGTTCGAAGAGTTCACCAAGGACACCGAGATAAGGGCGTCGGTACGCGAGAAGGAGTACAGCATCGCCAAGGTGCGCTCCCTTCCAAAGATGGGACCAGAGATCTTTGCGGTCATGACCGACGGCCATGAGATCACCGTGGTGGCGGAGGCCGGCCACGATCTTGACGTGCTGGAGGAGGAGAAGCCATTTCGCATCATCTCCTTCGACACCGCCTTGCCGTTCGATCTGATCGGCTTCCTCAGCTACATAACCAAACTGCTGGCCGATCACAATATCTCGCTGTTCGCCATCTCGACGTTCTCGACCGACCACATCCTCATGAAGGAGAAGTTCCTGGAGCGGGCGGTGGAAGTGCTGCGCGACGCCAATGTCCGGATAGAACAGAAGTGAAAGGTAAATGGAAGGGTTTTGAGGCCTGAGGCCTCGTCATGCCCGGGTTCAGACCATTCTGCGGCCGCCGTCCCAGGTGGGGCTCTCGTTCCAGACGCAGTCGGGCCTCAGCAGCCAAACGCCCTTGAGGTCGAACTTCATCGAGGCGAAAGTCTCCTTCATCTGGTCGAACATCGGGCCCGAGGTGAGGTGGTCCTTCACGCTGCACCTGATCTCGTAGGACTGCATGCCCTTGCTGACGAGCAGGGATGCCCTGGTCTTCTCCTTCTGGGCCAGCTTAAGGTTCTCTCCACTGGCCTTCATGAAGATCTCCCCCACGAAAATGGTCTCTGGATCTATGGCCCCGGAGCCACCGACATTGATCAAGTGTACATCACCATTGCTCGCTCTGGTCCCCAATATCTTGGCGGCGCCCTTGTCGTTCACAAGGGTCATTACATCCTGTGGAAGTGCTACCATGCATCAACCTCCTTTCTGCCTATTCATGCACGTCAACGGGGATATAACTTTCCATAATTTTTCTATACCATCATCCTGAATGGGTACGGACGCGGTGATGCGATTTCCGTCGCCCTCCGGCTCGGTCGCCTGACATCGGTCTCGTGTTCAGGAGCATGTTTTTTATCCGCCCCCGCCATGGTGTGAACAGTGATGTCATGGAGCAGGACGTACTGAGCGAGATTGGAACGATTGTAGGCGAAGATTGCTATTCCACCCGCAGGGCGGACCTGTACACCTATGGGTTCGACTCGTCCATCCATCACGTCACCCCCGAGGTGGTGGTGCAGCCTCGGACGCCCCAGCAGGTGGCGGACCTGGTCGCGCTTGCCAACCGCCTCAGGATCCCGGTGGTGCCTCGCGGCGCCGGCACCGGCCTGTGCGGCGGCGCGGTCCCGCTGGAGAAGGGCATGGTCATCGACCTGACCCGAATGAACAAGATCAAGGAGATCAGGGTCGAGGACCTGTACTGTGTGTGCGAGCCAGGCGTTGTCTACGATGACCTGCAGAGGGCGCTGGGCAAGTACAAGTTCTCCTTCCCTCCCGCTCCAGGCAGCGCCGAGGCGGCCACCATCGGAGGCATGGTCTCCACCAATGCCTCGGGAATGAGGGCCATCAAGTACGGCGGAACGCGCGACTACGTTCTCGGGCTCAAGGTCGTGCTCCCCACCGGTGAACTCATCGAGGTGGGCACCAGGACGCTCAAGAACGCCTCCGGCTATCAGTTGGAGAGGCTGTTCGTAGGCAGCGAGGGAACGCTGGGGATCATCGTCGAGGTCACCCTGCGCATCGTTCCAAAGCCTAAGAAGTCCGCCATGATCGTTGCTGGATTCGACACGCTGGAGGGTGCTGGGAAGTGCGTATCGGCCCTCATCGCCAAGCCGCTGCTCCCGTCCGCGGTAGAGTTGATGGACTCCACCTGCATCAAGGCAGTGAACCAGGTCGTCAACGCCGGCCTTCCGGACGTGGAAGCGCTGTGCATGATCGAGGTCGATGGGCATCCTGACATCGTGGCCGAGGAACTGGGCGAGGTGGTCAAGGTCTGCGAGAGCGTAGGGGCGATAGGCCTACAGCAATCGGACGACCCGAAGCAGATGGCCAAGTGGACAGCCTCCCGCAAGAGCGTGATGGCCTCGCTGTCCCGCCTATACACCAACCTGTGCTCCGTCTCGCTGGCCGACGATATGGCAGTGCCGATCTCCAAGATCCCCGACGCCGTGGTGGCGTTCGGGCAGATCGCCAAGAAGTACGATGTCATCGTGGGCACCTACGGCCACGCCGCCGACGGCAACCTTCACACCAAGATGCTCCTGGAACCCGAATCCGAGACGTCCTGGATGAATGGGGAGAAGGCGGTGGAGGAGATCTTCGACGTGTGCATCCGGCTCGGAGGCACCGTCACCGGCGAGCACGGCGTGGGGATCTCGAAAGCGCCCTACTTCCAGAAGGAGCGGGCCACCATGCTTGGCGCTATGGCCGCTATCAAGAAGGCTCTGGACCCGAACAACATCATGAACCCGGGCAAGCTGCAGGAGTGGGAGGGCAGCATCATAACCCACCTGCGGTATCCGTGCGATGACCACTGCGACCGGGGCTGAGCCTGGCCTACAGCGTGCGGGTGAAGATTAGCGCTGCCATCACCAGCGCCGCGCCG
The DNA here is from genome assembly GCA_002504525.1 of Methanomassiliicoccus sp. UBA345. Taxonomy (GTDB): domain Archaea; phylum Thermoplasmatota; class Thermoplasmata; order Methanomassiliicoccales; family Methanomassiliicoccaceae; genus DTU008. Next base: position 45,141 of record DATD01000035.1, read on the forward strand.
AACGCCGCTATGTAGACCGGAACATTCCACTTCAGCACCTTGGAGCCGTCCAGCGGGGGTATCGGCAGCAGGTTGAACGCGGCCAGCAGGAAGTTTACCGAGCCTATGATGTAGAATGCCGTCCTGAGCAGCGTTCCGCCCGTCACAAGGTACAGGGCGATGAACACCGCGCCCAGGGCGAGGTTGGTCGCCGGCCCGGCCAGGCTGATGAGCCCGTTCTGCTTGCGCGAGATCATTCCCTGGATGTACACCGCGCCGGGAAGGGCGAAGATGAAGCCCAGGAACGAGAAGACGATGCCCATCAGGAGGCCCGAGGGCTGGGCCCGGAACTCCGCCCAGGCCCCTGACCGCTGGGCCATGAACTTGTGGGCCAGCTCGTGGAGCATGAATCCCGACAGGACGGCGATGAAGGAGATTGCCAGGGATTCCAGGGCATCGACCAGGTTGGCTGACATCAGGCCTCTGAACCCTCCCAGGAAGGTGATGGTGAACGCCACCGTGAGCGCGGCCACCGCGATGAGGATGTTGATGATCTCCGTCCTGCTGAATGTTATCCGTCCGTATCCCTTGGGTATCTTGATGGCGCCGTGGTCTCGCATCTGCCCCATCCATGGTCCCCGTGCACAAATACTTTTTCGACCGACGGAACGATGACCTCGGCACGTCCATCCGACCGGGGCCACAGCCTCCATGGCTCGGGTCCGCATTGGCATGCGGGGCGTGCGAACAGGTAAGTACTCCTAGCCGATTCGCCACCATTCCATGGGCCTGCTGCTGTTCCTTCTGAGCTTCGTCATCATTCTGGTCAGTTGCGAGCTGTTCACCAACGGCGTTGAATGGACCGGGCGGAGGTTCGAACTGTCCGAAGGAGCGGTCGGCAGCGTCCTGGCCGCTGTTGGCACGGCCTTGCCGGAGACCATGGTGCCCCTCATCGCCATCCTGTTCCTTCCGGCCGCCAGCAGCGGGGGGGAGGAGATCGGCGTCGGGGCCATCATGGGCTCTCCATTCACCATCGGCACGCTGGCGTTGTTCGTGTGCGGTCTGTCGCTGCTGCTCTTCCGCCGGCGTCGGAGGTCGGAGGAACTCGTCGCGGACGGCCGTCTGGTGAGAAGGGACCTGGGCTTCTTCCTCCTGGCATATGCCTTGGCCGCCGCCGCGGCGTTCCTTCCGGCCGATATGCAGTGGCCTCGCTACCTGCTCGGCATTTCTCTCCTGTTGCTGTACGCGGCCTATATCTGGCTGACCGTGCGGAAGGGCACCGCCACCGAGAGCGAGATGGGGCCGCTGTACTGCCACCGGATGTTCCACATGTTCAGGGGACGGAACATCGACCGCGAGGCCGCCGAGCCATCCACGGTGCTCATCATCGCGCAGGTGCTCGTAGCCATCGCAGGCATCGTGGCGGGGGCGGCCATCTTCGTGGAGCAGATACAGCAGATCGCCGTGGCGCTCAGCGCCTCACCGCTCATCCTGGCCCTGCTAATCGCACCCATGGCGACCGAGCTCCCGGAGATGTACAACTCATTCATGTGGGTGCGGTGCGGGAAGGACGTGTACGCGATAGGCAATCTTACCGGCGCAATGGTCTTCCAGTCTTGCATACCCGTCACGGTCGGCCTGATACTCACGCCATGGCACATCGACATCGGAGTGCCGCAGCAGGTGTTGCAGGCGGCCTCCATGGCCATCGCCCTGTTCTCCGCCGCAGTTCTGTATATAAGTGCATCAAGGAAGGCGATCGGCCTTCCGAGCCTTCTTCTGGGCGGAGCGCTGTACGCCGTGTTCATCGCACTTGTCCTTCTGATGGCGTGAAGAGTGGGACGCAATACTTGAAATACAGAACCCATTTTGATGTGATGCCCCGTTTCGAGCATGGCAAGGTCGGTTTCCAGTGGTGCGATGAGTGCGGCACGGTCATACTGGGAGATGCATGCGGCGTGTGCTCGTCCCGCGGCAGGCGCTTCGAGGTCTCGAAGCCTGCTGATCTCCGGCCGGCCATGGGACGCACCATGGACGTTCTCAGGTCGCTGTTCGAGAGGTACTTCGGCACCTCCCAATTCCTCAAGAACCGGCTCGTCTTTCTGAACAAGGTCGCCGGAGAGGACCGCACCGATGAGGTGGTGTTCCAAGGCCATGTGATAGCCACGCTCCGCTATGACCTCCGTATTAGGGACTTCACTCTCGACCTCAAACTGGACGGGGCGAGGATGCTGGCCCCCCTGGCCTTCAAGGGAGTGGCGGTCATGGAGCGCGACACCGGCCACCTGAAGGGGAAGAACTTTCCCGGCAGCGCGTTCCGCGAGGTCAAGGGGCCGTTCAAGGCCGGGGACCCGCTCATCGTCATGGCGGGCAACTTCATCTGCAGCGGGGTGGCCAAGGCGGACAGCGACGATCTCGCGGCCTCGGACCGCGCGGTGGGCGTTCGCGACGTTGGAAAGGGGTCCATCCCGATCTCCAAGCGCAAGGCCTCATGGACCGGGTTCGTCAACGCCAACGAGGCGCACATCCGCGCCTTGGAGTCCAAGGGAGTCTCGGACATCCGTTCTTATGCGGGCAACAACAAGCTGCCCCTCACCCTCTCGTTCAGCGGAGGAAAGGACTCCCTGGCATGCTACGGTCTGCTGTCCAGGGCCTCGCAGAGGTTCGCCATGATATTCGTCAACACCGGCCTGGAGTTCCCGGAGACGGTCCGCTACGCCAGGGACTTCGCCCGCGACGAGGGCCGGAAGCTCCTCGTCGCCGATGCCGGCACGGCGTTCTGGGACAACGTTGACGATTTTGGCCCTCCCGCCAAGGACTTCCGGTGGTGCTGCAAGGTGTGCAAGCTCGCTCCGTTGACGGACCTCATCGAGAGGCAGTTCCCGGAAGGCACTGTCACGGTGGAGGGCAACCGCGCCCTGGAGTCGTTCTCCCGCTCCAACATAGGTTTCGTGGAGAAGAACCCGTTCGTTCCCAACCAGACCATCCTGAACCCCATCCGCGAATGGAGGGCCGTCGAGGTGTGGGGATACATCTGGTACCGCGGGCTGATGTACAATCCCCTGTACGACGAGGACTACGAGCGCATCGGCTGTTACCTCTGCCCCTCCTGCCTGGAATCAGAGTGGCGCACCACCTCGAAGATACATCCGGACCTCCACCGGCGGTGGGATAGGCATCTCGGGGAATGGGCGGAGCGTTCCGGCACCGACCAGCGTTTCGTCGAGCACGGCTTCTGGCGATGGAAGGTGTTCCCTCCCAAGATGCGACGAATGGCCGAGGAGATCGGGGTGACGATGCCCCGCATGCGCTCTGATACCCTGGACCTCAAGTGGGTTAAGGGCGTGTCACCGTGCGTGACCGGCGGCCATTCCGCCGAGGGCGTGCTGTCAGTGCCGCATAGGAGGGACTTCTCCTACGTCGTTGAGGCGCTCCGCACGGTGGGCACGGTGAAGTACTCCAAGGAATACGAGATCGCGCTGGTGAAGAACAAGGACTCCACTCTGAAGGTGTTCGGCGGCGGACAGATCGTGGCGACCGGGCCCACGCCGGAGAAGGCGCATGCCATCTTCGAGGCCGGGGCGAAGGCGCTGCTGCGGTCCCAGATGTGCACCCAGTGCGGCATCTGCTTGCGCAGCTGTCCCACTCGGGCGATCCGTCTCGATGGCGGCATCGTCATCGACGAGAGGAGGTGCACCTCCTGCGGCCGATGCGCGGAGGCCTGCGTGGTGGCGCACTACTACGACAAGCTGGTGACCTAGCTTTATATAGAGCGACGTTCTCCCAAAAACGAATGGAATACGGCTCCTTCATCGCCGCCGCCATTGGCTTCGCACCAGCCATCGCGCTGATGCTGTGGACGCTGCAGAACTATACCTATCCGAGGGTGGAGAAGCCCTACTTCAGCGACCCCACCCTGTTCGGCATGTTCGCCGCGGGCATCATCATCGGCGTGGTGCTCCATGCAGTAGGTGTGATCTTCTCCGCCTCGTACCTCTTTGTCGGTTTCATCCTGGAGGAGGCGGTCAAGCTGGTAATCCTCAACCTTCCGCGCTACCAGCGGAGGGCGGACGTCCCCTTCTACGGCTTTGGCCTGGGCGCCGGCATGGCCAGCGCCCTCGCTTTCGGCGCCATCAACGACACCCTGGTCAATACCAACCCCGATGTCCCGAGCATGCTCATCGTCATCGTGTACTCGGTCATAATCTCCCTGCTGCAGATCTCTACCGGGACGACCATCGGCATCGGCGTGGCGAGGGGGCAGCCGTTCGCCTTCTTCGGGCAGGCGGTGGTGGTGCATCTGGCCTTCGCCCTGCTGCTGGTGCCGTTCAAGCAGATCGCGGTGACGGGGGTCAACACGCTGGCCCTGGTACTGTTCGCCGTGGCCGCGGTCTTCATCGCCACCTACTATTATTATCTGCACAGCCGCCTCCTCCCCGCATACGTCAAGGAGGCGATCGCCAACCTCCAGAGGCAGAAGGAGAAGGAGCGCTCCAAGGCCTCCGAGGAACAAGGAAAGGCCAGGAAGATACCGCGGACGAAACATTGATACAATCGGAAGTGTCTAAATAAAAATGTGAAGCAGCGCGGCTCCGCCGGAAAGAGGATCGCTGCCATCGTGGCGATCGCCGCGGTGGTCATTCTTCTCATGACCCCTTCGGTTCAAAGCGTTCTCGAGGACATCATCACTTCTCCGTTCAAGCCGAGGTATCCTGAGGAGGCGAGCTTCACCCTCAAGCGCACCCTCACCGTCGATGCCGGCGGCGGCACCGTGAAGAGCTTCAACATCGACATGCCGGAGCCGATGAACATCGTAGAGAACGGCAACCGGATGCAGACCATCAACTCTGTGGAATATTCCGTCGATGTCGCACATACCATCAGGTACGGCCATAATTGGACGGTGTGGAGCGATGATGTTCCCTTCTCAGGCAGGCGGACCATCACTGTCACCTATGATGTAACGGCCAGGACGGTCTTGTGGGATATCGACGCGACCACCTCGGGAAACATCTCGGACATCCCGGAGGCGCTCAAGGAGCAGTACCTGCGGGACGAGTGGAAGATGACGCCCGACCATCCTGACGTGGGGTCGCTGTCGCGCGAGATCGTCGGGGGCGAGAGGAACGTCTATCTCGTGCTGCAAAGCATATATGGCTGGATGAGGGACAATGTCAAGTATCCGATCTCCTCGTCCTCCGGTTCTCCACAGACCGCGCTGGAGACCATGGAGAGCAGGGTGGGAGATTGCGATGACCAGTCCATACTGTTCTGTTCCCTGGCCCGCGCGGCCGGAGTGCCGGCCTGGCTTCAGCTGGGAGCGTTGTACGTGGGCATCGAGGACAACTGGGGCGGGCATGCCTGGTTGCAGGCCTGCGTTCCGCTGAAGAGCGGCGGATACGAGAACGTGGTCATCGACCCGGTCAACGGAGAGTTCTTAGTATGGCGGCCGAACCGGTTCGTGGAGTTCACCGATGACGGGAACGCTACTCACCTGGTGGACTACTACTACATCTACAACGCCTCGATCGTTTCCGGAACGAACTCGGTGCTGTACGACAGCTATGAGGCGCTGTCCTACGAGGAATCGGAGCGCAAGGTGAGCCAGGGGTCCGTCTTCGTGCTGGGGGTCAGGCCGCCCGGTATGTGCCTGGTCCCGCTTCGTACATGAGCCCGGCGCCTAGAAGGGCGGCGATTATCTCTTCCAGCTCATCGCCCCCCACCTCCAGCCGGGCGGCGATGTCCCGTGCGGTGAACTCTCCCCTGCTGCGTCCGAGCTCGGCGATGGCCGATTCTATGGTCTCCTTGTTCTTTCTCGCCCCGGCCGTCCCCCGCGGCGCGGGGAATGGTACGGTCTGCCCCTTCTTCATTTCAGCGAAGCGGCGGACCGCATCGGCCAGCTCCTGAGGCGAGTCGGTAGAAAAATGCACCACGGCCCTGGTCACGTCGATCTTATTCCGACATCTGACGCAGGCGGCCTGGGCGTGGGAAAGGTCCACCCCCTGCACGGTTCCGCAGCGGGGGCAGGTGATCACACCATACATCAGTACTCTACGAACACCAGGGCGGCGACGCAGGCGCCATAGTTGTCCATGGGGACGGACAACTCCTCGATGCGGTACTGGATGGGCTCCATCTCGATGCCGCGGAGCTTGGCCATCTCGTCCATCTTCCACTCCATGATCTCGCGGAGGGCCTTCTTGGAGCCGTGGATGTGCCCCTCGGCAACGTACCCGCCCTTGCCGTCCTTGCGGAACCCGTATGCGATGCCGGCCGAGATCATCTCGCCCTCTCCGCCCCTCATCTGCGCCAGGACGCAATGGGTCACGGTGCCCATGGGCAGTTCGCGGATGCCGACCTGCTCCGCGCCGACCGGCAGCACCGAGGATACGGACACGATGTTCAGTTCGCCGACTCCCGCTTCAAGAAGGGCCTTGTCGAACGCATTGAGGTCGGAGACCTTGCTAACGGCGCAGCCAGATGATATGAAGAACTTCTTCGGAACGAGATGCATAAATCGGAGTAATTAAGACTACTGATTTAAGCATTTGCATTATTTCCAGCTGGTCTTTTTCGGGCGCTGGCCAGGGGCGCTCTCGATTCCCGGCCGGCCTGAAAACGGCGCCCTCCGGCAGCCATGGTCTGTCGCCCTTCGGTCCGCGGCGATCAGCCGTACACTATAGACTCCTCGATGGTGGGCTTCTTCGGCTGGTCCACGCTCTTCATGGCCGTGCGGATCTGCTTCTCTATCTCCTCCGCCTCCTTGAACAGCGGCTCGGGATCGATCTTTATTTCGGGTAGCATCCTGGCAACGACCTCCAGGAGCTTCGCGGAGCCGCGGGCGTCGGGGAAGTCCGTGCGGGCCGGCCCGAGCAGGCATATCACGTTCACGCCCCTCGCCTCGCCCTCGAACAACATGACTCCTGATATCCCGGAGACCATGCCTTCCTTCATCTCTTCCACCTCGTACCGCTTCAGCATCTCCCTTGATGCCTTGGTGGAGCCGACCCCGAATATCTTCGGTTCCTCGGCGCCAGGCCAATTGAGGCCCTCCAGCGCAACCACGGTCTCGATGCCCTTGGCCTTGGCATAGTCGAGCAGGCGGGACACCAGGGGATGCACCAGCTCGGGCCGGGGCATGAACTCGGCCGCGACCGCCACGATCTGCTGGCACGGCTCCCCATCGTTGCATTTCCTCTCGCCCGCATACACCCTCACCGGTGGAGATGGCACTCCCTCATGCACCAGGGTGAAGGGAGGGAAGCCCTCGGCCATGATCCCGGCCACCCTCTCCAGCTTGCTGGTGCGGATGATGAAGTTGGCTGCTATGCTGCTGACCAGACCGACCGATGGGAAGCCCACTATCATCAGCGCTCCGTCGTAGTCGTCGGTGCGATACTCGTGCAGTCTCACCACGTTCTCTGCCATTCCTCTCGACCTCCCGTATCGCTTGCGAGACCGCCCTATTAAGGACTTTTCGATGCTGGACAACTCTTCGCCCGATACAAAGTAATATTTCGTTCTTGTCCCGTCACCATGTCGTGAGCGACGTGATCACGACGAACAGCACCCCCTCCGGCATACCGGTGGTGGTGGAGCGCCTTCCGGATTCCCACTCGGCATCCTTGTCGGTGTATCTGGGGGCGGGCTCTCGGGACGAGTCGGACCAGCAGGCGGGCATCGCCCACATGCTGGAGCATATGCTGTTCAAGGGCACCTCCCGGCGCACCGCCAGGGAGATGTCGGAGCAGATCGAGGCGGCGGGCGGGGAGCAGAACGGGTATACCACCAAGGAGGTGACCAGCTACCAGGCGTTCGCCCTTGACGAGACGGTGGAGGTGGCCGAGGACATACTGGCCGACATGGTCCTCAACCCTCTGCTGGACTCGTCATGCCTCGCCACGGAGAAGAACGTGGTCCTGCAGGAGATCAACATGCTGCAGAACGACCCTGACGATTACATACATGTCCTGTTCTGTGAGTCATTATGGGGAGACCACCCCATGGGGAGGTCGGAGGCGGGCTCCTCGGCCACCGTGAGTTCGCTGACCGAGCGCGACGTCAGGGACTTCTTCGAGCTGAACTATCGCCCGCCGCGCATGGCCGTCTTCGCCGTGGGGAACGTCGATCCCGATCAGGTGACGGAATGGGCGCGAAACAGCTTCGATCATCTCGCTCCGTCTCCGCCGCGGATCGAGCGGACGCCGCCCCGCCCCCGCGCCGTGTTCGAGGTGCGGCCTAGGGACGACCGGCAAGCGTATGTGGGCATGGGATTCCCCGGTTGCTCATCGGTCGATCCGGACCGCTTCGCCCAGCGCCTCACCGCTTCCGTCCTGGGGATGGGAACGTCCTCCCGCCTGTTCCAGGAGATTCGGGAGAAGGAGGGCCTGGTGTACGAGATATTCGCCTCGTCGAGCAGCTACACCGACTGCGGGGTCATGAGCATCTTCTTCAACACCACCGTGGACGATCAGGAGAAAGTGGTCCGCCTGGTGGGTGAGGAGATCCGCAGGCTGAAGGAGGAAGGTCTGGAGAAGGGGGAGCTGGATAGGGCCAAGCGCCTGCTCAAGGGCATCTACGTCAGAAGGCTGGAGTCCTCGGAGACAAGGATGATCCGCCTGGGCGAGATGTTCATGTCCACCGGGAAGGCCGTCACCCCGGAGGAGAGCCTCCGCGAGATCGATGCCGTCACCGAGGAGGACGTCCACCGCATGGCCGCCATGGTGATGTCCCGTGACCGTCTGTGCATGACCATGCATGCCCCGAAGAAGGAGTCGGAGAAGGCCGCCAGGAACCTGGAGGACCTGGATTTCTGAGTGCTCACTCCTTTATGAGCCTCAGGACGGTCTTGACCGCCTCGGGCAACGCCGCCTCGACCTCCGGCGTCATCTGCTCGGAGAGGGTGCCCACATCGTTGGCCTCGACGGCCACGAAGCGGAACTCGCTCGGGAACCGTTCTGGCTCCAGCCTCCTCCCGAGCTCGATGGTGGTGGCGATGTTGGCCTCATGGGGATTGCTTCCGTGGACGCTGTCGGCGAACGCCTCTACCCCTAGCTCCATTACCGTTCCGGGAGGATGGCCGGAATCGATGATCGCGTCAACGATGATGACGCGATCGTAATCGATCATCACCTCGATGAGGTCCAGTCCGGAGGCGCACGCCTCTTCCAGGTCCACGCCCTCCAGCTTCATGGTGGCAAGTTCTTGCAGCACCCTCAGTCCGATGGCGTCGTCGCACATGATCGGAGAGCCAATGCCCAGTACCAATGTCCTCATGGTGATCGTTCGCCGGATGGTCCGTGCGTACAAAAGCTTTGCTTTATTCGTTCCGTATGCAGCAGAACGCCCGAGTCGACCAAAGCATTGATGACCGCGGCCCCGATTAGCATGGGAGACGCATGAATGTGACGGAGCCGGTCATCGAACCGTCGGTCAGCCTGCTGGTCGGAGGGCGCCGACTTACCCGGAGGCAGCTGGAGGTCCTCGCCGCCGTTCATCGAGAGGGCAGCCAGAACCGGGCCGCCGCCCGGCTGGGAATCTCCACCCCGGTCCTGCACCGATACGTCTCGCAGATGGAAGGCAAGGTCGGAGTGCCGCTGGTCGTCACCTCGTCGGTCGGAAGTGAGCTCAATGAGCTGGGCATGAGGATCGCCCAGGAGTACGAGGCGCTTGAGGCTCGGATGCGCCGCGGAGGCTCGACGGTGGTAGGCGCGACGATAATAACCGAGGAGCTGCTCCTCAACGCCCTGTCGAGCGCCGACCGGGACGGCATCTGCGATCTCATCATCTCGGACGACGCCCGCAACCTCAGGGACTTCAAGGCCGGGCTGATGGACCTGGTGGTGCTGGACGATCCCCTGTACCTGTATGACCTCGAGGACGTGATGTGGCAGGAGGTGGCGGTGGACCGCCTGGTCCATGTCGATAACGGTCCGAGGTACGGCCGGTTCATGTACGGCGCGCAGCGCATCGGCTTCCGCCATCTGGACTCGATGAACGAGCAGTACGTGGTGGAGGGTAGCTACCGCTCCCTGGCAGCCCTTCAAAGATCGGGCCGCAGCTTCTTCGTGAACGAAAGTTTCGCCCTCAGGAAGGGGGCCAAGCTCCGAAGCGCCACCGACCCGGCGCGGCTGGAGCATCGGATCAATGCCGTCTACCGGACCGAGACCGATCTCGTCAGGAAGGTGGTGGACGCGATGCGTCATGACGGCCGCATGGTATGACCCATTTAGGTTAAGCGAGTGCCTTTTTTTGTATACGTTTAAATATCGCGGGGCCATGCCTCAATAAGAAAGGTTGATATCATGGTAAAGGAGCCTAACCCGCAATTCGCACTCGAGGTCTCCCAGAAGCCTGGGGGAGAGACCCTCTCCTTGTGCTTCCAGTGCGGCACCTGCACCGGCAGCTGCCCCTCTGGACGCCTGACCTCGTACAGGACCAGAAAGCTCATCCGCAAGGCCCAGCTGGGTCTGGAGAAGGACGTACTGGAGTCCCCCGATCTGTGGATGTGCACGACCTGCTACGCCTGCCAGGAGCGCTGCCCCCGCGGAGTGGAGATCGTCGACATCATCAACATCCTGAGGAACATGGCCGTCAAGCAGGGTGCCATGTCCGATGAGCACACCAAGGTCGGCACTTACTTCCTGCAGAACGGCGCCACCGTCCCGCTCAACGAGAAGTACGAGGCCGTCAGGGAGAAGCTCGGCCTGTCCCGCCGCCCCGCCAACGTTCTGGGCGACAAGAAGGCGCTTGAGGACTTCCAGAAGATCCTCAAGGTCACCGGCTTCGACAAGCTCCTGGAGGAAAAGAAATGAATCTGAACAAGAAGTACGCGCTCTTCCTGGGCTGCGTGGCTCCGGCCAGGTATCCCGGCATCGAATCGGCCACCCGCGAGGTATGCAAGACCCTCGGGATCGACCTGGTAGAGCTGGAGGGCGCTGGCTGCTGCCCCGCCCCCGGTGTCATCAAGTCCTTCGACCAGGACACCTGGCTTGCGATCGCCGCCCGCAACTTGGCTCTCGCCGAGAAGCAGGGCGCCGACATCCTGACGATCTGCAACGGCTGCTTCGGCTCGCTGTTCGACGCCGCTCACATCCTGCACGAGGACCCCGAGAGGCTGCGCGCGGTGAACAAGATCCTGCGCGAGGTCGGCATGGAGTACAGCGGTGACGTCAAGGTGAGGCACTTCGCCGAGCTCTTCTACAATGAGGTCACTCCCGAGACCATCAAGGCCAAGACCAAGACCCCCCTCGACCTGAAGGTAGCGGTCCACTACGGCTGCCACTTCCTGAAGCCCAGCAACATCAAGGAGCTGGACGACCCCGAGAGGCCCAAGATCCTCGACGAGCTGGTCGAGGCCACCGGCGCGACGAACCTGTTCTACCGCGACAAGCAGATGTGCTGCGGCGCGGGCGGCGGCGTCAGGTCCGGGAACCCCGAACTTGCCACCAAGTTCACCGAGGAGAAGCTGAAGAACATCAAGGCGGCGGGTGCCGACTACATCATCGATGTCTGTCCCTTCTGCCACCTGCAGTTCGACAGGACCCAGAAGGACGTCAAGGGCTACGATATCCCGGTCATCCACCTGTCCCAGCTGCTCGGCCTAGCCTTCGGCGTGCCTGCCAGCAAGCTCGGTCTGGATCTCCAGGAGATCCCGGCGAACTTCTAAGGGGGCATGCCCCCCGACAAACATCTTTTCTTTCATTTTCCATCCTCTTCGGCATCATGGCCGATGATCGCGTCTCATCGAAATCCTTATATTGGAGCGGTACGCCGGAACAATGGCCCAAAAATGCTTCTTGGACGGAACGCACCAACGACGTTCTCTAGTCTGGCTCGCATTTTCCTTGATAGAAAAGGATTATATAGAAAAACTCTCTTCCGTGATTCCTCGATTACATTCACGGAGTGTTTCACATGGCTGTTAAAAAGGGTAAGGCCGCCGCTCGTAAGGTCAAGGACAAGTGGAAGGCTAAGGACTGGTACAAGATCTACGCTCCGCGCATGTTCAACCAGGTGGAGCTTGGGGAAACGCCTAGCTCCGACCCCTCGTCCATCATGGGCAGGCAGGCCGAGGTCACCGTTCACGAGCTTACCGGCGACTTCTCCAAGATGCACATCAAGATCCGCTTCAGGGTGGAAGAGGTAAAGGGGCTCGAGGCCCACACCGTGTTCACCGGCCATGAGCTCACCTCCGACTATGTCAGGAGACTTACTCGCAGGAAGAGGACCAAGACCGACCACGTGGTCGACGCTCGCACCAAGGACGGTTTCCTCATCCGGCTGAAGCCCATGAGCATCACTGAGCAGAGGATCCAGGCTGCTCAGGAAACTGCCATCCGCGGTATCATGTCCAGCTACCTGCTGTCCTCGGTGTCGGAGATGACGGCGTCCGAGCTGGTCAAGTCGATCATCTCCGGAGATCTCACCAGGGACCTCTCCCAGGCTTGCAGGGTCATCATCCCCATCAAGAGGATAGAGGTCCGGAAGACCGAGGTCCTGGAGGCCGGCACCCCGTCCAGCGAGGAGCTTTCCATCCAGGAGAAGTTCGGCCAAGAGGCTGCCGCCGCGGCCGAAGCCGAGCCTGCTCCCGAGGCTTCCGAGGAAGAGGAAGAATCTTCCGAGGAAGAGGCCGAAGAGGTCTCCGAGGAAGAAGAGGTCGTTCCGGAAGAGAACGAGTAAACCCTTTCCAACCAATGCCGGGGTGGCTCAGCCTGGCGGAGCGACGGACTCATATGATCCGGCATCGTGCCCGGGTCCGAGAGATCCGTAGGTCATGGGTTCAAATCCCATTCCCGGCACCTCCTCTTTCCCCTCTACCGCACGGCGGCATGCTGGGGTGTCCTATATTTTGCATACAGATTAAATAAACCGTCCGCTCTTTGAATGGCGGTGATATTTTGAGGATCCTGATATACACCGGCAAAGGCGGGGTCGGAAAGACCTCGGTGGCCGCGGCCACGGCGCTCCGTGCCGCACGGATGGGCCACAGGACCATGCTGATGTCGACCGATGCCGCTCATTCCGTATCCGACTCCCTGGAGGTCCCTCTTTCGGGAAAGATCACGAATGTGGAGGAGAACCTGGACGCCATGGAGGTGGACATGCTCTACGAGCTGGAGACCCGGTGGAAGGAGGTCCAGGGTTATATCACCAACTTCATGCTGTCGCAGGGTATGGACGGCATCACGTCGAAGGAGATGGCCGTCCTGCCTGGGATGGAGCTGATGTCGGCGCTTTTCTACGTGGAGGATTTCTACAAGAATAGCACCTATGACCTGGTGGTCATGGACACCGCGCCGACCGGCGAGACGTTGAGGCTGCTGAGCTTCCCGGAGGTCTCGGAATGGTACAGCGAGAGGCTGTACAAGATGCTGAAGAACATGCTGAAGCTCGCGCGGATGACCGTCGGCCGAATGGTGGACACCCCTCTGCCGTCCGATGAACTCCTCCGGGACCTGGAGGACCTGTCGGCGCGCATGCGTCGCGTCCAGACCATATTGACCGATCCCGAGGTGACGTCCATACGGCTGGTGGTCAACCCGGAGAAGATGGTCATCAATGAGACCAAGCGGGCCTTCACATATTTCTGTCTGTACGGTCTTACCGTCGACGGCCTCGTCGTCAACAGACTTTACCCGGAAGACAGCGATGGCTACTTCAAGGACAAGCTCGAGGAGCAGCGCAAGTACATGAAGGTGATCGACGAGTCGTTCAGTCCTTTGCGCCTGATGACCTCCTACCAGCAGCCTGTGGAACTGGTGGGGATCGAGTCGCTGAAGAAGCTGGGAGATATGGTGTTCGGGGACCTCGACCCCATCGTGCCGCTCTCGCTGGACAAGCCGATGGAGATGTACACCGAAGGCGATTTCGACGTTGTGTCGATCAAGCTGCCCTTCATCATGAAGGAGGATGTCAAGCTGTTCAAGACGGCCGACAGCCTGCTGGTGGAGGTGGGGCATTATCGCCGCTCCGTCACGCTGCCGGTCTCGTTCGCCAAGAAGGAACCGGTCAAGGCGGAGTTCAAGGAGGGGCGGCTGCTTATCAAGTTCAAGGAGGGGAGCTGAGATGACGGAACCGGAAAAGATCGATGAGGAGAAGATGAGCGACGTGGAGCGAGAGGCGCTGAGGGCCCGCAAGATCCGGGCCGATGCGGAGCGGATGTCCGAGGCGATGTTCGGCAAGGAGGCAAGGGACCACCTGGTGCGCGCCGGCACCGAGATGGTGCTGGCCCTCGATGCCATGGTGCCCCGGGACATCGTCCCGGCGGAGGTGAAGGAGCACTATCTCGGCGCCAAGCGCGAAGCCATCCTGCTCATGAAAGCGATTCTGGACGCCCAGCTCGGCATGGTCGAGGATCTCTCGAAGCCGGTGGAGAAGCACGAGGACGAGATAGAGCCAGGACTCCGGAAGATCGAATTGGATTGATTACTGGGTAGGGTCCCGCACGAAGATCTCGCGGCATTCCGAGCACAGCAGCCCGCCCCTTCCGCTGGCGCCGCCCGTTTGCCTTAGGTCATAGGAATAGTTCTCGCAGTTCTCGCAGTATCCGGCCATGGAGACCGGTTCACGCTCGAAGTCGGCCGGCGCGGCGATCCCCCTCCATTCTCGGGTCAGCTCGATGAGCGAGGGCGACAGGCGGGTTATGTCGTTCTCGGTGAGCATGCCGATCAGCTGATCTCCGACGACCACCGGCAGGCGGCGCAGCCGAAGCCGCCCCATCTTTCTGCCCGCATCGGCCACGCTCTCCTTCGGGCCGATGGTGATCAGCGGGCTGCTCATGATCTCGCCGACCTTCACCTCGGCAGGTATCCGGTTCTCGGCCACGAGCTTCTCCACGAAGTCGCGCTCGGTGACGATTCCGACCGGCCGTCCATCCTCCAGGATGATAACGCTCCCTACTTTCCAGGACCTCATCAGGATGCCGATGTCCCGGGCTGTCAGATTAGGAGAGCCGATGACCGGGACCTTCGTCATGATGTCTTCCACGTAGATGTCCCGCACACGCTCCATGGCCATGAGCGTAAGATGACAGCGAGGTGTAGAAATAGCTTTCAGGCCGCTCTCGCGAGCACTCCACCTACGATATTTTTATTCATGAGAGTTCATCCGGTCGAAGGATGGCATCAAAAGGCCTGATGAATCTGAGATGCCACAGTTGCGGCGCCTCCTCGTTCATGCACAGTACGTTCGACTGCGCCGACTGCCATCGCAAGGTCTGTCAAAGCTGTTATCGCAATGCTCGGGGAGAAGGCTTGTGCAAGCAATGCTATGATCGTAGGTTCAACCATTTTTGCCGGGAGATCCAGGCTCGCTACGATGGGACCTGCCCAATCTGCAAAGCGTCCGGCAGCGTGCAGATACCCGCATTCTCGATCTATCGCCATCGCGAGTTCCAGTACATCAACGAACAGAAGTGTATCATGTTCGGCCCCCTGTTAGTGGATGCCAGGGTCTTCTGCATCAGCTGCAAGAACGTCATAGATGACCGGACCATATCTATACTCAGGAACGCCCAGCGTGCCGAGGAGGCCGGACGCTATGAGGACGCTGCGCGGGGCTTCGAATCATTGAATTTTCTTGAAAGGGCCAAGTCACTGAGGGAGCAAGGTCGTCAGACCTCGGTGAAACATGTCAATGTGGATGTCAATGAGCTCATAGATCAGCTCAGGACGGGAGGGCTTTCCATACCGTACAAATGCCACAGTTGCGGCGCCACTATCGCGGTGAACGGTGCTGCCGGAGAGGGAGGCGCGCGATTCTGCTCCTACTGCGGGACCGCAGTGAACACCGAGGCGCTTCAGGAGATCCTGCGCGGGGCGTTGGGCGACTGACGCATCGCCACCGGCAACGAATAAATGCCATCGACGGGATAGTGTAATCCGAGGAACGAAGATGAATGACGGCGAAGGGGAGATCGCAGTGCATCTGGCCAGGGAAGTGGTGGATGCCGAGGCGAGGGGCAGGGAGACCGGCCACGCGGACGCCCCGGGCAGCTTCCGGGATAAGCGCGGCGTGTTCGTTACACTGCACACCTATCCGGGGAACAGGCTGAGGGGCTGCATCGGGTTCCCGGAGCCCATGTTCTCGCTGGCCAGCGCGCTGATACAGGCGGCCCAGCATGCCTGCCACGACCCCAGGTTCCCCGCTCTCGAAGCGAACGAGCTGGACGACATCATCGTGGAGGTCTCCATCCTCACCCCTCCCAAGGAGGTGCAGGTCGACGATCCCCGGAGGCTGCCGGAGATCATCAATGTTGGCGTCGACGGCCTCATCGTGGAGCACGGACCGTGCCGCGGTCTGCTGCTCCCCCAGGTCCCGATGGAGTGGGACTGGGACGCCGAAGAGTTCTTGGGGCAGACCTGCGTAAAGGCCGGCATGACCCCCGACATGTGGCTCGATAAGAGGACCCGCTTCTACACCTTCCAGGCGGAGGTGTTCTCCGAGGAGACGCCCCGGGGAAAGGTATCAAGAAGAGAGATGGGCGGGTGCAGGTAGGATGGACCTGGTTCTGGAGGGCCGCGCCTACGTCCGGGGAAAGCTGGGCCGATGGTCAATAGGCATAGAGGACGGGCGCATCGCCCAGATAGCCCGGACGATCAGGGGAGGGGAGCGCCTCGACCTCGGCGACATGATCATCCTTCCCGGAGCGATCGATCCCCACGTGCACTTCCGCGATCCCGGAATGACCGACAAGGAGGACTTCTCCACCGGGACGCTGGCGGCCGCCTGCGGGGGCGTGACGACCGTGCTGGACATGCCCAACACGCTGCCGCCCGCCGTCACCGCGTCGAAGCTGGCCGAAAAGAAGGAGGCGATCGCTCGCAAGGCATGGGTCGACTACGGCCTGTTCGCCGGCTGCATGGCCGGAGCGGACATCGAAGCCATGGCCCCCCTGGCGGTCGGTTTCAAGGTGTTCATGGGTTCCTCCACCGGCCGACTGCTGGTCACCGAGGACCTGGACCTGGCGAAGATCGCCGCGCTCGTGAAGCGGACGGGAAAGGTGCTCAGCGTCCATGCCGAGGACGAGGCGATGATCGAGCACGGGGAGGAACGAAGTCCCGTGGACCACCTGCGCAACCGGCCAGCCGCCGCGGAGGTCGCTGCCATTCGCCGGCTGTCGGCGCTGGACTGCCGGATCAACGTGTGCCACGTGTCCTCGGCGGACGGCCTCCAGGCGCTGGAAGGGCTCCCGTTCACCAAGGAGGTGACGGCGCACCACATGCTGCTCGATCGTGACAGCGACATCGGTGCGTACGGTAAGGTGAACCCTCCCCTTCGTACCAAAGAGGACCGCCTGGCCCTGTTCCAGGCGTTCATTTCAGGCAGGATCGACATGCTCGGTTCCGATCATGCTCCACACGCCATCGAAGATAAGGAGCAGGAGTTCGACGTCGCCCCGTCCGGAGTTCCGGGCGTGGAGACCACCGTGCCGATGATGCTGGCGTTGATGAAGAAGGGAACCCTCCCGCTGGAGGTGCTGGTCAGCGCCATGGCCGAGCGGCCGGCCGAGGTCTTCGGCCTGAACAAGGGCTGCCTGGAGGTCGGCCGCTATGCTGACCTCATGGTCATTGACCCCCGCGCCACCGTCCCCATAAAGGTTAATAACCTTCACAGCAAGTGCGGCTGGACCCCCTTCGAGGGCTGGGATGCCATTTTCCCCCATGCGGTGTTCGTGCGAGGCGAGCTGGTGGTGGAGGACGGCGAACCGGCCGGGGAGAGGGCGGGAAGGGATGTCGTTGCTGCCGAGCGATCTTGATCTGGACCTGTCCGAGCTGGAAGGCCGGAGTTTCACCTGCGATCCCAGCTGCGGGCTGTGCTGCCTGTGCCAGCCGGAGGTGCTGCCTCACGAGGTCAGCTGGTTCAAGAGCAACCACCCCCGGCGCATCGTGGAGACGAAGAGGCCGCACCGGCATATTGCTCTCACTCTCAAGGAAGGGCAAGGGGCGTGCACTTTCCTTAATGCCTCCCGCCGCTGCGAGATATATGCTCAACGGCCGCACTACTGCAGACAGTTCCCTTTCCACCTGTACCTGGGAAAGAGGGTCCAGGTGGAGCTGGACCTATCGTGCCGCGGCGTGTGGTACGGCGGGGCGGAGGACGCGCTGGTGGAGGGAGGCCGAATGGTCCAGGACAATGTGGACGCGCTCCGCGAGACGTTGACGGAGACCAGGGCTGTCTACCGGGACTTCGAGGCCAACTGCCGGGACGCCGGCATCTACCGGCCGGAGGAGGCGCTCCGCCGGGAGGTGGGCCGCAGGATAGAGATGTTCACCGAGCTGCCGTATCTGGCGCACGTCCTGGACCTCTCGGCCGAGGACGAGGAGATGTCGATGCCGGACACCCCCGCCGCGACGCTGGACGCTGCTGAGCTTCAGCGTTCGGCAATGGAGATGGGCTTGGAGTCCTTGGCTGCGGAGGACGTGTTCAGCGCGCCGGTGTACTGCGACCCCAAGTGGAGATGGAACCTGTTCCTGGTGAAGGGCGGCAGCATGAGGTGGGCGTTCCTCAATGACGACGGCTCGCTCGATGCGGCGGGTGACATCGACCCGACCAAGGTGAAACTGCTCTCTCCGGAGGGCGAGGGGAGGAGCATCTTCCTCTCGTACCTGAGGATGCTCAACCGTAGGGACAGCATGATGGGCTACGCCGCCTACCTGGTGGACGACTACGGTTACGAGGACTTCCTCGGCAACACCTACTACGGCGTCATGGCGACGACGGCCCTGGACCTGTTGTGGAGAGCATCCCTCATCGCCTATCTGCAGGGCGGAAGGCTTGACCGCGCCGGTATGATCGAGGGTATAATATCTTACGACATGGACCGCCTGGATGCCCCAACCATCGGTGCTTTCCTATGAGTCTAATCAGTAAGCTTAAAATACTCCTCGGATAATGAGGCAGACTGGTGGCCGTTGTATGCAAAAGCCTCTAACCGTTCTCAATCAGGCGATCAGCCGCCCCGTGATCGTCGAGCTGAAAGCGAACAGGGAATACAGGGGAACCCTTGACGGTTACGATCCCCACATGAACCTTGTCCTGAAGAACGCCGAGGAACTCATCAACCACGAGGTTGTGAGGAAGCTTGATGTTACCATCGTCAGGGGCGACAACGTCATCTACATATCACCCTAAGGAGAGATTTCAATGAGCAAGGGAACGCCATCAATGGGTAAGCACGGCAGCAAGAAGCAGCACATACCTTGCCGCCGGTGCGGAAAGAGCGCATACAACATGACCAAGGGAGTCTGCGCATCCTGCGGCTATGGTAACTCACCGAGGCTGAGGTCTTATAACTGGGCAAAACAGCACTGATTCCATGGCAGTCACCATGGAAGACGCCATGGACGACGCCCCTAAGCATTTCTGCGGCGTCGTCGCTATGGCATTCAACTCAGATGTCAAGAGCGACCTGAAGAAGGCGCTTCGCGTTATCCAGCACCGTGGCCAGGAGGCCGCTGGTATCGCTGTTTTCGACGGCGCCACCAAGTACGTGCGGAAGATGGGACTGGTCCACGAGGTTCTGGCCGGACCGGAGTACGACGCGCTGCATGGCAACGTTGGCATCGGCCATGTTCGTTATTCCACCACCGGGTCCTCATGCGCCCAGAACTGCCAGCCGATCGTCGTCACCACCAACGTGGGCGATGTGGCGCTGGGCCACAACGGCGACCTGGTGAACGCCACCAAGCTGCGGAACAAGCTGCAGAACGACGGATGGGCGTTCCTCACCACCACTGATTCTGAGATCATCATTCGGATCCTGGCGAACGAACTGACGCAGAGCGATCCGGTCAAGGCCATCCGGTCCACCCTGAAGTGCCTGGACGGCGCTTACGCCTTGGTGATCATGATCGGCGGGAGGGTCTACGGGGCCAGGGACCCTCTGGGCCTTCGCCCCCTCTGCCTGGGTAAGCTGGACAAGGGATACTGCCTGGCATCCGAATCGGCGGTCTTCGACATCCTGCAGGGAGAGTTCGTCCGCGACATCGCGCCTGGCGAGATCGTCGAGATAACGCCTACCGGCTTCACCGGCCACAAGATGTCCGGTCCAGCGCATACCGCTCACTGCATGTTCGAGTGGGTGTACTTCGCCAGGCCCGACACCATCATGGACGGCCGGGAGGTGTACGACGTCCGCAAGAAGCTCGGCCAAGTGCTGGCTCTCGAACAGCCGGCCGACGCCGATGTGGTGATACCGGTGCCCGACTCCGGGAGGGCCAACGCGCTCGGTTTCGCGCAGGAATCCGGCATCATGTATGAGGAGGGCCTGATGAAGAACCGTTACGTCGAACGGACCTTCATCCTTCCCGAGCAGGCCAAACGCGAAGAGGGCGTGTCGCTGAAGCTCAATCCCATACGCTCCACTGTCCTCGGCAAGCGCGTAGTGGTCGTGGACGACTCGATCGTCCGCGGGACCACGCTGCGAAAGATCGTCTACATGCTCCGCCGCGCCGGTGCTGCCGAGGTTCACGTGCGCATCGGATGCCCGCCGGTCATCGCCCCCTGCTACTATGGCATCGACATGAAGACCAGGGACCACTTCATCGCCGCCGGGCGTACGTTCGAGGAGATAGCGGAACTGCTCAACGCGGACAGCGTCGGCTACACTTCCGTAAAGGGGCTGCAGTCCGCCCTGGGCCTTTCAGAACAGGATCTCTGCATGGCCTGCCTGACCGCAGAGTACCCGACCTGCGTGCCGGGCGAGAAGATGCGGTTCCAGAAGACCCTTCTCTGAGGCTCGGCAGTTGGTCCGTTCATGGTTTCCATTCTATCAGCGCACATGCTCGTCCGCTTGCGATAATCCTCAAGGTCTCGATCATAACACGACAACTTCGTACTGACCAACAAATATGGATGTTCGATGGCTCGAGAGCGGTGGATCGGACATGCTGGACAGATAACTTTAATTACATTGATTTCTTTGCCATGTTGCACTGGGCAGGTAGATCAGTTGGAAGATCGCTACCTTGGCATGGTAGAGGCCGGGGGTTCAAATCCCCCCCTGTCCACTCTTAAACACATCCAGGCGGACTATTTTTTGAGTCAATAACGGGTTCTTGATCCGGCGTGATCGCCGGACCGTTCTTCTATGAATTCAGAGTTGCACAAAATGCATGAGATCCAAGCTCTTCTTTGGGGATACAATGCCGTTATGCGAAGCGCCCCGAGTCGGATCAATGCAGTGACGTGGCCCCCAGGGCCGCTCAACTCTCCAGCTATAGGGACGATCTAAGGTACTGGCTATAGACTGCTTATTGTCTCGTTCTACAACGGTAATGCACTTCTTCCTTCGTCATAATTATGATGGCCGCCGGAGTGAGATCAGCCAGATCATGGCAACGATGTATCCTTGACCACATCCATGCAGTTCCAGTGCAGTCTCCCCGTTCTATAAAGAAGAGGAGGCAACGTCGGCAGGCACCCCGAGTGAGAGGCCTCCGCTGCCTGGCCAAGGCCTGTACAATGACTATAAAAAAGAAGGGAGGGGGGACCCCCTCGTTCGTTCTCCCGCAGCGCCGATCGATCAGGCTGATACGTGGCGATATCCCAACATGGGAGTGATATCATACCCGAACGCCTGATTATATTCCTCAAGAAGTTCTGCCGAGGTCATGTCCAACACTCCTGGATGGAACGCTTCGAATAGATACACAAGGCCGATGTAGATGCGCGGCCCGGACAGGATCCCTGCCTGGGTAATGATGTAGACATTGTCGTTCTTGACCGCCTCCAGGCCGCTCCACCCTTCACGGGATGTTATGGCCTGATATCTCTGCTCTGCGACTGCGCTGTCAGTAATGCTGCCTTCCCGGACGAAGATGTATTCCGGCCCTCTTCCATTATCATACGCGATGACGGCCTCGTTGCTTATCTGATGGGTCGAGGAGCTAGGGTCGTCCACGAGATCTATGACGATGTTATGTCCGCCGGCAAGTTTGATCAGTGAGCTCATCGCGGCCTTGGAGGTGTATGCCTTACCGTTGCTCAGCTCCATGTAGGCCGTCACATCATCACCGAGGGCCGCGGTCGCATGAGCTACCGCCTTCACGGTCTCATTGTATGTCTTGATGTACTTTTCGGCCCTTTCCTGTGCCTCATAGCCGAAGAGCTTGGCCAGCTGCCTTAGGTCATCCACTCCTTGATCCAGACCGTAGCAATCGAGGAGGACGACAGAGATCCCTAGATCCTCCAGCACCGTGGTGTCTTTGATAGCCATGCTGGTGCATTGACCTATGACCAATCTGCAATTCAGCTCGAGCATGAGTTCCCCGTTCGGCGTGCCGTAAGTCCCGATGGTCGGCACGTCATCATAGATGTATCCGAACTCGGTGTCCTTGGCGATGGACTCGCTCACACCGACCACTCGATCGGTGACGTTAAGGACCTGCATGAACTCCGCGGCGTTGGGGTTCACCACGCAGACCCTTTCCACCGGTGTCTCCACTGTGACCTTCGTCCCATCGTTCTGGGTGATGGTCACCGAGCTGGGGTACTCATCCATATGCGGGCCCTCCTTGTCATCCGCCTCCGTGTTGGTCAGCAGGGCATAACCCGCGGCCGAGCCGATGATTATGGCGGCGATCAAGACTGCGATAATCTTCATATTGACCATGTTATCTCCATAGTTGGATGATACATCCAACTAAGTTGTAATCTAATAGTGCATTATAATAGTATCGTATATGGAAAGGTCATGAACAAAGACGTTCTGGCACAGGTCATTTTGACCATGTTTTAATAAATATAGCTACAGCTAATATATTTGCCTCGAAAGGCGGTTCCCATAAAGGTTCGTCACTCCTCGACGGACGTTCCTTCAGATGATTCGTATGGGAGGATGAACAGGCCCCGGTCATTCCTCACTATGTAGGACTCCACCCCGTACACGTCGTGGATGGCTTCTGAGGTCAGCACATCCTCCGGTCTGCCGTAAGCGTAGATGCCCTTGTTCTTCAGCATCAGCACTTTGTCGGCGTAACGGAGCGCTAGGTTGAGGTCGTGCATTGCCACGATCATCCCGCAGCCCTCTCGATGTACGACATCGCGCATGATCCTCATTGTCTGGAGCTGGTACTTGAGGTCCAGTGAACTGGTCGGTTCATCGAACAGGTAGAAGCGAGGGTTCTGGGCAAGCGTCCTGGCGATGAATACCCTTTGCCTTTGCCCCCCCCGATAGCTCATTGATGTATCTGCCCCTCAGGTCCAAGATGCTCATGATCTCCATGGCCCGGGACGCTATCTCCAGATCCTTCTTGGAGTAGGACCATTGGACATAGGGACGCCGTCCGACCAGCACGGTGTCCAGCACTGTGGTGAACGGAGTGTGCTGGACGTTCTGGGGCACATAGCCGACCAATCTCGCCCTCTCGCTGGGCTCAATACAAGCAACGTCCCTGTCGCCGATGCTGACCCGCCCGGCCTTGGGAGGCATCAGGTTGCTCAATGTCCTGATCAACGTGGACTTGCCAGAACCATTGGGTCCGAGGAGGGCCACGACGTCTCCTAAGGATGCTGTGAATGAAACATCTTTCAGCACATCATTGCTGCCATACCTCTGACATACCTTATCTGCGGTGAACCTCATGCCAGATACCTCCCGGCCCGTCTTGTGACCAGCCATATGAAGAACATCCCGCCGATCAGGTACATGATGATGCCCACCGGCAGTTCGACCGGCCTCAGGACGATTCTGGCGGCTGTGTCCGATACAAGAAGGATCAGCGCGCCCATCAGCGCGGAGGCGGGCAGTAGATAGCGGTGATCATTCCCGATGATCATCTTGCAGATGTGCGGAGCCATCAGGCCGATGAACCCGATCACGCCCGTGAATGCGAGGCATGCCGAGGTCACGAAAGCGGATATGGTAAGGCCGTAGATCCTGAGCCGTTGCACATTGACCCCCAGGTTCCGTGCGACGTCGTCGCCTCCTGAGAGCGTATTGAGATCGACAGTGCACCTCTCCATCAGGATGAAGCTCACCGCTACGATGGGGATGAGAATGGTCACCGAGCCCCAGGTCGCGCCCCACATCCCCCCCATCAGCCAATTGGTCACCTCGCGGAGGGTATTGTCCTCAGATATGTACTTCATGAACGAGATGCCTGCTGAGAACAGATAATTGACGACGACCCCGGAGAGCACCAGCACGGACTGGGACAGATGATGGGCCCTGGCAATGGCAAGGACCAGCACTATGCTGGACATTCCTACGATGAACGCCATCAATATGATGAGCAGGTTCTTATTGGTGATCGACTCGCCAAGGAATTCGAATGTGCCATAGTATGCGCCGCCCAGCAACAGAGGCCCTAATACCAGGGCGGCGGCCGCACCGAACGATGCTGCGGATGAGAGGCCAAGAGTGAACGGACTAACCAATGGATTGCGCAGTATGCCCTGCATGACCACCCCGGACATCGCCAGACTGATGCCGGTCACGACCGCCAGAATGACCCGGGGCATCCTAGATCGGAAGATTATCGTCGAGTAGTGTTCCTTACCGGGGGCGTCGATCCATTGGGGGAAGAAGTAATTCCCAAGGGCCCTCATGGTATCCTGGAGGGGAACGTCCACCGCACCAACCCCCAGCGCGACCACCGAAATGAATGCCAGCAATACTGCTAAGGTGATTATCAGTAGCAGCTTCTTCCGCCTAGAGGCGTTGAATGTGCCGATCACGCTGTCCGGATCGCCGCAGTTGTTGCCTCGGATAAGGCGGAGGAACTCCCTCGGTCCGAAGGCTCTCACTTTTTCAGCATCCACGGATGTCCTCTCCTCCTATCGCAGTGATCCCGAACATCCCTCCAAGCCTCTGCCGCCCGCCTTTAACTGCTCAGTCCTGTGCTGTTCCATCGGTTCACCTGCCGTTAGCGAGGATCAATGAGAAGAGGCGAGAGGATGCCATGGGCGGGTGTTCGGCATTGCCGAACGATATACTCTCGTTCGGGTACCCAAGCTCCTCGCACAGGACCATGGTGCATTCGATGTCCCGCTTCGTCATCATGGCGGTCAGCGCATCCAGGTCGAAATCTGGCCCTGTGAGCACGAAGGGGATCCGTCCCCTTTCCAACTCGTCCAGCATCTCGGTCATCGCTGCTTCGGCATCCTTGCCGTGAGCGTCCACCACCACTGCCTGCGTAAGGGGCAGGCGCAGTCGGGAGAACGCGCATTGCATCGATGATATGCCCGGTACGACCTCCCCCCCCAGTAGGCCGAGCCCCGCCAGCATGGGGTCGCCTGTGGACAGCACCACGGCGTCCTCTGGGAGTTCGTGCAGGCGGGAATAGTCCTCGATCGCAGTGACAGCGCAGCCGGACGGGATGTACTCTCCAGCAAGCTCGATGGACCGTGCTGAGCCAAATATCTTGCTGGCCTTGCGAAGTCGGTCGATGGCCTCAACCGTCATCATTCCCGGGCCGCAGCCGACTCCCACCACCATCATAACGCTTCCCCCAGCACCTGTCCCTGGCGGTCGATGATCGCGATGCTGTGTCCAGGATAACGGAGCTTGAACCTCTCGACGGAAGTGTGAATGACCCTCCTTCCCTCTTCCGAGGAGACAAGCTCCTCTATCGTTCTATGGCCTGTCCCGTCCAGTACCGTCGGGTCGATGAACCTGATGATGAGCGCAGGAAGTCCGAAAAGAACGAGGCCGTCGCTCCTGGAGTCAAGCGTGGCCTGGATCTTTGCCCCTATCAATACTACTTCCCTGTCTGGATACTTCAGCCGCGCGTATCTCAGCCCGACCCGGCCGGTGGTGACCACCGCCTGCTCCGCCTTTCTCGCTCGTTCCACCGAGTCCTGGCCCAGATGGTCGTCCCATGGTTCCACTAGGCCGGTGGAGCCCAGCACCGATATGCCGCCTACCACCCCGATGCGGCCGTTCAGCGTTCTGAGAGCGATCCTCTCGCCGTCGACGGCCTCGAGGCGGATCAGCGCGCCCTGCTCGCCGTAAGCGGCGCAGGCTGATGCTATTGAGCTGGCGATGCAATACATGGCCGTGTGGCTGATGGCCGGAGATCCTTTACCGTACCTCGGGGTCTTATGGTCCCAACGCCCTATGCCATTGCCTACGTCCAGTGCCACACCGTCCTGGAACCGCACGAATCTCGCTCGGAACTCGATGCCTGCAGTGGCGTCGTCCGGGTAGTCCCCGGAATACTTGAAGCAGCTGGCGACGCCGTCGCCGGCCACGACACCCACTGGGGTTGTGATCCCGCAGGCCAGCCGGACGTTCACGCTTTTCAGCTCGTTGCCGTCAAGCGATTCGATGGTCGCCCGGCAGGCCGCCGCGGCCGTCGTTCCGGTGGTGAACCCTCTCCTCAGCACCGTGCCGTCGGATGTGAGGACGGCCAGTCCCCCTTGGACCAACTCGAGGTCTGCTTTGTCCCGGCATAGTGATACCCAGGCATCGGGATATTTGAACTTGGAAACGGGATCAATCATCTCATCAGCCCTTCTCGGCGAACATGGTGATGATCTCGTTGATGGCGGCGACGGCCACGGGGGTCCCGCCTCTGGTACCCTCAGTGGTTATGGATGGAATGTCCAGCTTTCTCAGTTCTTCCTTCGATTCCGCCGCGTTGACGAAGCCCACGGGGCAGCCTACCACCAATGATGGCCTGATCCCCCGACCGTACATCTCGCACAGGGACAGGAGGCAGGAGGGGGCGTTGCCGATGACCACGATCGCGCCGTTCAGCACCTCGCTCAGCGCGAGCATTCCCGCGCTGGTGCGGGTGATGCCCCTTTCCTTGGAGATATCCTGACCATGGTCCAGCAGACATTCCACCGCGGAAGCATGCCCCTTCTTCTGGACGCCGGACTGGACCATGCGGATGTCCGTGTAGATGGTCGCCTTCGCATCCAATGCGACGAGCCCCGCCCGGACCGGTTCGTGGCTGAATCGCATCAGCCCGGCCATGGCGAAATCCCCCACCGCGATGGAGCAACGCTGCCTTATCCGGTCCTCCGGACCGCTGTTCCCGATAGCTTTGCGGGCCAGCTCCCGGCTGCATCTGGATATGCTGAACCCTTCCGTGGTGTCCGCGCCTAGGTCAGTATACGTACTTTCGGTGGTAGCCTCTCGGCGTGATGATCCCGGTGACAATCTCTCCCTCCTTCAGCAGCTTGGTGCTCTCCCCTCCGATGATCACGATGGAGTGCATGTTCACCGCGCTGTCATCCTCGTGAAGCGAGCCCAGGTCCGTTACGATGAAGCTCTCCCCTTCGCCGCGATAGGCGTTCTTGACGATGCCCACCGGAGTGTCGGGCCGTGCATGGCGAAGGCTGATGTCCAGTGCCTTACACAGGTTGCCTGGACGGCTGTGGCTTCGGGGATTGTACACCGCCATCGGTATCCCCATCCGGAACCCCAGGTCGAGGCGTTTCTCGATTACCTCCCACGGTGTCAGCAGGTCGCTCAGCGAGATCACCAGGAAGTCGCTGGACAGCGGCGACCCGAGTATGGAGGCCGCGGCAGTGGCAGCAGTGACGCCCGGTATGATGGAGACGTCCAGCTCCGGCGCCTCGTTCTGCGCCACCTCCAGCACGATGCTGGCCATTCCGTACACCCCGGCGTCGCCCCCGCTGACCATGGAGACCTTGGAGCTTTTGGCCAATCTAACCGCCTCCCTCGCTCGGTCAACCTCTTTGCCCATGTGGGATCTGATGACCTTCTTCCCTTCCAGCAACGGTTTCATCTGCTCCAGGTAAAAGTCGTTGCCGATGATCACATCCGATTCGTTCATGGCCTTACGCGCCAAGGGGGTCAGGTTGTCCAGGTCCCCCGGCCCGATGCTCACCACGAACAATC
Organism: Methanomassiliicoccus sp. UBA345; assembly: GCA_002504525.1. Taxonomy (GTDB): domain Archaea; phylum Thermoplasmatota; class Thermoplasmata; order Methanomassiliicoccales; family Methanomassiliicoccaceae; genus DTU008. Next base: position 72,937 of record DATD01000035.1, read on the forward strand.
GTCCTGCAGCCTCACCTTGCGATGGCGATTGTGACATTTCCGTATGCCCTCCTGTTCATCACGATTTCCTTACTCTTTGCCAGCGCCAGGGCTGACGGTTCGGCCACCCCGACCAAGCCGATGAGCTCGGCCTTTGATCGGCCGGCCACCGATTGGGAGTTGATGGCCTCATCGTCGACGAGGAACAGCCTGCCATCCAGCTCTCTTACTGCGGTGAGCAGCCCGGCCTCGTCGGCCTTCTTGATCGTAGATGTGTATGCCAATACCTCATCTGCAGCGATGCCCATCAAGCCAAGCGAGTCCAGCACCGCCTGCTTGATCTCGCCGGCGTCGGTGCCGCGGTTGCAGCCGATGCCCACCACATACTCGCCCTTCGACGCCAGGATCGCGACGTTGGATGATGCCAGCACAACTGCTGGGCCGTCGATGCGGTAGACCGGGACGTCGCCGGTGAGGAACGCCCTGTTGACCGCGACCGTGGAGCTCTTGTTCACGACCTCCACGTCATGCCGGCAGGCGATCTCCTCCACTGAATCCTTGCCCAGGGCATCGGTGGCGGTGGAGATCACCGGAACCAGGCCGTGCTCGGCCAACGCTCTAGCGAGCTCGTTGCCGCCATGGTGGCCCCCTAGCACCGGAACGCAGAATCCGAGGTCCGGGGTCACTACCACGATGGCGGGATCGACCCACTTGTCGCGCAGCAGCGGTGCGATCTTTCTGAACACGATTCCGATGGCCATGATTGCCACGATGCCTTCATATTCGTTGAACGACCTGGCAAGAGCATCGTCAGAATGCTCCACCGCTTCGCCACCCAGCCATCCGGCGACGGTTCGAGCCTGCTCCGGGTGGCCGACGTGGACTACTGCAATCCTCACGAGTACAGCACCGACCTTTGGTAGCGACCCATGGGGTCGACGATCCCGCCGATGATTATCAGGGCGGTCTTATGGATGCCCGCCTCCTCTGTCTTCTGAGCGATATCGTCCACCTTCCCGGTGACCACCTTCTGGTCCGGCCACGACGCATGGTAGACCACCGCGGCCGGAGTATCCTTGGGGCAGCGCAGCTTCTCCATGATCTCGGACAATTTGTCCGTGCCCAGGAAGAACACCATGGATGCGCCTGTCTCCGACAGCCGTGAGATGTCATCCTCTTCCAGGGTCTCTCCTGCCGGCCTTGTGACTATAAGGGTCTCGGAGACGCCCTTCAGGGTGTACTGCGTCTTCAGCGCTGCTGAGGCGGCGAACAGCGAACTGACTCCCGGGACGACCTTGACCTCCACGCCCTGCTGCTTCAGCTCAGCGATCTGCTCGACTATCGAGCCATATAGAGAGGGATCGCCACTGTGGAGGCGGACCACGCTCTTCCCCGCCTTGGCCGCTGCTACCATGGCAGACACCATCTCCTCAATCTTCATGCCCCAGCTGTCCAACTTCACCTCTGCACGGGACCGCTCGACAAGCGCGGGGTTGACCAGCGATCCGGCGTAGATGAGAAGGTCAGCATTGACCAGAAGCTCATTGCCCTTCAGCGTGATGAGGTCGGGGTCCCCCGGACCGGCGCCGACGAACCATACCGCCGGTATGACCATATCACTCCCTCCGCGCGAACATGACGCTCATATAATCGCACGTTTCCGGAATATCGTCCCCATGATACACCTTCTCCCTCTCTAGGAACATCCTCTCCACCAAGTGGAACCTGGAGTATCCAGAGGAGCGGAGCTGGGTCATGGCCTCCCTGGGCGAGCGCACCTTTAGCATCACCAGACAATCACTCTTGGTTCCGTCGGTAACGAGGAACCCCGAGTTGACCGGGATCTGCAATCGCGACGCAAAGGCAGTGATGGAGCTGATTCCGGGTTCCACTGCGGTATCGATCTCAGGATGCCTCTTCTTCAGTATCTCGCACTGCCTGGAGAACGTCGAATAGAAGTTGGGATCGCCCAAGATGCCCAAGACCGCAGTGCCGTCGAGCGCCACTGGGGCGATGATATCGGCGTTCCTTTCCAGAGCCTGCCGTATCTCCTCCTCATCGGTCACCATGGGGAAATCCAGCACCACTGGGTCGCAGTGCTCCTTCACCAGTTCGCAGGCCATCTTCCCCGGGACGAACACACTGTCCGCCGAACGGAGGAGGCGCACCGCCTTCAGGGTGAGCAGCTCCTTGTCGCCGGGCCCTAGACCCACTCCGATGAGCATCAGAGCACCTCCCCGACGATGATGAACACTGGGTCGATGGGGCGGAACATGATGCTGCCGGCCAGGGCGTGCGAGCGGCCGACCTGCACTTGGACCGCCTCCTTGAAGATGTCCAGTTTTTTCATGCGGATCACCGCCTTGTTCATGGAATCGAGCAGGACGGTGTTGACGACGATGCGACCGTGGACGCGGTCGCTGAGCATGGACAGCATCTCATCCAGGCGTCTGGTCCCGCCAACGAACGCGCCATCGAGGTGGTCGATCTCATTGAGCAACTCAAGACCATCCTGCTGCCGCAGCTCGATGTTGGTCCCGCCCCATGTCATCAATTTTATTCTGGAAGCTTCGATTGCCTCGTTTCTGACGTCCACTGCATAGACCTTCTCGGCGGTCTCGGCCATGGCCATGGCCACCTTGCAGGTGCCACAGCCGATGTCGGCGACCACGTCGCCAGTCTTAATCCCAAGCTTCTGGATGGAAACGGCCATGACCTCATCTTGGGTCGGCCCGCCTTTGAACCTCATCAATTGGATGTATCATCCAAGAACTATTTAAGATGGATATTGTATCCAACTGCACCCCTTCTAGCCATGCCGCGCCGTCCTCAACTTGACTCAAAAAGTGGCGTTCGTCGCTCATATGCCAACGATTTTGTACCCGATGCTCCGAACCAGCATCGTCTGGCATTGTTCTAGTCATCAAGCCGACGTGCCAGCGCACGTCGGAAATAACTTTGCCAGACACTTTTCTTTCCCATTTAATCAACTAATTTCATGGGCATAGTGGCGTTGTGAACCGTAAGAACAGTTGCCAATGATGAAGGCGAGAGGGAATCTGCCGATGGCGGTCGGCAGATCGTGTCGTCACTTTCAAAAGTATAAATTCGCCGCGGGCCGTAAGGTGCTTGATGGCCGATTTCGAGCTGCCCATTGAGAATGTCGTGATGGACGTGGAGTCCGGCGTATGCCGGTTCAAGGCGCGTGTCACAGCTTACATGGAGGATGAGCAGGTTCGCGTCTCGATCGAGAGCGAGTGCCCGCAGGTGCTCGCGTTCGCCGAGCGAGTGAAGGTGCTGGGCAGGTTCGAAGCGCTCAAGATGCCGTTCTCCGAGAACACGGTCTTCCTACGTGGCGGCGAGACATTGAGGCACTCATCATGCCCTGTCCCCACCGCGGTCTGCAAGTGCGCCGAGGCCGCGGCCGGCTTCGCCCTGCAAAGGGACGTGAGCCTAAAATTCGTTAGATCGTGAATCGAACGTACACGTGGTCGCCACGGCCTGCTTGCGTCAGGCCTGAGGATCGAGCGGCCTTATCCGCTCCAGCGTCCACGCTGCGCCCTTGCTCACGTACAGACTACGATCGTCGAGAAGAGCTTCGAGCCTCGGCACCGAGGAGCGATGCGCCAGTTGCATTCTTTCTGCCATCCTGCCCAGCGCCCACACCGCCATCCCGCGGACCTGGGCGTTTGCATCGTCAAGGAGAACGTTCAACGGTTCTATCGCTTCATCCTTGCCGGACGCTCCCGCTAGCTCTCCCAGCGCCCACGCGGCGTTCTCTCTGACCTCCTCGTCCTCATCGGCCAGCAGGGTGATCAGAAAGTCCAGGGGAGCGTCGTCGACCGCCTTGTTCTGCGCCAGCTTGGCAACGCTCCACGTCGCGGCCCTCCGCACCTCGGCATCGCCGTCACGGAGAAGCGCGGTCAGCGGCCGTAAGGAGGACGAGTCCGCCTCCCTCGCTCTCAAAAGTTCGTTCAGGGCGTTCAGGGCGTCGAGCATCCTCTCCCTGTCGCTCGAGCACAGGCCGTCATTGATGGCGTTCTGCCTTTCGGACGTCATGCTCACTTCTTCACGTCGGGCTTGGCCATGTAGAAGTCGCACTGGCCATAGAATCTCTCGCCCTCGCACATCTCGTAGTCCTTCAGGTGCAGGACATCGCATCTGATGCGCCGCGCCTTGCAGCTCGAACATCGGCCGTCCGGAGCATGCCATAGACAGCGTTTCATCGCTTGGCTCTCATCGGTCATGTGCTTCGGAACTTGATGCCGATGCGGGCACATAAAGCCTGTTGCGCGCCCCTGCTCGCGAACGCATTCGCCGCGAGTCGGCGGACAATTAGTTATAATCCGGCGTCCAAACCCATGGTGATGGCCGCGGTGGACCTCACGGACCTGGTGGACCAGAGGATGGAGGACATGAAAGAGGACGACGAGGGATTATCCGCCGAGGCGACCTTCTTCATGAGCGAGTCCGGCCCATGGGGCTTTATCGTCGTCAGGGACGAGATGGACGAGCTCATCGGCTTTGAGTTCGTCGAGACGGAGGGCAGCTGGAGGCGCCCCGAGGCCATGCTGGAGTACAACGCGGCCGCCGACGCCGAGCTTGAGGTTCTAGTCGTCGTACCCGATGAGGCGTTCGCCGAGGTCGTGGGCATGGTCTACCGTTCCGGCGATCCGAGCATCACAATCTCGGACTACAGCGCCATGGAGCTCATCACCAGGCCGCTGGTGTCATGAGATGCGCCGCTATCTTCGCTTCTTCGCTCTATGCTCCCAGTCCGCCGGTCTATCCTCATAGCCGCGGGCGCGCCAGTAAGAGATGTTGTTGGGATTCAGCTGATTGGAGCGCTTGTTGCGGTCCTCCAGATAGCTCTCCATGCTCACACGGCGGCCCTCCGAGTCGGTGACCTTCAGCTCCCCTGCGGCCGTCTCCACCGGCGGGGCCTTCCCGGCCTTCTGCGCCCTAAGGGACCTGGCGACCAGCTGCACGATGTGACAGCCGAAGCCCAGCGCATCGCACTTGGTGATCAGGAAGCTGGATATGGAATTGGCCTCTCCCAGCACCGACGCCTTCTTGCCATGCTCGTAGATGTAGTCGAGAACTATGGTGATGTCCTTGTCCCCGGTGGCGAGGACGAACACGTCCGGGCAGTCCTCGTCGTGCAGGCGGTCCACGACGGCGCAGTGCATCGATGGGTCGGTGAGGCTCTTGCCGAAGACCACCCGCTTGGTGCGAGGGTCGATGTGCCGGAACGATTTGCTCTCCACCAGGGCGAAGCCCCGGCGTTCGTAGTCCGCCCTGGTCCGGTCGGTCCTCCAGATGGTCGCCTCATCGACGAACACCCGCCCTTCCACAACCTGCCCCAGCTCGGAGCCGTAATCGACCAGCAAGGTGCCTATCCTCTCCAGTATGGCGACGTCCCCCGCGTCCCATAGTCCGCGCTCCATGTTGGGGCCGTCGACATAGATGCCCACCGTGGTCACGAACTCCCCTCCGCATCGAGCCGGGAGAGGATGAGATCGTCCGCATCGTTCTCGTCGAGCACCCGGTTCAGCAGGGCGAGCAGCAGGCGGGGCATGGTGAAGGTGACGGTCTGTTCTCCCTCCAGATATCCCACCACCTGCTCGCTGAGCACGTAGCTGTACCTGGCCAGCGCCTCGTAGTAGTCGAGGACGGTGATCTTGGCCACGATCTCCCTGGCCTTCGCTTCCGTTAGGCCGTCCTCCTCCGCCTCGGCGATGAGGCGGTGCACCTCCTCGTCCAGCTCCTCGATGTTGGGCTGTGGGAACCGCGGCGGGTCGCGGTAGGCCTCCCTGGAAAGGTCCAGGAGCTTCTTGCCCATCAGCACCACGACCTCGTGCATGCTGCGCTCCGATGCCTCGGCGTCATCGATATGGAACCGACCGGTCCCCTGGTCGATGCAGAGGTCGAAGCCCAGCATCGAGAGGTCGTCCTTTCGGTCGGCGGAGCGCTCGCTCACCGGGAACAGGACCTCAGCCCTGATGCCGCTAAGATTCCGGAGCAGTTTACGGAACTCCTCCAGCCCCTGCTGGGACAGGTCGTGGGCGATGCAGCCCAGGCCGTTCGGCAGCGGTTCGTCCGTGCCATCGGACTCGATGAGCATCATCTGTTCCAGCAGTTCATCGTCCTCCGGGGTCCATCCCTGCACTTTGATGCGGCATCCCTTGATGCATCGCTTTCTCGCATCCCGCGTCAGGAACTCGACCAGGCCGTAGTAGTCGGGGTTCTCGGTCCTCTCCAGGCCGAACCTCTTCGACACCTCGTACAGGCGGAGGACCAGGCTCCCGGAGGCGGGGATTATCTCCATCTCGAACGCTCCTTGGTCAGGAGAGATGAACTCCCAGTAGCGTTCGATCATCTCGGGAGGGTAGAAGAACTCATTCTCTCCGTGGATGTTGTTGAGCCGGAAGAGGTTCTTCAGGAAGTAGCGCGAGTACTTCCGCAGATCGGCCGGGAGGTCCTGCCAGGGGATGCGGTGCCTGAGCACCGGGACCGGGACCTCGCCGTCCCGGAGGTCCTCGGCGCTCACCTCCTGGACATGGGGGCCGCCGTCGTCGCGCCATTCCTTCAGGGAGTAGCGGACCAGGTCCTCGTTCTCATCATTCAGGCGGTCGGCCAGCTCGTCGATGATCTCCCTTACAGAAGGGCGGAACAGCCGGCGCATCATGTCGTCGCGGCTCTCCCCGGTGACGGATGCCTCCTGCAGCATACGGAACAACGTGGCCGTCCTGACGGTGATGGTCTTGGACGCCATTTGCGTGTACCTCTCCCTGAACACTGCCTCGGCGTTGAACTCCATCGCCCTGGCCAGTTCGATGCCCCTCTCACGGTCCCCTCGATGGCGCGCCTCCTCCACCAAGCCTATGACCTCCCGCCGGCCGAGCAGCAGGTACCGGTCGCCATCCCGGACGGGAATGAGGTCGAGCAACGCCGCCAAAATCTCTGCGTCGACCTGCTGGTCGGCGGGGACCTCGCGAATGATCATGCCCCGAGTATCAGCCCCGGCGCATATGTTTCTTTTCGCTCACATGTCGATGTTCAGGCATCCGTCGGCGATCACCACGCGATAGGCCCGCAGGTCATTCGTCCGCTCCCCCGGGCCGGCCCTCTTCACCACCTTCCCGGTGCGGATGTCGAACTGCGCGCCGTGAAGCGGGCAGGTGACGATGAACCCGTCCCTGCTTCCCAGCGACAGGTTGGCGAACTGATGCGAGCAGGTGCCGTCCATGGCGTAGAACTGCCCATCCACGTTGGCGAGGAGCAGCACCCGTCCCAGTATGCTGGCCTCCCTCATCTCGTTCAGCGGGACGTCCTCCATCAGGCATGCCTTGATGAGCACCATGCCGTGAACAAGGCAGGCGGGGCTATTTCATCGTCGCGCCGAGAATCGATATATGGGCGGAACGCGGTCGGCCTGCCGGCGATTGGATGATCATCGACAGCCATGTGCATATCTGGATGAGGGACCACCTTCCCGGTGAGATGGTCCGCATGTATCTGGAGCCTCTGCAGGCCCTCAAGGACGTAATGAACTGGGAGGTCGACGTCGACGAGGTATGGCCCGAGTACGGCGTCACCGTACCCAAGCTCCTGGAGATGCTGGATGCCGGCCCGGTGGACAAGGCGGTGGTGCTGCCGATCGATTTCAACCTGGTGGAACAGGCGCGCATCGATTTCGAGGAGTACAACACATGGGTGTTCGAGAGCTGCTCCGCCTACCCGGACCGCACGATCCCCTTCATCGGGGTGGACCCTCAGCGGGGAGAGGCGGCGCTCAGGATGCTGGACCGATACACTGCCAGATACGATGCCCGGGGGGTCAAGCTATATCCGCCAACCGGATGGTACCCGAACGAGGAGCGCATACGCGCCTTCCACGACCGGGTGGACGATCTCGGACTGACGGTAATCACCCACGCCGGAGCGGCGTGGACGTCGCTGGATGAGAAGTACGCCGAGCCACGGTACTGGGAGGAGGTGCTCGAGAGATATCCGGACACCAACATGGTCATCGCCCACCTGGGCGGCAAGTGGCGGTCGCAGGTGCTGGAGATGTGCGAACGATATCCCAATTGCTTCACCGACTGTTCGGCCCTGCAAGGCTGGCTGCCATCCGATCCCGTAACCGCGGAGAGCCGTCTGCGGGAGGTCGCGGAGCGGATACCAGACAAGGTCTCCTTCGGCACCGACTATCCTCTGTTCGAGCTCGCCTACCCTGCCTCGATGTGGCTCGACTTCGTCAAGACCCAGCCGTGGGCGGACGAGGATGTCAAGGCCAAGCTGCTGGGCGGCAACATGCAGAGGGTGCTGGGACTCTAGTCCCTTGCATCGCGCTACGATGCTCCGTTCCAGGCGGCATCATGTCAGTTGCAGGATGACATAGTATACGGCGAGTGCTCTTAAGAACAGGGCGGCGAGGGCATGATGATCAGCGTCAGCCGGCCCGGCCTGAATGCCTGCGGCAGCCGCCGATTGAGCAGTATGACCGACACCATCTAGGTGATTCCCGGACCCACCCATTTCAGCTTCAACAATGAAAGGATGTGGGGCGGGGGAGGGACGGCACTCGATGCTCTCGGCATCGGCAGGAGGTAGCGAGGCTATCTGCGGCACCCTGCGCTTCTTCGGCCCAGGAGCTACTGATAGCAAGTCGGCACCGCTGTTTAGTCGACGTCGACGAACGGCTCTCCCCATCTCTCGCTGAAGAACGCCTCTCCCCGTGGCAGCCGTTTCGGCCTCTCCTTCTGCTGGGCGATCTGCTTCTCGGACAACAGCGAAAGGTCCTCTCCGAGATAGCCGCAGATTATAGTGGTAATCACCACATGGTCCACGGGGATCCCGCATGCCTCCTTGGCCTTGCCGGGATCGTATCCGGCGATGGGATGGGCGATCAGGCCCAGCTCAGTGGCACGGAGCAGCATCTGGCCGACGGCGAGACCGCAGCTGAACTGGTAATAGTCCCTGCCCTCGTTGAGACGGCAGTCCAGGGACGGTTTGGATGTGACGACAAGTATCATGGGAGCGGTCGTCGCCCATGCATTGCCGCGGTTCAACGCCTCCCTCATCCGGAGGAGGCCGTCATGGCGGCACACCACCACGCGCCACGGTTGATTGTTGCTGCAGCTGGGAGCGAGGCGCATGGCCTCGATGAGCGCGGCCACTTTCTCCTTCTCGATCGGCCGGTCGGAGAAAGCGCGGTAGGCCCTCCTTACCGCGATTGCGTCGGCGACGTCCATGGATGTTGGATGAGCGTATGGTAACATAATCATTGCCGAACGCGACCGTGCCAGGCTGGGGGGTGCCAGAGGTCAGGCGGCATGGGCAAAGCTTTTAATCAGAACAGCCCCATCGAGGCGTCTGCGGGCTCGTGGCTTAGCCTGGATATAGCACTGGCCTTCTATCCCGGCATGCCGGGGAAGCAAGCCAGTGGCCTCGGGTTCGAAACCCCCTCAAAGGGGCGAAATTCCCGACGAGCCCGCCAAATCCAATAAAAAGATTCATTTAGGTCCACTGATTGTGGGCAAGAATACAAATGGGAGCAATTAAATGAAGAGAAGCTCACGCGCTTGGAAAAAGCGGGGTAACCAGAGATGGAAATGGCGCAAGAAGAAGATGAGACGCAGAAAGCGCCAGCAGAAGATGAGAAAGGCCTAACACTGACCAGTGGGGGTATGGGCTAACACGGTATACTCGCGGGCTCCAGTTATCGGGAATGACTGCGAACGGGTTTGCTGACCGGTGATGAATAACTGGAGCAAGGACCCGTTAATTCCTGCAGGGTCGCTCCCTGCTTGGTGGAAACCCGCTGATCTGGGTTCAAATCCCAGTGCCCCCACTCTAACCTCTGGTTTAACCTCATTTTGCCGTGAACACTTTTGTACATTTTGAGTCATCTGGATACCCTCATTTCCCGTTTTTCCGTTCTTCCGTTGATAACCACTGCCTCGCCCTCGCGAAGCTCCATCTTGGCCTTGATGACTGGATGTAATCGTACACCTTGCGCTGCGCCTTCCCCAGCTCCAACACGGTCAGGCCGAGGTATCTGATGGCCTCCTTCTCGCTGGCGTGGCCCAGCCCGGCCATGATCTCCACCAGCGGGACGCCCGCGAAGTGTGCCAGTCGTGCTCCCGTCCTGCGGAGCGTGTGGTTGCCGATCTTGCGACCGATGCCGGCACGGTCGGCCACGCGCTGAACTATGTCGCCGATGCCCGTGTCGCCGTAGCCCTGGACGCGCTTCCCCTCTGATGGATGAAGAATGCCTCCAGGTCCCTGGTGGCCGGGTCGAAATGACGCGCTCGGGCCGCAATCCACTTGAGGAACTTCCCCACGATCGCGAGCTGCCAGCGGGCGGCGGGCAGCTTGAGGTGTGCATACCCATCCTAACCGATGTCGTTGCTAGTAATGGGGTTTACCACGTCATCGACAAAGTATTAATGCCGAAGTAGGCAGAGCACTTTTCTATACCGGATCCAATTTTTAATTAACAATAGCTCATCATAGATTTTTGCTTAGGATATAAATTATATAATCAAGCGTTCAATCGATTATCGGCACTATGGTTTCGGAGACCGGCCCCGAATTCGTCAGGCTGAGAAAGTGGAACGCCGCATTGCTGATCCTCCATCTCGTCCAGGGGGTTGCGATAATGGCCCTGGCCACGAATTTCGCTCTGCCTTCGACAGCTTCTTTCCTTCATCTCAATGCAGCTACCGGTCACCTAGAGCCCCAAATCAGCACCTTGTTCACCTTACCCATCGCCCCGTTGATAGCGCTGTTCCTGTTCACCTCGGCTTTCGACCATTTCCTGCTGGCCGGACCGTTTTACCAGTGGTACGTCAACGGTCTAAAGCAGCATATCAACAAGGCCCGCTGGTTCGAGTATGCGTTCTCCTCATCGGTCATGGTAGTGGTCATAGCCATGCTGGTGGGGATATATGACATCGTCTCGCTCATCGCCTTGTTTGGCATCAACGCGTGCATGAACCTCTTCGGCCTGCTGATGGAGGCTTACAACCAGGGACGTCAGAAGGTCGCGTGGTCACCGTACATCTTCGGCACCTTCGCCGGTCTTATCCCGTGGGTAGGGATCGCCATTTACCTGGCCGGAGCGGGACAGTATGGCAACGTCCCCAGCTTCGTTTACTGGATTTTCCTGACCATCGCCATCACCTTCTTCTCCTTCGCCTTCAATATGATACTACAGTACCGCGCCAGGGGCCGATGGGCTGATTACCTCTTCGGCGAGAAGGTGTACATGATCCTTAGCCTGGTGGCCAAATCGCTGCTGGCCTGGCAGGTGTTCGCCGGGACGCTAAGGCCGATGTAAGGAACATGATGTCGGTATGGGGATGGACGGAATGAAGGGTAAGGTCTGCATAGTCACCGGGTCTAACTCGGGGATAGGGTTTGAGACGGCGCTAGCCTTGGCGGGGATGGACGCCCGCGTGATCATGGTGGTGCGAGACCTGGGGCGCGGAGAGGCGGCCCGGAAGGAAATCGTCGCTCAGACCCGTAACGGGTCGGTGGACCTGATGCAGTGCGACCTTTCCTCGTTAGACTCCATACGCCGTTTCACCACAGAATGCAAGCAGAGATATGATCGGGTCAACGTCCTCATCAACAATGCTGGGGCGGTCTTCGCCCGACGGGAGGTGACCCAGGACGGCTTCGAGCGCACCCTGGCCGTCGATTACCTAGGGCCGTTCCTACTCACCCACGAGCTATTGGGCCTCCTGAAGAGTAGCGCCCCTTCCCGCATCATTAACGTGAGCTCCGGTCTAGCCACCCGAGGCAGGATCGATCTGAACGATTTGCAGAGCGAGAAGAGTTATTCGGGCATGAGGGTGTACTCCAACGTCAAGAGGATGTTGACCTTGTACACCTATGAGCTGGCCGATCGCTTGAGGTCCTCTGGCGTGACGGTGAATGCAGTGATGCCTGGGTTCGTGGCGACCAACCTGGGTAGGAACAGCGGGAGCCTAGGAACTTCTATCATGTTCGCCCTGACCCGTCCGATACAGATCAGCGCGAGGAAGGGCGCCGCCACCTCCATCTACACGGCCTCTTCGGACGAGGTCAGAGATACAACTGGAAAATGCTTCGCCAAGCAAAAGGAAACCTCATCCTGCCCCATGCCCGACAAAGCATTGCAGGCGGAACTGTGGGAAAAAACGATCGAGCTGCTTGGCTTGCCTAACGACTGAATGATTTCAACGAAGTGGTATCAGAACTGTCACTGATGGATGCAAGCGGTCTCATGAGGCTAGTCGTAACGAGTCCATCTCGATGGCTTTTTAAGATGATACAAATGGCTTCCGTTTTGCTCTGTAGCTAGGAAATGGTGGATCTGGCAGTGATTCCTCGGCTCCTGTCTTGTGATCGAGCGGAGGGCAAGTGTCATTTAGCATGGTGAGTGGGATCGGTAAGAGCATAGCCGGGGCAATGCATCCCTGGAGGTATATCTGCATGAACGTCACCGTCCATGGTTGAGGGCTTTTACCACACACTATTGTGCTAAAGTAGAAAACTTTTAAGTTAAGGGACCGTAGGTATAATTCTGTTTTTTAATCGATGGAGATGATCCGATGGATGACATCATCGATGTTAAGGGACTTGTGAAAACTTTCGGTGACATCAGGGCGGTCGATGACATCTCCTTTGGCGTGCGAAGGGGAGAGATATTCGGTTTCCTCGGTCCGAACGGTGCAGGTAAATCTACGGCAATTAAGATCTTGACCACATTGATCCGGAAGGATTCCGGGGATGTGATCATCGATGATTTGGACCTGCAGACGCAGGCTGATGAAGTAAGGCGCATCATCGGTTATGCATCCCAGGAGGTTGGTGTCGACAACGATCTGACCGCCAGGGAGAACCTGTACATCCAGTGCCGGTACTACCACATTACTAAAGAAAGATCAAAGCAAAAAGTAGAGGAGCTGCTGAAGACCGTCAACCTGGTGGAGGCGGGTGACCGGAAGCTATCGACCTTCTCCGGAGGAATGAGGAAGCGACTGGACCTGGCTACCGCTCTGGTGTCCGATCCGCAGATCCTCTTCCTGGACGAGCCGACGACCGGTCTGGATCCCAAGAACCGCAAGGAGCTTTGGGACTATATTCGGGGGTTGAACCACCAAGGCACTACCATCTTCCTCACCACTCAATACATGGAGGAAGCGGACCAGCTGGCCGATCGCCTATGTATCATAGACCAGGGGAGGATCGTGGAGGAGGGCGTGCCGGAGGACCTCAAGGCTAAGATGGGTGGGGACACCATAACGATAGGCTTCCGGGAGGATGGCCCCACAATCCTCGCCAAGGCCAAGTAAGCGTTGGCCCGCGTTCCTGGCATCAAGGACATCCGAGAGTGCCAGCTTGATAATATCTGCGAGAACGGCCTAGTCCTTACTATAGAGGACGGCTCCTCGATAATGCCCCAGGTGATAAGGGCCCTGGATGCCAGGATGATCGAGGTCCAGAGGCTAACCCTCTCCTCGCCGACGTTGGATGACGTGTTCCTCAGCCTGACCGGTAAGACTCTTAAGGTCAATGAGAAAGCGGACGGCGAGCAGAAGCGCAGGCGCAGAAGGTGAGCCAGATGAGAATGGAATGGGGTTCCGAGATCGGAGTGGTCTTCTATCGATGGATAATAAAGCTGCGCAGACAGCCCATATACCTGTTCTTCTCCCTCGTCCAGCCGCTGGTATGGTTCCTGCTGTTCACCCAAGCGTTCTCGGCCATAGGGAACATTCCCGGCTTCGAGCAGATTACCGGCACCAGCAACTACATCACGTTCTTCACTGCGGCGGTCATCATCCAGACAATAGCGTCATCGGCGTTGCAGTCAGGCATCGGGATGGTCAATGATCTGGACAGTGGGTACTTGGACAAAATGAAGGTGGCGCCGATACGCAAGTCCTCCATCTTGCTGGGCAAGGTCCTCAGCGATGGAGTGAGCATTGTGATCCAGGTCGCCATCATCATCGCCTTAGCCTTGATCGTGGGGGTCAACATAGCCACTGGTGTTCTCGGCATAGTGATCATACTTCTGCTGGCCATGGCCTTCGGCATTGCTTGGTCCGGCATCTCATTGTTCGTCGGTCTGCGGACCAAGAGCACTGAGACCACCCTGTCAGTCGGACTGCTGACCACCTTCCCACTGCTGTTCCTATCCACCGCGGTCATGCCAAAAGAGCTGCTGCCCACATGGGTGCAGAATGTCGCCACTGTCAACCCAATATCGTACATCGCCGATGCATTCCAAGGCCTCATCATTCGGGGCTTCGAATGGGGAGCGATCGGTAATGCGATAATCGTCATCTTCCTCATCGGGGCCTTGAGCCTGGGAGCGAGCATTATCCTATTTAGGAGGGCGGTCTATCGATGATTGGGTTATCAGGGCCTTTGCGAGGATTTAGGCCATCTGCTACCAGCTGGAACGTCTCGGGCATGTGGACACCAAAACCACGATCCCTGTCTCGGCATCAACAATCTATCGAGGAGGCTGGGGGAGCTTATGGAGAAGTCCATGGTGGCAAATATGTTCGATTATTCCTACGGGGCGTGTCTGATAAAGATGATTCCAGCCCCCGCATCCAGCCTTCTCAACGTTTGCCATTGCCTCATGCGATGCTTTAATAGGAGATGCGTACGAACATGTCTTGTGTGTGGAGCGGTGCGCTCCATAGGAGGTAGAAATGGCACTCGAGCGAATGAACGAACAGTGGTGGGGGAGGGTGGTCCTGGGGATCATCGCTCTCCTAGTCGGGCTGGCGTTCCTGTTGGTTCCCGGGATCACTCTGGTGGTCTTCCTGTGGATCTTTGGAGCGTTCATGATCCTGACCGGGCTGGTCCTCCTATCCTATGCGTGGTCCAGGCCGAGGGGGTCTAGACATCGCACTCTCAATTTTCTTGAGGGTGGGATAAACATCGTGATAGGCGTGATCGCGCTGGTGGCACCTGGTCTCACATCGCTGCTGGTCGTCTACCTGGTAGCGGCCTTTGCGATCATATCTGGCATCCTGCAGATCGCCGAGGGCGTCCTCACTCCTTCGGGAAGGACCACCATAGGGACCTCCAGCCGCGGCCTCCTGGTGATCTCAGGGGCATGGGCCCTGCTCATCGGAGTGCTGCTTGCGCTGTTCCCCGCCGGAGGGGTGCTCGCCCTGATGTGGCTCATCGGCCTCTTCCTGATCGTCCTGGGGGTGTTCAACATCCTGTCGGGGGTCCGAAGAAGGTCGGCGTTGGAGGCATCGCGGGTCCCCACACGATAAACACCTTCCATTTTTCCATTTTCAGTTCTCGGCTAGTGGGAACGCTTTGGCCCATTACCGCGGCCGCCCCGCATCGAGCGGTCGTTCCATCGGTCCTCGACAGCGCGTACTGTGAGCCGAGAGCTTAACATCATTTATGGTAGCCAGTTTAATCTATTATCACTATTGATTTAACAGTGCCTTGGACCAAAGATATTTTTAACCCCTTCCCAATATTCCCCTTGGGGAGTCCCCGTGGACCTTCTCCAACTTCCCCACCATATTCTTTAATCTTCGGGGGCTCCTCTCAATCGAAATAAGGTCTCTCTTTTCATACTTCATGGCCTCATCGACCGTAGCGGCGAATGCCCTACGACCGGGCGATGCGTTGGATCTCTTGGTGTGACAGATTGACCGCGGCGGCGGTATTGACCATGTGGACCTCGCACTTGTCGAGATACCTGCGGAAGAATGCCGTACGGAGCTCGACCTTCCTGGCATCCTTCACCAGCTGATGCGGATTGCAGAAATCGTTCGCGGTGAGGTACTGGAGTGCCTCCCTCGTGTCCATCTTTCTCGATATCTCGCTGTCGTTCTGGTCGCGCTTGAGCAGTATGATCTTGCGCATGGTGGTCAAGGGGACCACGCCTCCCAGCCCTACGGCCCACCGGACATTGACGATAGCCCGGCCCTTATTGTCGAACCTCGTCTCATCGACCAGGGAACGGTACTCGGACCAGATGCCTCCGATGTCCTCGTCTATGTAGAAGTTTTTCTCCGAGCCGTATGCAAGCGGCGACCGCTCGGAGAGGTGCACGAAATACCAGTCATCAGTGACGAGCCTGGAGTCATTCCCGCGGAGCAGGCCCCAAGAGTGGGTGGTCTTCCCGGTCTTGGACGGAGCGATCAGCGAGACGCCCGTTCCTGCGACGTCGAGCGCGGCCCCGTGCACCGAGTATATGCGGTGCTGGTCCTCCAGCAGATCGGATACGACGGCCAGGGCCACGCTCTTGATCCATCCATAGTACTCGAAGTTGAACAGGAACGCCGTCCTGCTCAGGGGATCGTACTTTACTGTCAACCCCTCCTCCGGCCGGTCCAGGACGATAAGCCGGCAGTGGGAGCGGACGTTCTCCGACATATTGTAGAAGTTGTTCTCCCAGACCTCTTTGGTCCGCTCCTGGTCTGTCAGCAAGCGCACGCACGCCCCGTGGATCTCTGACTTGACCGAGTAGAGGAACCTGCCCTCCAGCTCCTCGAACAGCTCCTTCGTCTCGTGAGGGCCGATCAGCTTGACAGCGTACATGAATGATCAGGCATTGAACGAATGGCATCCTTTTAATGAATGCCCCTGCCCCGCCTGCCTACGGTTCGCCGGAGGCCTTCAGCAGCTTGTACTCCATGCTGTCGAGCAGGGCGGCGAGGGACGCCTCGATGATATTGGTGGACACCCCCACGGTGGTCCACGTCTCCGTGCCATCGGTGGAGCGTATCAGCACCCTGACCTTGGCCCCGGTGGCATCCTTGCCGTCGATCACCCTGACCTTGTAGTCGGCCAGGCGCACGTTCCGCAGCTCGGGGTAGAACCTCTCCAGCGCCTTGCGGACCGCCCGGTCCAATGCATTGACGGGACCGTTGCCGTTGGCGGCGGTGTGCTCCATGGTGCCGCGCGAGTCCAAGACCTTGATGCTGGCCTCCGAGGACACGTTCTTTCCGCTGACGTCCACGAATATGCGGAAGCCCTCTAGGTGGAACGGCGGCTTGATGCCGTTGCGCAGGCGGCGCACCAGCAGTTCGAAGGACGCGTCGGCGCCCTCGAACTGGTACCCTTCAGCCTCCAGCTTCTTCAGGTGCTCCAGGATGGCCATGCCGTCCTCCCTCTCGGTGTCGATGCCGAACTCCCTGACCTTGGCCTGGATGGACGCGGTCCCGGCGAGCTCGGACACCAGCATGCGGCGCTGGTTCCCGACGAGCGAGGGATCGATGTGCTCATACGTCCTCGGATCGCGCATCATGGCGCTGACGTGCACCCCGCCCTTGTGGGCGAAGGCGCTGCGTCCAACGTAAGGCAGTTTGGGGTCGGCTGCCACATTGGTAGTCTCGGCCACGAAGGCCGATATCGGAGTGAGGAGGGCGAGCTGCGCCGTCACGGTCCTCCCCATCTTGAGCGAGAGGTTCGGAATGATGGAGCACAGATTGGCGTTCCCGGTCCGCTCCCCAAGGCCGTTGATGGTCCCCTGTACCATGGAGGCGCCGGCCGAGACCGCGGCCAAAGAGTTCGCCACGGCGAGCTCGCCGTCGTTGTGAGCATGGATGCCCAGCGGAACGTCGAAGCGGTCGCTGACCTTCTCGAAGACCTTGGTGACGAAACCTGGGAGAGAGCCCCCGTTGGTGTCGCACAGCACGAGCCAGTCTGCGCCGGCCGAGACCGCGGCCTCCAGAACAGCCATCGCATACTCCGGGTTGTTCGCATACCCGTCGAAGAAGTGCTCGGCGTCGAAGACCACCTCGCGGCCGTTGGCCTTGAGGAACGACACGCTGTCCCTGACCAGCTCCAGGTTCTCTTCCAGCGATATCTTCAGCGCATTGATCACGTGGAAGTCCCAGCTCTTGCCGAATATAGCCACGCACTCCGCGCCAGATCCAAGGATGGTCCTGAGGTTGGAATCCTCCGCGGCGGTGGTCCCGGCGCGGCGGGTGCTGCCGAAGGCGGTCAGCTTAGCATGTTCCAGCTTCAGCGCGGAGGCCGCCTCGAAGAACGCGGCATCCTTGGGATTCGAGCCAGGCCAGCCTCCTTCGATGTAGTCGACCCCGAGGCGGTCAAGCTTCTTCAGAATGTCCAGCTTGTCCTCGGTCGAGAACGAGACACCCTCGGTCTGAGAGCCGTCCCTGAGGGTGGTGTCGTAGATGGCCACTTTACTGGCCAATAAATAGATCCCTTTCTGTGTTCTTCATGGCAAACCACTCCGAGACAGTTCCGGTCATTACTGGGACCATATATTAAATCAATGTCCGTCACTTCGCAAGCCGCCGGGCCTCCTCGTCCTTGAGGATGGCCAGCATGTCGCTCAGCAGGGCGCTGGCCGTTTCCATCTTGCCCGCTCCGCGGCCCACCACGGTGATGTCCCCCGCCAGGTCGGTCAGCAGCTGTGCGATGTTGAACGTCCCCCCGGTGCTGAGCGGATGACCGATCGGCACCATGCGGGGCGACACCTCGAGCTTGTCCTCAGAGACCTCTCCGATGAGGCGTATGACCTTCTTTTGTTCGGCGGCCAGAGCGATCGCCTCCTCATTGATGCCGCGTATGCCGGTCCGAAGAACGTCGGAATAGGTGACATCCCGGTCGAAGATCGCATTGGCCAGTATCGCTAGCTTGCACGCTGAGTCCACGCCGTCGATGTCGTACGACGGGTCCGTCTCGGCGTAGCCAAGCTCCTGGGCCTCGCGCAGGGCGAAGTCGAAGGAGAGCCTCTCCTCTTTCATGCGGTGGAGGATGAAGTTGCAGGTCCCGTTCAGAATGCCGCGGATGGAGATGATGTTCTCCCCCATCAGCAGTTCGCGGGACAGGTTGATGATCGGCATGGCCCCGCCCACCGATGCCTCGAACCGCAGCTGGACGCGGTTGCGGGCGGCCAGCTCGGTCAGCTCGTGGAACCTCAGGGCCAAGGGACCCTTGTTGGACGTTACGACGTCGCGGCCAGCGGCCAGGGCGGTGCGGATGTGCGTATACCCTGGCTCTCCGTCGATGATGTTGGTCGGTGTGACCTCCAGCAGCAGATCGTACTCCGTCTCTTGCAGCAGCTTCACCACGTCCGAGGCGGCTGGCCTCGTTCCGACCCTGCCGGTGGCAAGCTTGCGTTCCAGCAGGGACGTTGGGTCCAGGCCGGAGGGATCGACCTCCAGTGAGCAGGTGTCGAACGCCCCCACGATGCGAACCCTCTCCCCGAACCGCTTCACGAACAGCTCCTGTTTGTCGCGGATGACCTCCGCTATGCCTTGGCCGACGACCCCGAAGCCGGCGATGAGGACGTCCATCACTCCAGCCCCCTGATGAGCATGTAGCCGCCGTTCTCGGCATGATTGCGGAAGAACCGTTCGATGGTCTCAAGCGACTCCTGCTTGGTGGCCCGCCCGACCACCATGGCCGCCCGAGAACTGGAGGTGAGGGAGCCGGTGATCCGCATGTCCATGGATGCCAGCCCCTCGATGCCTTCCATTCCGCGAGTGAGGGACTCGATCTCCTGGGAGGGGATATTGCCTACCAGAAGATACTGGATGGGAAACGATTCGTAGACCGCGTCCATCTTGGCCACGACCACGTCGCTCTCCTTCCATATTGCCAGGATGCGTTCCAGGGACCTGTCGGTACGGACCTCGAAGGTGACGTTGACCGCTATGCGCCCCCCGGTCATGACATCATGGTGGTGCACCACCCCTATGATGTTGCCATCATTGGCAGATATGGGCTCGAGCGCTCCCACTAGCTGGCCGGGAACGTCCAAAAGACTCAGGTCCACGTTTACCTTCATGTCGATCCGTCCTCTGTGCTAATCGTCAATGTGCTAATTAATCCAACGGTAGGGCGGATCGTTGCGAGAACAAAAGAACACGTGGCGCCGAGGGTGAGATTTGAACTCACGAGTCCTTGCGGACACAAGCTTTCCAGGCTTGCGCCTTACCGGTCTGGGCCACCTCGGCCTGGTTTGGCTCCTTACCGCTTCTTATCATTTAAAGATGTCGGACCGTGCTGGACACGAGCTGCCGACCCCTAACGGGCTTCGCAGCGAGTCCCGCAGCGTCGGCCTGGCCCGGCGGGCGGAGAGCAGCGCTCCGCGATCAAGGTCCACGGTCCTGAGATCCTCTTTGAAGTAGGCGGCCTTGACCAGCCGCTCCCCCCTAGGGCCGGCCGCCTCGGCGCCGCCGAAGAACACCTGGTTGAGCTGGGTGCCCGCCTGGTTGACGTACAGGCAGTAGGAGGCGGTCTCCACGGCCCGGGCGGGGATGAGCTTCTCGAACAGCTCTCGCGAGGTGAAGGGCGACGCCGACAAGCAGACGATGGCCTCTGCCCCCAGCATCGCGTACCGCTTGGTCAGTTCCGGGAACGAGAGATCGTAGCAGATCACAACGCCGAGCTTCGTTCCGTTCACCTCCATTAGCGGCAGCTCGCCGCCTGGTGTGAAGTACAGCCCCTCCTCGAACGGGCCGAAGTTGGCCAGGTTGACCTTGTCGTATCGCTGCGTTCTTCCGTCGGGAGATACCATCACCGCGCTGTTGCGCAGCAGCCCCGGCACGTTCTCGTCCCAGGCGGCCATGCCGAACAGTATCGACGCCCCGATCTCGGCCGCCATCCGATGAACTGCTGCTACGGACGGGCCGTCGATCGCCTCGGCCAGGCGGTGCACGTCGTCCCGGACCATGTATCCGGTGAGGAACAGCTCCGGAAAGATGTACAGGTCCGCGTCCTGTTGCGACAGCAGCCGCTCCATCCTGGAAAGGTTCTCTTGCTTGTCACCCAGGGCACAGGGGGTCTGGCAGAGGGCCGCGCGCATCATGCCGGTGCCTATGGCCGTGGAACGATATTAGATTTGGCAGGACAAGCCATAAGTTCTGACGTTGCTTCTCCCCCTGTGATGAGACCACAGCCCAAAGACCATGCCCGAGACGCCATCGTCGACTTCATCCGCCAGAAGGTGGAGGAGAGCGGAGGCCACGGCGTCGTCGTCGGTCTCAGCGGAGGCCTGGACTCGGTCACGGTGTCCAAACTGTGCTGCGAGGCGGTCGGTCCCGATAAGGTGCTGAACATCTTCATGCCCTCGGCCACTTCGCCAGAGCAGGACCTCCGGGACGCGGAGGAGCTGTGCCGCATGACCGGGGGCGAGCTTCGCATCATCGACATCTGCCCGGCGGTGGAATCTTTCCGTTCCATTCTGCCCGAGATGGAGCGGAGGGACGTGGCCGGGAACGTAATGGCAAGGTGCCGCATGATCGTGCTGTTCCACCATGCCCGCCTGTCCGGGCGCGTGGTCATGGGCACCAGCAACAAGAGCGAGCTGCTGACCGGCTACTTCACCAAGTTCGGCGACGGCGGGGCGGACTTCTGCCCCATCGGCGATCTGTACAAGACCGAGGTCCGCCAGCTGGCCCGCCAGATCGGCATTCCTGAGAGCATCATCAACAAGGCCCCCTCGGCAGGGCTGTGGGGCGGCCAGACCGACGAGGTCGAGCTCGGCATGACGTACGATGAGCTGGACATGGCGCTGTTCGGCATCGAGAGAGGTCTCGATGACGAGGCCATCGCGGCCGAGACATCGGTCCCGATGGAAAAGGTGGAGAAAGCGCGCTCGATGCACCGCTGCAGCGTGCACAAGCGGAAGACGCCCCTAATCCCAAAGCTTGGCACGCGCACCATCGGCCTCGACTGGAGAGAATGAGCGGCGAAGGTTCTCAAGCAGGCGCCTATCGTCGACAGCGTCGAAGATGACATGGTCGGCGCGCTTCCCCATGGCCCAGGCGAACGACTGCGGCCGGCGCAGTGTCAGTTCGATCACGTTGTGCTTGCGAGTGGTGACGCTCACCACCGGGCCGGCCAGGCGGAACGAGACGCCGACCTTTCTGGGCCCGAACTCCACGAGATCGGCGCCCAGTATGTTGCTCAACGGTATCACCGCCCTGAAGTACCAGCCCTGTCTCAGCACCAGCGCGTCATCGAGAAGCTCATGACTGGTGAGGATCGGCGACACTCCGAGAACGAGCACCGCCGCGAGCAACAGGAGCATCACCGCCGCACCGAGGGCCGGGTCGACAGAAGTGCTTGATGTCAGGAGCAGGGCGATCACGGTCAGGGCGAGAAGCAGCAGGAGATTTGGCAGGAACGCCTGCTTGGAATACGGATACGATGCCATGACCACGTCCGCGGACCGTCTGCGAGGATATAGCGCTTCACATTCAAATCAGCATTCTAGAACGCTTGGCAAGGGAAAGCTTTATCAAATACCTCCTTATTTGCGGAGGTACACGCTCCCGTAGTGTAGCGGCCAATCATGAAGCCCTCTCGAGGCTTCGACTCGGGTTCAAATCCCGACGGGAGCACCAGCATCTTCTTTTGAGGTTTTGTAGATCATCATTATGATACGGCACTCTTGTGCATCATTGGCAAGCCATGTGAGGAGGAAAAATTCTCTTCCGGGCATTGTGGTGCTCCACCGGCTTCGATTATCTTGAGGTCGCTTCATCAACCGCCCCCATCTGAGATCCCATTCCCATTGGGTGTGCCAGATCTCATATTCTGACAGATGCCTACTGGATCGTATGAACGAAGAGGTCTCCACCGTCTACGTTACTTTCCCTGATGAGCGAACCGCTCGCAACATATCCAGGTCCCTGGTCGAGCGACGCCTTGCAGCCTGCTCCAACATCTTCGCGATAGGTTCCGTTTATTGGTGGAACGGGGAGGTGGAGGAGGGTCCTGAGTTCGCCTCGATGCTGAAGGTCCGTTCGAAGGATTTCCAGGCCGTGGCAGACGCCATCAGGCAGATGCACCCCTACGAGGTGCCGTGCATCGTACGGTATGACATAGCCGGAGGCTCGGAGGACTACGTGAGATGGATCGTGGAGTCGACGGCCAGAGGTCCAGAAGATCGATGACCTTGACGCCCCTTCGATCCATGTTCCATAATGGCACTCTGGCATGAAGGCATGGAATCGGTCTACCGCACCTGTCCCCGCCCGTGGCACTTCGAGCATACGCCGGTCTGATAACAATAATTGCAGTCGGGGAAGACATCTATATGGTGACCGTAGCCCGGATAACCAAGCTTGCCAGTCCCTTTACAGTTCCTGCATCGTCCGGTGCCGTTGCACGCTGGGCAGGGTTTCATGCCCCCTCATCGGCTTGAGGAGATATCACCGTTTTGTTGTCTCACCGGCCCCCCACTCGGTTGGGCGGCGCTTCTTGCTTAGCCGGGCCGGAACGGTCAATTATCGATGATATCCATCTCACGCTCCAGCCGGGGCAGGACCAGCGGCCCCAGCGCCACCGGGTCCACCATGATGATGAGCTTAGAGCCGGTGACGGTGATGGCGTCCCTGAGCCCATATATGAACTGCATGATCGCCTCCTCGCTATTGTAGGCCTCTAGGTACTCCAGGCCGTCCAGCAGGATGACCGCCCTGTCGCTCTTCTGCAGAAAGGTCATGATGCTATGTAGCAACAGGGACAGGCTGGAGGGGTCGACATGGCTCGCACCGGGCTTGGTGGTGAGCCACAGCATGGGGGTGCTTAACAGCCCATACCGTTCCCTCAGCTGAGAGGGGTGCTTCCGCGATATGATCAGGCCCTGCCCACCGGCAGCGATCTCGTTGACGAACATGCGATATGTCAAGTCGTTCCCCTTCGTTTCCACAAGCACGCTGCTTCCCGGCTTCACACTGGGCGTGCGGGGGCCGCCTTTAACATCCTCACCGACCGGCTCCATGACGAACAGCTTCTGTTGCACCACTCCGTAGCCGATGCATAGGCAGGATGCTAGGACGATGGCCGACAGCATCGAGGGGTCCGTTGTCTCGCTTAGCACGAGCTCGACGACCATCAGCGCCGAGAAAACCGGGACCGCCATGCCAGCGATCATCGGCAGCATGCGGCGCCTCTCATTGCCGCTGCGCTCCCGCTTGTAGTTCAGGATGAGAACGATGGTGCCGGCGAGGAAGAACAACACGATGCTGACATACCATAGCAGGGATGATGTGTTCAGGAACACCCACCAACCGAACCGATCCTCCGCCACCTCGATGCCTCCTGCAGCCATCGTAAGAGCGAATACCAGTGTCGCGATGCCGAGCGCCCGGCGGTGACGGACCACCAACGACCCCTCCCTCTCGAACGGCAATAAGAACGCCAGGTACAGCATGCCGCTACCCAGGAGGGTGGAGGATAGAACGATCCCCCTGGCGAAGAGCAGCGCTGTGGCGCTGTCCGGAGAGGTGATGGTGAGGAGGTCGAACAGGGCGGCCAATGTCGCCATCATTGTGACGCCGAAGAATGCCCTCGAACCCAAATGATGCTGATTTCGCCTAAACACATAGATGCCCAGTGCGAAGCATGCGGCCGCCGCGATCACAGAAACCGACGCCAGCGCCACCTTTTCGATCATCGTTGAGCGCGCATGATGTTTCGGTTATATATTTCATAGCAACCAATCGCCAGAGATGGTCATGCTGTCCACGGAATGAGGCCGTTCCAGCAGCCCTGCTGTAATATACTTGGCATTTTGATTATCTCAGCAGATACTGTTATATCCGCCCCCGTTCGCATTTAATTCTCAGGGTGAAAAAGATGGATCAATCAATAAAACCGGCAAGGCCGCGGTCCGGCAGAAAGCTGGTGGCGGCGTTCGCCATATCCGCGATACTGGTGGTGGCCGTGGTGGCGGCGTTCCTGCTTGGGGCGTTCGACGCTCCGCTCGGCGGGGGCGACGGAACGAACGATGGCGACAACGGCCTGGAGGGCGGCAGCATCGACAGGCTGCCCTTCGACCTGAAGAACGGCGACTTCATCGAGTACTCGATGATCTCGAGCGGGGGAGGCCTGAGCGGTACGATGAGGATGACATTCCTCAACATCACGGACGACTCCTACGATGTTGAGATGGTGCAGACCATCAACGATCAGACGTTCACATTCACATGGAAGGCCGATGGCAACGATACCGTTGGCAGCGTGTACGGTGATGAAAGTGATAGGTTGGAGGACTTCGGGGAGCTGATCGGAGAGGAGACCACGGACACAGAGCTCGGTCCGAGGAAGGTGGACCACTATCGCGCGACCGATGACGGCACCGTGGTCGATTACTTCATCGGGGCGGAGTCCCCGATACTGTATCGCACCGTGACGACCGGAGACGACGACAGTGTGCTGACGATCGAGCTCAGCGACACCAACATCGAGGACATACGGAACGCCAACAGGTAGTCGGGACGGCTGGCACCCCAGCCCCGCACCGCACCGCGGCCCCGGCGGGGCCGCTCAACCCTTTCATCTAGGGCCGATTGGGCGGCAAGGCCCTAGTCATTTACAGCCACCCGTCAGTAATTATTAAATCGTCTCTTATATTGCTCCTTCTCATATGGTCGAGGTCAAGGATCCCGTCATCGAGGCGAACGAGCTGGTGCGGATCTACCGGAGCTCCACTGGCATCTTCCGGAAGAAGAGGAAGGAGACCCTAGCGGTCGACCACATATCCTTCTCGGTAGGCCGTGGTGAGCTGTTCGGCATCCTCGGTCCGAACGGCGCCGGGAAGACCACGACCATAAAGATGCTCACCACGCTCCTGATCCCCACTGCGGGGAATGCATCCATTCTCGGCTATGATGTTCGGGAGGACGCTATGGAGGTGCGCAAGCGCATCGGCCTCGTCCTCGGAGGGGAGCGCGGCCTCTATTACCGCGTGTCCGGCCGTCAGAACCTCCGGTACTTCGCTGACCTCTATGGCGTTCCCCTGCAGGACCGCGACCGCCGCATCCAGGAGGTCCTCGACATGGTCGGGCTTACCGAGAAAGCGGACACCAAGGTGGAGAACTATTCTCGCGGGATGAAGCAGAAGCTCCACATCGCCAAGGGCATCGTCCACGATCCCGAGGTGATATTCATGGACGAGCCCACCATCGGGCTGGACCCCCAGGCGTCCAGGGAGACGCGCAGGATGACCCAGGACCTCATAGGCATGGGGAAGACCATCCTGTTGACCACTCACTACATGTTCGAGGCCGATGAGCTGTGCGGCCGCATCGCGGTCATCAACGGCGGCAAGCTATTGGCCATGGACACCCCGTCCGGGCTGAAGTCCCTGGTCAAGGACACCTCGGTCATCGAGGTGGAGGGATTCGGCATCACCGACCAGGAGATGGATAAGGTCAGGGGACTGGATGGCGTGCGGACGGTATCGTCGACGGCCAATGGCTCCAAGCAGGTCATGCGGGTGCAGGTCTGCGATGCCGGAGAATTGCTGACGCCGGTCACCAGATCGCTGGAGTGCAGGGTGCTGGACGTCCGCGTGAAGGAGCCGACGCTGGAGGACGCATATCTCTGGTTGGTGGAAGGTCATGCCTAGGCTCCGCGCCATGACCGCCTCGTTCCGGCAGCAGGCGTTCCACTTTCTGTCGGCCCCGAGCTGGCTGATACCGAACATCATCGCCCCGTTCGTCATTACCATGGTGGTGCTGCTGATGTACCAGGAGGTCACCGGGCCGGCGATCCTGTACGCCGTGCTGGGCGGGGGCATGATGGGCATGTGGGGCAACACCCTGTACGCTTCCGGGTACTCGATCCAGTCGGAGCGGTGGTGGGGCACCATCGAGGCGGTGCTGGTAGTGCCATCATCTCTCATCTGGATCATCGCCGGGAGGACCATCTGGAACGCTCTCATCGGAGTGGTCAACGGCCTCCTGGTGCTGGTGATCGCGGTGGTGGCGTTCGGCGTCCCCATGGACATCGCCGACCCGTTCATGTTCATCGTCTCCTTCCTTATGACGATGTTCTCGCTGGCCGCTCTCGGACTGCTGTTCAGCTCCGCGTTCGTGCTAACGCGCCAGGCCGGGGTGCTCACCAACGGGCTGGAGTTCCCTATCTATGTAGCCAGCGGATGCCTGTTCCCCATCATCCTGCTCCCCGGGTGGGCTCACCCTCTATCGATGTCACTGGCTCCCACCTGGGGCATCGATGCCATCAGGGAGGCGGCCGGCTTCAGCCCTGAGGATTCTATATGGGCCACCGTGCTTGGCGCGTCCCCCGACGCGGGATTCATACTCCTAGACCTGGCGATGGTGGCGTTGCTGGCGATCGTCTACATAGCGGTGGCGGTCATCCTGTTCCGCGTGGTGGAGAAGCAGGCCCGACTGACCGGAGAACTGGGGAGGGTCTGAGGTGAACGCCAACGTTATGCAGTTCAGCAGGGTGTTCTGGAGCTCCGCGGTCATTGCCAAGAAGGCGCTGTTCTCGTGGTTGAACCCGTCGCTGTGGCTGATGCAGCTGTTCACCATGTCGCTGTTCCAGATCGCCATGTTCTGGTACATTGCCCAGTACGTCAATCCGGGGCAGTCGCTGGACTACATCATCGTGGGCAACGCGATGCAGAGCATCGCCTATGTCGCGGTGTTCGCCGTGACGAACATCACCGGCGAAGAGAAGGAATCGGGAACGCTGCCTGCCGTGCTGGTCACCCCGGCCAACCGGTTCGCCATGTTCGTCGGCAAGGCCATGTTCCAGGTCCTCAACAGCATGGCCACGGTGGCCGTGGCGTTCTTCTACGCCATCGTGGTGTTCGGTCTGGACTTTTCCAGCGTGGACCTCCTGACCCTGGCGGTCGTCATCGCCGTCACCTGCTTCGCCACGGTCGGCTTCGGCCTCATGCTCTCCTCCATGGGCTTCTATCTGAGGACGACAATGGTCCTGGCCAACATATTCCTGTTCATGGGGTTGCTGTTCTGCGGGGTCAACTTCCCGGTGTCCGACCTTCCCGAGTTCCTCCAGCCCATCTCTTACGCGATTCCCATGACCTACGGCACCGACGCCGCCCGCATGGCGGTGGAGGGGGCGTCCCTCACCGACCCGGCGATAATGAGCCTTCTGGGCTCCGAGCTGCTGGTGGCGGCCGTGGCGGTGCTGATCGGCTACGCCATAATGCTCGCCTTCGAGCGGTTGGCCAGGCGGAAGGGGACACTGGAGATGTTCTGAGGCCCGCCCCTTCGCCTTGGTCGGGGCCAAGCCCACTCTCTCATTCAGATATTGTTCATGATTATCCTAGTTGGTAACAGTAAAATGGATATATCATCAGCGTCCAAATCAAACTGGTAGGCGAGAGGGCATGGCAAGCAAGACCAAGCTGATGAAGAAGGAGGCGGAGGCCGAGATCGAGAGGTCGGAGGTCGCCAAGAGCGAGGCGGAGGATCGGAAGGAGTCCGCCGAGCTGAAGAGGGACGTCGCCGACGTCGGCGAGAAGATCAAGAAGAAGATCACGAGGTAATATCATGAACGATCCAAGGACGGAAGCAAGGAGAAGGCTGGAGGACGAGGAAAGGATGCGCCGGCTCAGGGAGGGCGGCGAGAGCCAGAGGGCGCAGCTGGCGATCGAGGAGGCGCAAAGGGCCTCTCGGACCGGGCAGGAAGGTCCCGCTTACTCTGGCCTGACGCCTCAGGAGGAGGAGAGACGTCGGCTCATGAGCGGCCAGGGAGCGCCTCACGCAGGGATGGGGGAGGACCAGAGGGCCTCCATGGCCTCATGGAGCCGGGAGGGCCGAGAGGGCATGACGATGGAGGACCGCGTGGCGCGGGACATCCGCGAGGAGCGAGAGCCCATGCCCGGTCGCACCCCGGCCGAGCAGATGAGCGAGAGGGAAAGAGAGAGAGGCTATGGCAGGGGTGAGATGCCTACCACCTACTCCCGGAGGGAGGGCCCTGTAGAGGAGAGACCTACGCTGGGGGAGCAGACGGCCAGGGCCGCGATGGGTACTGAAGGTCGCCGTGATTACGGCACTGCCGAGAGAATGGCCCGCGGAGACCTCGGAAGGGCCGGAGGCGGCACTTACTACTACGAGGGGAGGGAGAGCCAAGCATCGGGCGAGGCAGCTCCCCAGAGCTATTTCGGGCGGACCGATTACATGCCGTCAAGGAAGCCGCCAATAGAGGCGGAGCCTACTCCCGGAGAGAGGATGAGGGAGAGAGGCGGCGGCATGGCCGCGACAGCCGGAGAGGCGGGCGGCCAGGCGGTCACCAAGGCCAAGGGCATGGGCGAACAGGCCCTGGGAAGGACCAAGGAGTACGGCCGCCGCATCGGCGAGAGGACCAGAGAGGCCACCGGAGGCGCCAAGGCCGAGGACGTTGCCACTCAGGCGGGTGAGTCGATCGGCCGGGGCATCCGGAAGGTCGCGGCCGTCGGGGCCGGCATCCTGTCGGGGCTGCGCCGCGGCGTCGAGAGCTCCTCTCGCGAGGGTAGGGAACAGGGCTATGAGCGCGAGAGGAGAGGAGAGATGCGCGAACCCGAGGAGAGGATGACCCAGGAGCGCGAATACCGGGAAGCCTCTGAGGACATGCCTAGGGGCGAGTACCGGGAGACCGAGTACCGGGAAGTAAGGAGAAAAGAGGAACCGAAGCGCTGAACCCAAGCGCAACGCCCCGGGCGGCGCGCCCGGGGCTGAAAACCCATTCGTTTGGAAAAGGATGGCCTTTCGGCTCATCCGAATGTTTTCTTGTACAGTTCCATGCCGTCGAGAATGCACTGCATCGCCGATTCCCGGCCCTCCCAGCCCAGCACCTCGGTCCTCTTGTTCTCTTCCAGGTGCTTGTAGGTGCGGAAGAACTCGGCGATCTCGTCGAGGTAGTGGGTCGGCAGGTCGGTAAGGTCGTGGTATTCACGGTTGCGCGGGTCGCGTATGGCGGCGCACAACACCTTGTCATCGGCGCCTTTCTCGTCCCTCATGCGTAACAACCCCAGCGGTCTCACCTCCAGGACACAGCCGATGAAGGTCGGCTCGGATATGACTACCATCGCGTCTAAGGCGTCGCCGTCCTCATAGAATGTCTGGGGGATCATCCCGTATTCGAGAGGGAAGACTACGCTGGAGTGGAGTACGCGGTCGAGCATGATGGCGTCGTATTCCTTGGAGACCTCGTACTTGTTCTTGCTCCCTTTAGGGGTCTCCACTATGACATACACGTTCCTCGGCGGATCCTTGCCGGGGGATAGTTCCTTGAATAAGGTCATTGATACCAAAAATGGGCAGAGGCGCTCCCCATATTATTCTTTTCTAATCTACGCTGGCGCTGCAGATGGGTCGGAGCATGAAATGCCCGGCCGCCTTCAGACCGGCCAGATGGCGCCTGCCAGCAGCACGACCACAATTGTCATGACGATGGCGGCGACGATGTAAGTGGGCTTCAGGACCGGCCCCTTCTCCGACTCGGAGTCGAAATAACGTATGAGGCCAGCAGCCGATTGGAAGCCCTGGTTCTTCTTGCTCTTGGGGGGCATGGAGATCGAACCGTGAATCCTCGATGTTCGTATTTAACTTTATGCGACATCCTCGGCGGTTCATATCGACGGGCCGGTCACTCCCTCTTCACTGTAGCCGAGGATCATGAGCCGGTCCTCTCCCTTGACCCGACGCATGCTGACCTGTTCCTTTCCGACCGCGCTCTGAGGGACGATGATGCCAAGCTTGATTCCCTGCTCCAATACATCGTAATATTCGCGCATGCGGCGGGGCAGGGCGCAGGAACGTTTGGACTCGACGAAATCGCATTCCACCATGCGGTCGTTGCGTATGGCCGAGATCACCGCGCGGTCCTCCAACCATTCCTCCTTCACCACCGTGCCCTCCGTTGCCTTTAGAGCATCTATTCTCTGACGGGCGGCGCTTCTCATTGCTGATGAAAGTGTCATGGAGTAAAATTCAATAGCTCGAGGCATAAGTCATTATGCTCCAAACCTTCGTCTTTTCCCGAGTCCCTCGGACCTAATTCTTCGGCGAACGCTCCGCGCCGCATCCAGCACGAGGCCCTGGCCAGCGGTGTCTCATCAAATAGTTTTATATGACTTGTTCCTGTTTGCGCTTAGCGGTTAGCATGCACTGGGCAGATGTTATCGCTCGGGACCTTATCTCCAGGACAGGATCCAACCTCATTTCGACCGGCATCACTCCGTCCGGAACCCTTCATGTGGGGACCCTGAGGGAAGCCATCACCGCAGAGGCGGTGCGCAAGGCCGTGGTCAAGGCCGAAGGGAGCGTGCGGATGATCTACCTGGTGGATTCCATCGATCCCCTGCGCAAGCGCTACCCGTTCCTGCCGGAGAACTTCGAGGCCGAGGTGGGAAAGCCTCTGGCCTACATACCATGCCCATGTGGGGAGCACAAGAACTACGCCCATCACTACATACAGCCGTTCCTGGACTCGATCCAGGAGCTGGGCATTCATTGCGACGTGCTGTGGACCCACGAGCAGTATGAGCAGGGAAGGTTCGCCGACGTCATCGACACCGCCATCGTGAACAAGGAGCGGGTGGCCGACATATTGAAGGAGGTCAGCGGCAGGGACCTCCCCAAGGACTTTTTCCCCTACTCCCCTCGATGCGAGGAGTGCGGCCGCCTCAGCCACACCAAGGTGACCGCCTATGAGAAGCCGTACGTCGGCTACCAGTGCGCCTGTGGCCATTCCGGCAAGGCGGACATCCGCAAGGCCGATGGCAAGATGCCGTGGCGGGTGGAATGGGCGGCCAAGTGGAAGGTGTTCGGCGTCACCTGCGAGCCGTTCGGAAAGGACCATGCGGCCGCCGGAGGCTCCTATGATACCGGCGTGCGGCTAGCCAAGGAGATATTCGGCATCGAGCCGCCGCGGCCGGTGCCTTATGAGTTCGTGCAGCTGAAGGGCAAGGGCCAGATGCATAAGTCCACCGGTTCTTCCGTTACGGGCGTGGACGCGTTGCGCATCACCCCCCCGCAGGTCATGAACTACATCATCCTCCGGGTGAACCCGGAGAGGCACATAGACTACGATTCCGGGATGGGGATCCTGGAGATGGTGGACGAGTACGACCGGACGGAGAAAATGTTCTACGCCGGAGGGGCTGAAGAGCGGGATGCGGACCTCCTACGAGCCTATGAACTGTCGCAGCCGGAGGGTCCCCGGAGCAAGCAGCCGCTGCAGATCCCCTACAGGCATCTGGTCTCATTGGTCCAGATCGCCGACGGCTTCGACGGCGTCATGACCATCCTCAGGCGGATGGAGATGCTCGACGATTCGGTGGCATCGGAGGACGTGGCCATCCTCAAGCAGAGGACCGACTGCGTGAAGTACTGGCTGGATGCCTTCGCTCCCGATCAGGTCAAGTTCGAGGTCTGTTCGTCCATGCCGGAATGCCAGCTCTCGGAGCAGGAGAGGGAGTTCCTGGGAAAGCTGTACGAATCCATGCGCGGCGTGGAGTGGGAAGGAGAAACGCTCCACGATGCCATCTATGGATGCGCAAAGGAATGCGCGGTGGGGCCGCGCGGGGGCTTCCAGACCCTGTATCGCATCTTCTGCGACCAGAAGCAGGGCCCCCGCCTCGGCTTCTTCTTCTCTACGCTGGACCGCGACTTTGTGCTCGGCCGGATCAAGGAAGCGTCCGACTGAGCGCACCGCTGTCCGGAAGGCAGGAACGGTTCAAGGACGCGGCACGTCGATCCGCCATCGCCGCTTCCTCACTCGTGGCTCCCTTGAGGACCATGCACGATGGCCGCGCCATCGACCTCGGCGCCGTTGTGCTCGAACTGTCACCGTTAGACTCGTCCTGCATGCTCTCCTTGGCCAGGGCATAGGAATGCTCGAACACCCGTGAGTGGCATTGCTTGACCTCGAGCTCAAGGTCGAACAACTGCGAGAACGCCCGGACGTCCTCGTCGAAACGCCCCCCGTCATTGATGTAATCGTCCAGCTTCAGAAGCTTATGGTATCCGAGCGTCTCGAACATGTACCTTAACCCTTCCACCTCCTCTACCAGTGAAGTGAGGTCTGCCCGCTCTCGTTTCCTCCTCCAGCTCTCCGCGTAGCCAGAGGTGGCCAGCAGGGTATGCTTGTGTCCCATTATATGCTCTAGATAATCTCTTTTCCCACCGATGACGGCGGCGAAGCAATCGTCCACGATCTCCCCGTCCAGGTCCGTCAGGAACGTCATCGGAACCGACGCCTCGTCCTTCAGTTCAATGAGCCTCTGCTCGGGGCTCCGGCAAAGGCCATAGCAGAAGAGGACGGAGTCAACATGGCCGGCGATCCTGGACAGGATCTCCCGATGGTGCCTATCGATGTCACGCCCATCGTGCAGGCCTTCGGAGTTCAGCCACAGTAGTACTGAGAATCCTTCCTTTCCCTTAGCCCTTATCGCATTCTGATCGACCATCACAGGCTCCACGTGGCTGCTCCTCTCCTTGGCCTTCCGCGCGAACTGCTTCCCCTCCTCGTTGGCGACCAAGAATAGCGTCCGGATATGTTCGTCCTCCTCTATCAGGTGGAGAATCTGGTCGGACAGGCCGTAGCAGCCAACGATGCCCATCGTCCCCTTTGGTGGCATTCTTAGCACCTCCCTTGCTTGGTCGAATGTTCATGTGCTCGACGTCGTTTGGTAGATTGTGAAAAGATATTTCATGGTGCCTTGAAAAGATGGATTAACGAGTGTGTCGAGCGTTCCGTTCCATCTTGAGGGAGACAAGCGACGCTGCAATCAATTTCGTCGGGTGAAAGGCCTCAGAGTCGCCCCTCTGAAGGCCTGACGATAAGCCTAAGGCGGTTGGTTGCTCCCCGCCTTTCCTTGATCAGGATGCCGCGGCTCTCCAGATGGTCGACGACCCGTGATACCTTGGCGTTGGACATCTTGGTCCTGGCTACCAGTTCCTTCTGCAGCATCGTCCCTCCCGCCCCTAGGATGGCCTCGTAGATCCCCCTCTCGTCGCCCGAAAGCACCTGCAGGATTATACGTTCCTCTTCCAATCTCTCGCTTTCCAGGCGCCCGGCGAGTTCTCCCACCTGCCGCTTCAGCGCTATCAGCTCTTGGGATTGGGTAGTGACCTTGATCTCCAGTTCCTCCAGGCGGTCGTCCAGGTTTTCAATGTCGTTGCTAAGGTCCTGTCGGCAGGCCGCCATCTTGGAGCGGATATGCTCATGGGTCTCGACCAGCCGGGTCTCGAGGCTAGCCACGCTCCCGCCCCCATCCTCGCTCGTTCCTAGGGCCCAGGGATTAAGACGATCGATGCCGGAGGGAGTGATCTTGAAACGGCAGGTGCGGGCATTGCTGAAGGGGGTCTTTGCCATGAACGCCTCGACCCATCCCTCGCCCGTCAATACTCGGACGGTCTCGGAGACCATATCGGAGGACAGCCCCTTATCCCTCTTCAGGGCGGCGGAGACGAGGACGGTCTCGTCCACGCTAAGGGGAAAGAAATCCATTAGGCAGCGCAACACTCGCTCTCCGACCTCCACCTCGACACCTCGAAATCTCTGCGTTTGAATGAGCTGGGCACCGGTGATTTAATGCTTTGGAGGCCGTGAAAAGGACCGCGGCGGAGCGGAGCTGACTGCCCGAACCGGAGGGGTATTCGTCCGCTCAATGACCTTTCGCGCCCAGCCGCGGGCAGCGCATGTTCCATCGACAGGCCCCGGGAACGCCGTCGCCGCGGTCGATGGTCAGGCGGCACTCCGTCCCTACCGCTTGGCATACGCCCTCGGAGAGTGCATCGAAGAGCAAATGGACCACGTCCGGGGCGTCTTCATATGGGCAGCTTCCGACCGCTTCCTCGAAGCCATCATCGGTCTGTCGTACTATCGTCGGCTGCTGCATGATCTCGTGCAGCAGAGAAACCATCTTCGCAAGGTCACCTTCGCTATCGCCTTTCAGGCCCATCATGTTCGCACATTTGAGGCCAGCGGCATGACCGAGCTTGCGCATCAACGGCCGGAGGACCGACAGGGCGCGGTCGCCTCCGATGGCATCCGATAACGCCTGCACAGTGGATATCCATAGATTGCTGGCGAACCGTTCGCCCATCTCGAGCATTGCCTCCGGAGGTAGCGTAGGCTCGGTGATGACCATTAAGTTCCTTCCTTGCTTCAGCCGTTCCTCGGGGAGAGCCGACCGGGGGGCCGCGACATGCTGACAGAATGGATCGCCCCGGTTCCGGCACATCACACGGTGGTCGACACATTCTATCTCCATCCCCTCGTACATGGAGTCAAGGAATAATGAGTGCAGTTTGCAGAACCCCTCTTGGCCGGAGTGTCCGAAGGGGCACTCATAGACGGTCAAGGTGACCGACTGCTCGGTGACCTCCGTCCGGGCGGTGAGACCGGCCGCCGCCGCGTCCAGGTTCATCAGGTGGCCAAGGGTTAACAGGGAGCCCTTGTCCATGCCAAGCTGCCGCGTTCGAAGCAGCCATTCCTCGCTCATGTTGGCCTTGTAGTACGGACGCAGGTAGCGGACCGAACGCTCGTCCCCCACCACCTCGACCAGGGAGGCCATGGTCGTGGTCCACAGCTCGCCTATCAGCTCGTTCGCCAGTCTCAGCCTCTCCAGGGGAGGGAGCGTCGCTCGATCGATGACGGGTGGTCCAGTGGGCGAGCACATCATTTGAGTTAGAACATTTGGAATCACGGCCAGATAATGGTTTGCCAGCTATCCTATCTGATCGGCCCATTGTCCGTGAACTCTTCTCTAGATCAGCACGCGAGGTGTGCTCGAGACCAAGGGCGCCGAATGGGCATCGGACGATGTTTGGGCGGTCCGCTATTCCAAGGACCCGATGATCTTGTCCAGGGATCGGAGGATGTCCGCGCCGACCTGCGCCCTGGCCGGTGGGCGCCTAGGATATCACTTGCGCATTATGCCCAGCTGCGTCAGCTTCTCCGGCAGGTAGGTGCTGGTGACATAGTCCAGGCCGTACTTGGCCAGGGCCTGCTGTTCCGCCTTCCTTCCCATCTTGAGCATCAGCTCGATCTCGTCGCGCCAGTAGCCGGTGTTGAACCGGGGGTCCTTCAGCTCGGCGTTCAGCGCGCGTACGTCCATGTCGGTGAGGGTGTCGGTCGGCAGGTCGTAGGCCTTGATGTCCGAGGCGGTGATGCCGATGAACTCCGCCGACGGCGTGGCCAGGTATTCGGACAGGTGGGCGGTCTTGATGGCCCCGTAAGCAACGGAGGCATAGATGCGGAACGACCACGGGTCGCCGTCGGTGAACACCACCACCGGCAGGTTCATCTCGTCGCTGAGGCGCTTGACGAACCTCCTGGTGGAGCGGGCCGGCTGACCCTTGAGATGCACCAGGATGGCGTCCTCCGCCTCATCGAAGCCGTTCTCCACCAGGCGGTCGAACATACCGCCGGTCTCGATGGCGATGACGAACTTGGCGGAGGTGCTCTTGAGCTCCAGCTTCTCCTTCTCCACGTTGTACGGGATGCCATATCCGGAGTCGCCGACGTCGTCCCGGCAGTTGAGCGCCTTCATCTTCCCCTTGCGGTCGGTCTCGACCAGGTTGAGGTCGCCTATGACCCGGGCCCCGTCCTCCTCGGGGCGGAGCTTGAAGTCCTCCCGCAGACACTGCGTGATGATCTCGAGGTCCTCGGCCAGCCGGTTGCTCTCCTCCTGGGAATGGAACTTGGCCTTGCCCCAGCCCTCCGAGATGTAGTACGACTCTCTGAGCGTGGACGACCGGTTCTCGTTGATCATGTCCCTGATCAGCTCCAGCATGTAGGAGGTACGGAGCAGCATCATGGCCCCCTGGACCTTCTTGGCCGAGCGGGCGCCTCTCTGGTCGCCGTACTTCCACACGCTGCTTTTCTTGTCGAACTTTATATTGGCCTTGGTGCGCAGGGGGAGCACCATCTTGGGGATCTTCCCCTGG
Source organism: Methanomassiliicoccus sp. UBA345 (assembly GCA_002504525.1). Taxonomy (GTDB): domain Archaea; phylum Thermoplasmatota; class Thermoplasmata; order Methanomassiliicoccales; family Methanomassiliicoccaceae; genus DTU008. Next base: position 109,596 of record DATD01000035.1, read on the forward strand.
TCTAGCTGGTCGTAGATGGATTCGGAGATGGCGTACAGCCTCCGGATCGCCTCGGTGTTGCGCTCATTGGTCGTCATTGAGATCCTCCCCTGCCTCGTCGTAGTCAGGTTCCTCGTCCGCATCCTCCGCCAGCGGAATCTCCTCCTCGCTCTCGGTGAAGTTCAGCCCGGCGACGTTCCAGTCGCCCGGCAGAGGGTCGGCGCCCATCACGTCCACCGGATTGATCCCGGAGACGTACAGCTCCACGTCCTGGAACATCTCGGCGTCCAGGCCGTCGAGTTCGAATGAAAGCTCGTATATCTCGGTGGAGGCGATGCGGGGCAGCTCCCAGGTAATCTTCTCATCATCCTTCACTTCCGAGGGCCCGAGGGAGCAGGCCTTCTCGTTCAGATGCCCCTTCGGAACGACGGTATGGATGACGAACTTCTGCTGCTTGGGCGTGTAGTTGTATATGGACACCTTGACCTTGTGGCGCCCCTTCTCGTACGACACCGAATCATCGATCCACACCACGTTCATGATCTTGGTTATCGTCCCCCGAAGGTCCGGCACCGGCCGCTCCAGTATGCTCGACGTCTTCTCCGCCATCAGCGGGATGATCACCTGCACGATCTCGAACTTGGCGCGGGTCTTGCTCTTCCGCTCCTTCTTGTTGAGATGCATGCGGAGGTTCCGGCCGCACGCCTTGAGGGCGAGCTGGATCTCCTCCTGGATGTTCGGAATGGATGATATGGCCTCCTTGGCCTCGGATGTGAAGGGGATCTTGGTGGACGCGACATGCACCAGGATGATGGCCGGGCCGAACGGGATGCCGGAGCCGCCCCTCTGCTCCAGCCCGTACCGTCGCCAGTCGGTGTTCTCGATCGCCTTGGTGATGACGCACGCCCCCTGCTGGTACAGCAGCGGGACCCGGTTGGCGAAACGATAGATCTGCACCTGCTGGTCGCGCGGCAGCCCGCCGCCGTACACGATGCCGACCTCCACCAGGAACGGGTTCCCGGTATGCACCTTCGGATCCCTCGTCACCGGGGGGGCGTAGAACTCCGGCTTGATGTCGGCCAGGACGTGCTTCAGCCCCTTGCGGATCAGGTTGTCCCCGATGGGGGACAGGCAGTCCGCCTGGGGGGCCATGATCTTGACCTTTCCGATGCCTTCCAGCAGCTGCTTGCTCGATTCCAGGGTGAGGTTGGACGGCCTGGTGGTCTCCGGCAGCGCGGATGCCGAGCAGACCTCCTTGGCGACCCTCTCCGATATGCGGTTGAAATCGTTCTGCAGGAACTTGACCAGGCTGCGCTCCTTGGTGGCCTTGATCATGTTCATCAGCGTGCCCAGCTCGATGCCGTCCGGATGGGGCTTGATCTCCTTGGTCCTCGGCGGCAGTACGTCGGTGGCCCGGTCGAAGAGGTACTTCTTCCCGTCGGGGTCGATGAACGTGATGGAAGCATGAGGATTGACGATGGCGGTCTGCCGCAGGTACTCGAACACCGACTGCCTGCCGTTGACGTACCGCCCGTTCATGTAGAACGACACCCTGGTGCCGTGGGCCACGTCGTTCCAGGGGATGTAGTCCTCCCGCATCAGGATGGGGGCGTTCTTCTTGGTATCGATGATGATGTCGATCTCCTTGGCTGCCTCCGCCCCCTCCACCTTGGAGCGGGCCGTGGCCGGCTTCCCGGTGGTGATCTGACCATACATGATGGTGGCCGATATGCCGATCCCCTGCTGCCCCCGGGACTGCCTGACGGCATGGAACCTGGAGCCGTACAGCAGCCTCCCGAACACGTTCGGCATGGAGGTCGATACGATGCCCGGCCCGTTGTCCTCCACGGTGACGCGGTATTCCTTCTGGTCGACCTTGTCGATCTTGACGATGATGTCGGGAAGGATCTGCGCCTCCTCGCAGGCGTCGAGGGCGTTGTCCACTGCCTCCTTCACACCCATGATGAGGCTCTTCACCGGCGAATCGAAACCTAGGATCTGACGGTTCTTCTCGAAGAACTCGGATACCGAGATCTCCTTCTGACCCTTGGCCAGTTTCTGAGCTGTAGAACTAGAGGGCATCCAGTAACCCCAATGGGAAGGGGTTTAAAAGATTTTAGTCAAGGAGCCGGAAAGTACCCTACTCCTCGAACTCCTTTCCGCAGTTCCAGCAGGTCCGCGCACCCTCGTCCACGGCGGCCCCGCATTCGGAGCACTCGAACTGGGCCTTTCCGCCGCTGCGTGGCGGGAGCGCCTCGTCATCGAAGCTCTCACCGCACTGCGGGCACCTGCTGGCAGTGGAGGGGACGTCGGCCCCGCATTCGGAGCAGACGAACTTCTCCACCGTCTCCGGCGACTTGTCGGCGGGAGCCGGAGGCATCTGCTGCCGCTCCCTCACCACCTGCTCCATCCGCTTCCTGGAGCGCTCGCTGAACCAGTTGAACGCCAGCAGCATGTAGTACAGCAGCCCGACCTGGAGCAGGAGCGCCAGCATCAGCATGGGCAGGAAGTGGACGAAGATCGAATTGTCCCCCGCATGCACCGGGCCATAGCCCTCCACGGTGGAGGTCCATCCGCCGGTGGCATTGGTCACGAAGCGATAGGAGAACAGCGAGCCGTTGTCCACCGCTATCGTGAGGCCGTACTCGACGCCTTCTGCGTTCGTCCCGATCTCGCTCAGGGTATGATTGCCGACCTCTTCGAAGGTGTACTGGTCAACGATGATGACATTGACATCGTAGCCGCTGACGGTGGTATTGGTCACCGTGACGTTGAACGAATGGCTCGTTCCCGCATCGCCCCTGAAGGGGTCGACGTGCCCGTCGACCATCAGGCCGTCGGGGGACGAGAGCGCGTACCCATCGAAGGAGTTCACGCTCCCAACCGCGGTGAACCAGGTGAACGGCACGCTCAGTACCACGATGAACACCAGGCCCCAAACTGCCAGCTTGCGCCGGTCCTTGAGGCCGAAGTAGTAGGGCACGTAGAAGCCTACAATAGCGACCAGAAGTGCCCCGAAGCACAGCGTGCCCACATAGGATGTCAGTGCCACGCCCACCAGAATTGCGATGGCCAGCCCCAGCGGTACGGCGTACTTCTTCTCCCGGAACCGGAGGAAGCGCTCCTTCAAATCATCCTGAGAGGACATTGCCCCGCCATCATGTTGATGTGCTTAAAAAGTTGCGCACCCCTCGACAATCATTATCATCATCCGCCCCATTAGAACGCCAGATGACCGACGCTGTCGTGGCCATAGGGGGCAACGCCATCCTTCGCAGGGGGGAGGCCGCTACGGTGGAGAACCAGATGAACAACCTTCGGCGCACCTGTGTGCCCTTGGCCCGGATGGTCTCGCGAGGATGGGGACTGACCCTGGTGCATGGCAACGGGCCGCAGGTGGGAAACATCCTCCTGCAGAACGAACTGGCCCGGGACGAGGTGCCGGCCATGCCCCTGGACGTGTGCGTAGCGCAGTCGCAGGGGCAGATGGGCTTCATGCTGCAGCAAGCGATGACGGAAGCGCTGCACCACGAAGGCATCGATCGCTCAGTGGTGTGCCTGATCACCAGGGTGACGGTCGATCCCGGCGATCCCGAGTTCCGAATGCCGTCCAAGCCCATCGGGCCTTACTACGACAAGGCGGAGGCTGAGCGGCTGATGTTGCAAGGCTACCGAATGCGCGAGGACGTCGCTCGCAATGGCTGGCGAAGGATCGTGCCCTCCCCTCGTCCCCTTGCCGTCCTGGAGAAGGATGCGGTGCGAGCTCTGACGACTGGTGGCCACGTCGTCATCGCCGCTGGCGGTGGCGGCATACCGATGGTGGAGCGAGACGGCCGGCTGTGGGGCGTCGAGGCGGTGGTGGACAAGGACCTGGCCGCGTACGCGATAGCCAAGGACGCCGGAGATCTCATGGTCTTCCTGACCGATGTCGACGCTGCATTCCTTGACCATGGCGGTCCGGCGCAGAGGGCGATCGGGGAGATAACGGCGGAAGAGATGAGCCGCCACCTCGACGAGGGGCACTTCGCCCCCGGGTCCATGGGTCCGAAGGTAAAGGCCGCCGTCGACTTCGTCGACTCTTCAGAGAAGAAGGCGATCATAACCTCACCGGAACGTTTAGATAAGGCGTTGGAGAGTAAGGCGGGAACTCGTATTGTATTCTAGGTGAGCATTTGGCACTGACCATCGATGAGCAGATAAAGGCGATCGAGGAAGAGATCGGCAAGACCCAATACAATAAGGCGACCCAGGGTCACATAGGTCTCCTCAAGGCCAAGATCGCCCGCCTCAAGATGGAGCAGGAGAAGCGCCGGGCGGCGTCGGGAGGAGGCGGCCAGGGATACTCGGTGAAGAAGTCCGGCAACGCCACCCTGGCGCTGGTCGGGTTTCCGAGCGTGGGCAAGTCTACGCTACTCACCAAGCTGACCGATGCCAAGAGCGACGTTGCCGCCTACGCCTTCACCACGGTCGATGTCATCCCCGGCATCATGTACTACAAGTTCGCCAAGATCCAGGTTCTTGACCTGCCGGGCCTCATCCGCGACGCCAGCAGGGGCAAGGGCCGAGGCAGGGAGGTCCTAGCGGTGGTGCGCACGGCGGACCTCATCCTGTTCGTCATCGACGTCTACGATACGAATGTGGAAGTGCTCATCGACGAGCTGTACAACACGGGCATCCGCCTGAACACTCACCCTCCGAACGTGGTGATCACCAAGACCGACCGGGGCGGCATCGAGATCAAGCCCACCGTCAACCTGACCAAGATCACCGCGGAGATGGCCTCTGACATGGTCTCTGCCTACGGTTACGTGAACGCGGAAGTGATCATCAGGGAGGACATCGACGAGGAGCAGCTCATCGACGTGCTCACCGGCAACCGCGTGTACATGCGCTCCGTCACCGTGGTCAACAAGGTCGATCTGGTCGATTCGACATATCTGGCGAAGGTCCAAGAGCGCCTGAAGGACCACGATCCCATATTCATCTCGGCCAACAAGGAGCTGAGGCTGGAGGATCTGAAGGAAGCCGTGTACAAGAAGCTGGAGTTCATCCATGTGTTCCTCAAGCCTCAGGGCAGGGAGGCGGACATGGACGAACCCATGGTCATCATGGGCGGCTCCTCGGTCGGCGACCTGTGCGACCGCATCCATCGCGCTTTCCGGCGAAACTTCCGATACGCCAACGTGTGGGGGGACAGCGCCAAGTTCCCCGGCCAGATGGTCGGAGTGGACCACGTCCTCCAGAACGGTGATATCATCACCATAGTGGTCAAGCGGGGCGCGGACTGAGCAAAGGATATTGGCTAGATAGACGATGCCCTGTACGAGGTCCTTTGATGGCGTACAAGGGCATGTCGACCAAGGCGGTCCACTCGGGTGAGCGTCCCGAGAGGCCGACGGGCGCGGTGAACACTCCGATATATCAGTCGTCCACGTTCGTGTTCCCTACGGACAATCCCAGCACATGGGATGGGGACGCCCCGGAAGGCACGTACATGTACTCAAGGAGGGCCAACCCCACCGTCGAGGTTGCAGAGAGAAAGCTCGCCGAGCTGGAGTCGGGAAAGCGGTGCCTGCTCTTCTCCTCGGGCATGGCCGCCATATCTTCCATACTGACGGCCTATCTGGCCAAGGGCGACGTCATGATCTCGCAGGAGGATATATACGGAGGAACCTATGGCTTCCTTCGGAACAATCTGCCGAGAATGGGCATCGAGGTCAGGTTCGGCCCCACCGCCGACACCGACGCTCTGATCGATGCCATCGCTCCCGGGACCAAGCTGGTATGGATGGAATCGCCCAGTAATCCCCTCATGAGGCTGGTCGACTACCCGGAGGTGGCAAAGGCAGCGCATGAGCGTGGAGCAATAGTCGTCATTGACAACACTCTTGCGTCGCCAATGAACCAGAGGCCGCTGGAGATGGGGGTGGATATGGTCACGGAGAGCGGGACCAAGTACCTTGGAGGACACTCCGACCTGCTGGCCGGAGCGGTGGTCAGCGGCGACTTTGACATCTCGCCCGTCCACGACGCGAGATCGTCCTTTGGCGGTTCGCTCGATCCCTTCGCATCATTCCTCCTGGAGCGGGGGATGAAGACCCTGCCGCTGCGAATGGAGCGGCACAACCGGAACGGCCTGGAGGTCGCCGAATTCCTAGAGGACCACCCTGTGGTGGAGCGCGTCCATTACCCTGGACTGAAGAGCCATCCGCAGCATGCGCTGGCGAAGCGGCTCCTCTCCGGCTGCGGAGGGCTGATGAGCTTCGAGGTAAAAGGAGGCCGACAGGCCGCCGAGAAGGCCATGAGGTCCATGCGGCTGATCAAGATGGCCACCAGCCTGGGCGGGGTCGAGAGCCTGGTAAGCATGCCATTGAACACCTCCCACCGACCCCTGCCGCCTGAGGAGCGGAAGAGGCTGGGCATCACCGACTCCATGCTCCGCGTGTCGCTGGGTATAGAGGATGTCGAGGACCTCAAGGAGGACCTGGATCAAGCACTCAGGGCCTCACAGGCCTGAGACGGCCCATACCAGCTTGTCTATCTGGACGGCCATGGAGTCGCGCACGCGCAAAGTATCGGCGCCGCGGTCCCGGTTCATCCGCTCCATGAAGCTCGGGAACCAATCGGAGACATGGTTGGACGGCACCGGCAGCAGGACCAGCGTCAATCCTTCGGTGGAGAAGTTGTTCCTCACCCAGGACCGGGCCGCCTCGCCCAGCGCCACGATGGTATGCGCTCCGTCCTCCATCAGCGCATCGACCTCGTCGCGAACCGAGGTGGGGGTGAACCTTCCGAGCTCCTCCCTCTCCCCCGCTGGATGCTTGGACAGGTATACGAGATGGCCGAAATGGAACAGCTTGCTCAGCTCTGCCATCTTCTCGTCCTTCTGGCAATCCCCCAGCTCCTCGAGGAAATTGTCGATGCGCACCAGCAGCCTGCCCGGTTCCGCGGCGGCGAAGATCATGCGGCGGGCCGAAACGTCATCGAACGTGCGGCTGACCTGATAGATCGGCAGCAGGTGGGGGGAAGGGCTCTCGGCGATGATGATGACCCTGACCTGCTCGGGACGGGGGACAATTACCCCTCGCCCCTCCTGCTCCGGCGCTGCTGCTTCCATCGTATCGCTATGGCATCGATGCTGGAACATAAATCTCTATGCGAGGCGTCCGCGATCACGCGGTAGGGCCGTCACGTCGCGTCAGAACAGGCAGCTCGCCAGCGCCAGGCCGGCAGGAAACGGTTTAATAACGCCATCCCATTGTCCGAACGATGATTCAGCGCCCTCGTGGTACCAGGGACTTCGGGCCGGATGAGATGGAGAAGAGGCGCCGCCTTGAGGCCACCATGCGCCATGAGGCCGCGCTGTTCGGGTTCCGTGAGATCTCAACCCCCATCTTCGAGCATACCGAGCTCTTCACCCTGAGGTCCGGTCCCAACGTGGTCGAGGAGATCTACGCGTTCCAGGACAAGGGGGGCAGGGAGATCTCCCTCCGTCCGGAGCTCACCGCCCCGGCGATGCGCTTCTTCGTCAACGAGATGAGCAATAGCGCGAGGCCGCTCAAGATGTTCTACTTCGGGCAGTGCTTCCGCTACGAGCGGCCGCAGTCCGGGAGGTTCAGGGAGTTCTTCCAGTTCGGTGCCGAGCTCATCGGCAACCCCGGCCCGGAGTCGGATGCGGAGGTCATAGCGCTGGCCGCGTCCATCATGCGCCGCATCGGACTGAAGCAGTATACCATCCGCATCGGCCACATCGGGGTCCTGCGCAGCATGCTTGCCGAGGCTGGAGTGGGCTCCGAGGCAGCGCCGCTCATCCTGCAGAAGCTGGACAAGAAGGAGTACGACGAGGCCCGCCAGCGCATGCAGGAGGCCGGAATGGACGATGCTAAGATCGAGAGCGTGGTCGACATCACCAACACCGTCGGCCCGGTCGAAGTGCTGGACAAGGTCTCCGGGGAAGCTCGCGAGCATCTTATGGGCGTCTTCAACGTGCTGCAGGCCTACGGCTTCGACAACATCCAGGTCGATCTGGGCGTGGTGCGCGGACTCGATTACTACACCGGCATGGTGTTCGAGATGGACGCCCCGGTGCTCGGAGCCGAGAAGCAGATCTGCGGAGGCGGCTCCTATTCTCTGACGGAGTTGTTCGGAGGGGAGAAGACATTCTCCACCGGTTTCGGAATAGGCTTCGACCGCACCCTGCTGGCGCTGGAGAAGGAAGGCCTGGAGGCGCCGCCGCATGGCGTCGATGTGTACGTACTGCCGGTCGGGGAGCCGGCCAGGGCGGAGGCTCACCGCATCGCCGCCGAGCTGCGGCAGGCGGGCCTGAGCACCGACATCGACCTGATGGGGAGAAGCCTCTCCAAGAGCATGAAGCATGCCAACACCATCAATGCGCGCCGCACCGTGATCGTGGGCGAGAAGGAGATGTCGCAGGGCGCGGTGGCCCTCAGGGACATGATCACTGGCGAGCAGACGATGGTCAAGAGGGACGAACTGGTGGCCACCCTCAAGAAGTGATAATAAACGCCCGAGGCCGGCATCTAGGTGGGGATTCGGAGGAAAATTGCTTAGGAGGAGAGTTGAGCACCGACCTCAGGCGCTAATACTCCTAATTCTGCCCTTCTATATAATCATATCCCCTATTTGCGTGAATCGTCCGACCGCACATTTCTAGCGGAGATCGCTGGCCAGTTCCCTCCACCGAAATGGAATCCATCTGGAAGCTGGTGGCATTCTATGAAGCGCGATGGCATCCTGATGTGACGGCTACGGGTTCGGCTTCCCCTTCGGCAGGAGGTCGCGCATGATGTCCTGCTCCATGTTGAGCAGGGCGTCGGCCCTCGCTACCATCGGATGCCCTCTCCGGACGTTGGAGAACGTGGCGCTGCGGAAATGGCCGGACAGCTTCCTGATCTCGGCGAGGTACGGCTGCAGATTGGCCGCGCGGCAAGCATATTGTCCATTCACCTGGCGCACCATCAGCTCGGAGTCGCTGATCACCTCGACCTCATCCGCGCCGAGATCCTTCGCCTCCTTCAGCGCGGCGATCGCTCCCCGGTACTCGGCCACGTTGTTGGTGGTGCGCCCGATGTAGCGGGCGTATTCCTTGATGACCCTGCTTCCGTCGGTCACCACCACCGCGAACGCCGCCGGCCCGGGATTGCCCCTGGAGCCGCCATCGGTGTACACCAGCACTTTCATCCGCTCACCGACGGATCCGATGGACCGGGCGCATGCAGCGTCTTGACCCTATGGTTCTTGCTGTTCACCAGGACGATGTTCGGCCGCACCGGGCGGTCGGTGATCTCGAATGCCATGATGATGATGCGGTCGCCTGGGCTGACCAGATGGGCCGCCGCTCCGTTGACGCATATGATGCCGGAGCCCGGTTCCCCCTCAACGGTGTACGTCTCGAACCTGGCGCCGTTATCCACGTCGGAGACGAGGACCTTCTCTCCGGCCCAGATGTCCGCCTCGTCCAGGAGCTCCTTGTCTATGGTGATGCTCCCGATATAATCAGGGTCGGCCTGGGTCACCACCGCGCGGTGGATCTTGCCCCGAAGGAGGACACGCATGATATATGATGAAAGAACCGAGGTTCAAGAACCTTACTATGTTCCATCGTACCTCTCCCCTCATTATCCACGGCGGCCTGCCCGGACAAGCTATTTATGGGAAATGGGTGTTACCTATGAGTTAAGTCGTAACACTAAGCGATTCAGGTGATAAAGACGAACAAGAAAGGAGTTTTCGCGATCACAGTGGTGGCCGTGCTCATCGTCGCCAGCATGGCCGGCGCTATCATCCTTTTGCAGGACGCCCCCGCCGAGGATCCGGGGGACCTTAAGCTTACTGTGGTGGATGACAGGGGAAAGAGCGTGTACTTCGCCGATTCCCCCCAGACGATAGTCTCCCTCGGCTCATCGTTCACCGAGATCATCATTGCTCTGAACGAGAGCGACCGACTGGTTGGTGTCGACTATTCCGGCGCTGCTCTGGAGGGCATTCCGGAGAACGTGACCGACCTGGGCAAGACGAGCACCCTGTCCATGGAGTCGCTGCTGTACCTAGAGCCGGATGTTGTCATCATATGGAACTTCTCAATGTATGCGTCACTGATCGAGGACATGGAGGACAAGGGCCTCAAAGTGGTCGCCTACTACCCCAAGAATGTGAGCCAGGTGCTCTCCACCATGGAACGCATCGGCGACATGCTGGGCGCTAACGCTACCGCTGTGGTCGATTCCATGAAGGCCAGAGTGAATGCGGTGGTGGAGAGGACCGCCAGCTTGACCGACGATCAACGCACCAGGGTGTACCTCGAACTGACAAGCATGAGCGGGCAGACCGTTGGAAGCGGCACTCTCAGCCATGAACTGATCACCATGGCCGGAGGCGCCAACATCTTCGCCAACAGCACCAGCAACTTCCTCGCCAATCGGGAGCATGTGATAGACCGCAACCCGGAGGTCATAGTGGTGGAGAACTCATCGCCACACGATGAGCAATACTTCAGAGGCGCTTATGCCTCCACGGACGCGGTTATGAACGACAGGATCCACCGCATCGCCGCCGGGACGCTCACTACCTCCCCCCGACTGGTCGATGCATTGGAGGACCTGGCACGCTGGCTTCAGCCCGAGCTGTTCCCGTGAGCAGGTCAAACCCCTTCTTCCATTTTCATTCTGGCCTTGGATGCATGAGCTAATAAATCATGATGGTTATGCCGGACGCACCATGGACGCGGTGGACGTAGCCTCTATACAGAAGAAGAAGTTCGCTCGCTGGGGAGCGATCACTGCCGCGATGGCTGTGGGGCTCGTTCTCACTCTATTGATCTCACTGAACATCGGCGCGGTGAACTATCCTCTCGATATCATAATGGACGTGCTGACCGGAGGGGGCACCAATGCACAAAGACAGATAATACTGGAAACCCGCCTTCCTCGCATCATCCTCGCTGCGCTGGTGGGCGCCGCTCTGGCAGTGGCCGGCGCGGCCATGCAGGGCGTGTTCCGCAATCCCATGGCGTCGCCCTATGTGCTGGGGATCTCGTCGGGCGCGGCGTTCGGCGCCTCCCTGGCGATCGTGCTGGGCATATCCTGGCTACCGGGCCAGTTCGCCGTTCCGTCGATGGCCTTCCTGTTCTGCTTCCTCACGCTCTTCCTGGTCTACGCGATATCGAGGACCAAGGGAGGCTTCGTGCCGGTTGAGACGCTGCTGCTGGCAGGCATAGCGGTCGGAGCCTTCTTCACGGCTCTGGTATCGCTGATGAAGTATTTCGCCGGCGATAATCTGGAGGTCATAGTGTTCTGGATGATGGGCGGGCTGTGGCAGGCCGAGTGGAAGGATGTGGTGATCAGCCTCCCGATGATAATCGCTGGAACAGCGATACTGTGGCTGCTGTCTCGGGACCTCAACACCATGATGGTGGGCGAGGAGCATGCCCTTCACCTCGGGCTTAACGTCAACAGCGTCCGCCTGATCGTCCTGCTCGCCGCCTCCCTGGTCACCGCTGCGGCGGTGTCGGTGAGCGGTATCATCGGCTTCGTCGGCCTGGTGATACCGCATGTGGTCCGCCTGCTGGTCGGTCCTGACCACCGCATCCTCATCCCCGTCTCGCTTCTGGGGGGCGCCATATTCATGGTATGGACCGACACCCTGGCACGTACTATCATTTCCCCCGCGGAACTGCCGGTTGGAATAATCACCGCGCTGGTGGGCGCGCCCTTCTTTGTATACCTGATCATATCCCGCCGCAGGAAGATGGGGTGGTGAAGTGAAGCTCAGCGTGCAGGGGGTCTCGTTCAGCTACCGTTCGGAGGATGTCGTCAACGACGTGAGCTTCGAAGCGGGAGAGGGCCAGATCATCGGGATCCTCGGACCTAACGGTTCAGGAAAGACGACCCTTCTGAAATGCATCAATCGGGTGCTTTCCCCGCACAAGGGCACTGTTCTCCTTGACGGTGTCGATTACCATGAGCGGACAAGAAAGCAGATCGCCCGGCAGATCGGAGTGGTGCCGCAATCGGCGAACTCCAGCTTTCCGTTCACCGCCCTGGACATCGTCATGATGGGCCGCAACCCTGAACTGGAGCGTTTCGAGAGGGAGAAGGAGAGCGACCTGCAGATCGTCAGCAACGCGATGGAGATGACCAACACCGCCTTCCTGGCCAGCCGCCCCATGGACCAACTGTCCGGTGGCGAGAGGCAGAGGGTGATCATTGCCCGAGCGTTAGCACAGCGGCCCAAGATCCTGCTGTTGGACGAGCCGACCCTGCACCTGGACGTCAATCACCAGATGGAGATCCTTGACCTGATATCGAGGCTGGCGCGGGAGGAGAGGATGCTGGTGATAATCGTCACCCACGACCTGAGCCTGGCGGCGCGGTACTGCGACCGCATCATCATGCTCCGCAAGGGATGCATAGTCTCCGCTGGCGATGTCACTCACGCGCTCACCAAGGAGAACATGGCCAAGGTGTTCTCCATCGATGCCACTATCTATTACGATGAGCGTATCGGAACGCATAACGTGGCCGTGATCGGCGCGATCAGGGAGAGGACGGAATGACATCGAAAGTGGAGGTCGAGGCGAACATCTGCTCGCACCGGACCGTCATAGAGGTCACTGACAAGGGGGACGGCAACATGGCAGTGCATATCGACACGGACTGCTCGAGCGTCCAGACCTATGCTGAGATGGTCTCCGAGCTTACCCCGGGCGATTACTCGGACTGGTCCGATTCCAAGGTGTGGGAGATGGCTGCCCAGGCCGGTCTGACCACCACCTGTCTGGTCCCGGTCGCCCTGATCAATGCCTGCTGGGTGGAATCAGGCATGATGTCCAAGCGGCTGGCCCTGAAGGAGGGGCCGCTCTGCATCCGGTTCATCGAGTAGTGACGTTTATTAGCCTCCGGCAGCCCTGTTGAATAGGGTGACGGGTTGGGCGGAAGCACCGTTTTCCTGTATCATGACGATTTCATGAAGTATCAGTTCGGAGCGAAGCACCCGTTCCAGCCGGTGAGGGAAAGGATGACGCTGGACACGCTGCGCTCCCTAGGCGTCTTCGATGATGACAACCGAGTAATCGTCCCTGAACCGGTGGACGCCGAGACGCTCCAGACCGTCCACCTCGCCGGATATATCGAGCGGGTCAGGACGATGTCGCAGAGAAGGGGGCTTCTGGATTACGGCGACACCCCTGCCGGTCCGGGACTGTACGAGGGCGCGCTGGCCGCTGTCGGCGCCACCGTTGACGCTGCGAGGGGCATTGCCCGGGGCGAGTTCGAACACGCCTTCAATCCTGCCGGGGGGCTGCATCATGCGCATCCCGCCCGCGCTTCCGGCTTCTGCGTGTTCAACGACATCGCGGTGGCAGTGCGGGTGCTGCAGAGGGAGTTCGGCATCGGGCGGGTGGCCGTGATCGACATCGATGCTCATCACGGCGACGGGACGCAGGAGATATTCTATGATGAGGATGTGCTCACGATCTCGCTGCATCGCTACGGCGGAGGATTCTTTCCCGGTACTGGAGAAGCGGACGAGATCGGCGAGATGGAGGGGCGGGGGCGAAATATCAACGTGCCATTGCCCGGCGGCACCGACGACAACCTGTTCCTGCACGCCTATCGCTCGATCGCGGTCCCGGCGCTACGCGCCTATCGGCCGGAGATGATAATCCAACAGTTCGGAGTGGACGGCCACTACCGGGACCCGCTGGCGGACATGGGGTACACCACCCGTGGCTACGCCGAGGCGGCGAGGCTCACTCACGATCTGGCGCACGAGCTGTGCGACGGGAAGCATCTCGTGGTGGGCGGCGGCGGATACGGTCTCGACGCGACAAGGAGGGCGTGGAGCATCATGTACTGCACCATATCAGAGGCGTCGCATGTTGACGGCGGCCTCATCACGGGCCTTCACGACCGCGAGGCGCCGCTCTCGGACCGCGCCACGGCCGAGGAGGTGATGGACATCATCGAGGAGGTGAAGCAGCGCTCCCTGCCCCTGGTGGAGAGTGTGATACGCTACGCTTGACAGCGGAGAAATGGAGAATGGCGCCCTGGTCGGGATTTGAACCCGAGTCGGAGCCTCGACAGGGCTTCATGATAGGCCGCTACACTACCAGGGCGTAATTCCACCCAAATATGTAGGTCATATATATGGCTTTTCCAGTCAAGGGCATCGCTGGGCTCTCGAATCCAAGGATATTCGTCATCACGCGCCTCGCCCGCGCCGCCGCCGGCCCGCGCGATCGAGATATCGATGGCATCACCTTTATGATGCCGTCCTCGGATAGCAGTCGAGGTGCGCTAAATGGACGGTAAGCTCAAAGTGAGCGATTACATGGTCCGGGACGTCATCTCGATCCCGCCGGACTACACGGTCAGACAGGCCGTAGACAAGCTCATATCCACCGAGTTCCACGGCCTGCCGGTGGAGAAGGACCGCCGCATTCTCGGATTCGTCACCGCCAAGGAGCTGCTTCGGGCCATCGACACGCCGAACGCCAAGATCACCGACATCATCAAGTCTGGAACGATATCACTGTCGCCGGGCATGGACATCGACGACGCGTCGCGCGTCCTGTTCCGATACGGCCTGCGCAATGCTCCCGTGCTTGACGAGGACGGCATGGTCGTGGGCATGCTGAGCAACATCGACATCATCCGCTCACACATCGAGAAGGCCACCCCGAACAAGATCAACATGCTCAAGACCTTCCTGGAGAAGAAGCACGATGTCAACATCATGGTGAAGAGGCGCATCGTTGCGATCGAGGACCTGCGGCCAACTCAGCACGAGGTGTTCGCCGACGAGCTTCGTGGGAGGCAGTATGAGATAAAGCGCGGGTTGGTAGAGCCCATCATAGTCATCCAGAAGAACAACTACTGTCTCCTGGTGGACGGTCACCATCGCGTGCTGGCCGCCCGGAACATGGGCGTGAGGCAGTTCCAAGCGTTCGTTCTGGAGCCCGACCGGGAGATCGAGCTGGGCATGGAGAGGACCGCCGAGGAGCTCGGCGTAAGGTCGCTCGACGATATCAAGATCATCGAGGGCGCGCACCACCCCCTGGTCAAGGTCGCCACCCGGCTGATGAAGGACGAGGAGAAGTAGCCTCGCCGAGCCAGCGATGCCCGGACGGCATCCGTTTTTATTATATCAAGAAAAAGAGGGAGAGGGGGCCGGACCTCCCTCTCGTTGTTCTTTTACTTCTTCCGGGAGCGGATGTCCTCCATGATGATCCTCTGCTCCGCCGCGGCCACGTGCCTGATGGTGCTCAGCACGGTGTCGGGGTTCAGGGAGATGGAGTCGATGCCCTCCCTGACCAGGAACTCGGCGAACTCGGGGTATACCGAGGGCCCCTGGCCGCAGATCGATACCGGAACGCCCTTCTTGTGGGCCGACCTGATGAGGTGGGCGATGGCCCTCTTGATGGCTTCGTTCCTCTCGTCGAAGTAGCCCATCTTACCCAGCACATCGGAGTCGCGGTCGGCGCCCATGGTCAGCTGGGTGAGGTCGTTGGAGCCGATGGAGAATCCGTCGCAGCGCTCGGCGAACTCCTCCGCCATGAAGATGATGACCGGCACCTCTGCCATGAGGTACAGCTTGAAGTCGTTGCCGCGGTACAGCCCCACCTCGTTCATCATCTTCTCGATCTTGTCCAGCTCGTCGAGGGTGCGCACGAAGGGGAGCATGACCCAGATGTTCTTCAGGCCCATCTCGTCCCTCACCTTCTTGACGGCCCGGAGCTCGCACATGAACGCCTCGCGGTACGATTCGGACACGTAGCGGGAGCAGCCCCTCCACCCTATCATGGGGTTGGACTCCTTGGGCTCGTACTTGCTGCCCCCCTTCATGTCGCGATACTCGTTGGTCTTGAAGTCGGACGTCCTCAGCACCACTGGCCTGGGGTAGAACGCCTTGCCCACCATGGCGATGCCGTTGGCGAGGCTGTCGATCAGCTCCTCGGAGCGGCCCTGCTCGATGATGGCACAGGGGTGCTCCTGGATGTAGGAGGTGAAGAGGAACTCGATGCGCATCAGCCCCACTCCCTGGACCGGCAGCTGGGCGATCTCCTCCGCTTTCTGAGGAACACCGACGTTCACCATGATCTTGGTCGCTGTCACAGGAACGGAGGCCACGGCCACCGGGGCGGCCTTCTCTTCCCTCTTCTTCTCCTCCACGCCTTCGTAGACGACGCCCATCTGGCCGTGCACCGTCACCTTCATGCCTTCCTTGAGCACCTTGGTGGCATCGCTCGCCCCGACCACGCAGGGGATGCCCAGCTCGCGGGCCACGATGGCGGCGTGGCAGGTCATTCCGCCCTCGTCGGTGACGATGGCGGCGGCCCGGGTCATGGCCGGGACCATGTCGGGGGTGGTCATCTGGGTGACCATTACGTCGCCTTCCACGATCACGTCCATGCACATGTCCTCGCTGAATATCTTCACCACTCCGCCGGCGATGCCGGGGCTCGCCCCCAGCCCCTTGGCGAGGATGGTGCGCTGGGCTGTAAGGTCCTCCCGGGGCTCGTCCGCCTTGGCGGTCTGCTCCTTCTTCTCCCCGTTGGACAGGGTGGTGATGGGCCTGGCCTGCACCACGAACAATTTGCCCTTCTCGATGCACCACTCGATGTCCATCGGCTTGTTGTAGTGCATCTCGATCTGGTTCCCTACCTCGGCGAGCTCGTGGATCTGCTCGTCGGTGATCTTCTGCGCCTTGGTCATCTCCTCCGGAACGTCCATGCGAATGCACTCGCCGGACTCGCCCCTGACCAGCATCCAGGTCTGAGTGGAGATGCGCTTGTTGAGGATCTTGCGGTGGAACTTGTCCACGGAGTAGGTGTCAGGCGTCACTTTCCCTCCGACCAGCGCCTCTCCCAGGCCGTAGCCGGCCTCGATGATGATGTGAGGCAGCTCGGAGTTGGGGTCGATGGTGAACATGATGCCGGAGCGATCGGACGATATCATCCTCTGCACCACCACGGCCAGCTTTACCACGGAGTGGTCGAAGCCCTTCTGCACGCGGTATGCGATCGCACGAGGGGTGAACAGGGACGACCAGCACTTCTTGACACTTTCCAGCAGCGACTGGGGATTGCTGACGTTGAGGTAGGTGTCCTGCTGGCCGGCGAACGATGCGGTGGGCAGGTCCTCCGCCGTGGCCGAGGAACGCACCGCCACCAGCGGGTAGCTGCCCCTTCCCAGCTTCTCATACTCGGCGATGATCTGCTCCTCCAGGTCCTGCGGGATCTTGCCGACCTCGAAAGCGGTGCGGATGTTGGCGGAAGCCTCCTGGACCTTCGCATCGGAAGATACGTCGAGGTTCTCCATGACCGTGGCCAGGAGGTTCCCCAGTCCGTTGCTCTCCAGGAAGTAGTCATAGGATTCCGTGGTCAACACGAACCCAGGAGGGACTTCGAAACCGGCCGAGGTCAGCTCACCGAGGTTGGCTGCCTTACCTCCTGCGATCGGAATATCGTTCACGCCTAGGTCCTTGATGCTCATGATTCTGCTCATTTTCAATCCCCGGAACGTCTCCGTGTTAACCAACATGGAGCATGAGTCGGATAAACTTGTTGTAAATATATGTTGTTGAGTTACATCATGCCAGATGGATGAACCTACGGGCGCTGCGCCCATCTCCCGGCAGCCAGCGCACGGATCGAAAGCCTCGTAGGTCAGCGCCCTGAAAACGGCTCTTTTTGCGAATCTCCCCGGTCAAATCCGCAATCCGCAGGGATTATAAGAAGAATTCGCAGAATGTTGCATCCATTAAACCGGTTTATAAGATAGGGTTAAATATCCTCAATAATACACGGAGCCAAAGCGAGGGTTCTATTTGACAACGAAGGAGATTCGATGGCACGGCAGAGGTGGACAGGGAGTGGTCACCGCGAACGAGATCCTGGCCGGCGCTGCTCTGCTGGAAGGCAGGTACATGAAGGCCTTCCCGGAGTTCGGACCGGAGAGGATGGGGGCACCCATCCGCGCATTTGCCAGGGTGTCCGATGAGCCCATCAAGGTCCACAGTCAGGTCTATTTTCCAGACTATGTGATCGTTCTCGATCCCACTCTGATAAAGAACGTCAATGTCCTTGAGGGCCTCAAGCCCGAAGGGGCCCTGGTGGCCAACTATGCGGAGGGAACGAAGCATCTCAAGGCCGCCCTGGAAACGGACATGAACGTGCGCGCCGTCAACGCGACCCAGATCGCCCTCGAGACGATTGGCCGGCCGATGGCCAACACCGCCATGCTCGGCGCGCTGGTCCGCATATCCAACGTCGTCAAGCTGGAGAGCGTGATGGAGGAGCTGCGGAACAAGCTCGGCGCCAAGCTCCCCGAGAAGGTCGTGGAGAAGAACGTGCTGAGCGTCCAGCGCGCTTACGATGAGGTGGACTGATGAGCACCGCCGAAGATGTTATCATGAAGCCTGGCACCGCCAGGCAGTATCATACCGGGTCCTGGCGTTCCAGGCGCCCTGAGGTCGACAAGGACAAGTGCATCAACTGCCTGTTCTGCTGGATGTTCTGTCCCGACAACTCCATTCTGGTGGAGGGGGGCGAGATGAAGGGCATAAAGTATACTCACTGCAAGGGCTGCGGGATATGCGCCCACCAGTGTCCCAAGGATGCTATCGTCATGGTCGAGGAGGGAGAGCAGTGAAGCGGCTGGCAATGAACGGGGACCAGGCGGTCGCGCTGTCGTGGAAGCAGATCGACCCCGATGTCGTCTCCTCGTATCCGATCACCCCGCAGACCATCATCGTGGAGACGTACGCAGACTACGTTGCCAACGGCGAGGTCGGCACCGAGTACATCTGCAGCGAGTCCGAGCACTCTTCGATGAGCATGTGCATCGGCGCTTCCGCCGCCGGAGCCAGGGCCGCCACCGCCACCGCCTCCGCCGGACTGGCGTACATGTGGGAGATGCTGTACATCGCGGCCTCCATGCGTCTTCCTGTGGTCATGACCGTCGCGAACCGCGCGCTGTCCGGACCGATCAACATCCACTGCGATCACTCCGACGCCATGGGCGCTCGGGACAGCGGCTGGATGCAGATCTACGCGGAGAACGTCCAGGAGGCCTATGACAACTCCATCATGTCCTTCCGCATCGCCGAGGACATGGGCGTCAGGCTGCCGATAATGAACTGCCTGGATGGCTTCATCGTCACCCACGCGATCGAGTCCCTCGCTCCCCTGGAGGACGAGGTGGTCAAGAAGTTCGTGGGCGACTTCAAGCCCATCCATCCGCTCCTGGACGTCAAGTCGCCGCACTCCTTCGGGCCGTTCGACATGCCCGAATACTACTATGAGCACAAGTACGCCCAGCAGATGGCAATGAAGAACGCGCTGGACGTGGTCCGTAAGGTCTCGGAGGAATACGCCGAGATCTCCGGCCGCAAGTACGACCTCCTGGAGTGCTACCGTTGCGAGGACGCCGACTACGTTGCCATCGCGCTAGGCTCCACCGCCGGCACGATGAAGCAAGTGGTCGACGATCTCCGCGCTGAAGGCCACAAGGTCGGCTCGGTCAAGCTGCGCCTGTTCCGTCCGTTCCCCTTCCAGGACGTCGCGAAGGTGCTGAACGGCAAGAAGGGAGTGGCGGTCATGGATCGTGCCATCTCGTTCGGCGCGGCCGGCCCGCTGTTCGCCGACGTGCGCAGCGCCATGTTCGACAACGAGGCCCGCTCCCCCTCCTTCAACTACATCTACGGCCTGGGAGGAAGGGACGTAGGCGTGGAGGACCTGAAGAAGGTGTTCTTCGACATGGAGAACGGAAATGCCGAGACCGTCAACTACCTGGGGGTGAAGCTTTGATCTCTATCAAGGAAATGTCAGAAAAGCCGGTTAGACTGACCGAGGGCCACCGGCTGTGTGCCGGATGCGCCGAGCCCATCGTGGCCAAGCAGGTCATGCTGGCCACCGACAAGCCGGTCGTGGTCGCCAACGCCACCGGTTGCTTCGAGGTCTCCACCTCCGGCTTCCCGCAGTCGGCGTGGGAGGTCCCATGGATCCACACCGCATTCGCCACCACCTCGGCCACCATCTCCGGCGTCGAGTCGGCATACAGGGCGCTGAAGCGCAAGGGCAAGGTGCAGGAGGACATTCGGTTCCTAGCCTTCGGAGGGGACGGGGCGACGTATGACATCGGGCTGCAGTCGCTGTCCGGCGCCATCGAGCGCGGCCATCACTTCATGTACGTGTGCCTGAACAACGAGGCGTACATGAACACCGGCATCCAGCGGTCCAGCGCCACCCAGCTGGGGGCGTCTACCACCACCTGCCCGTCCGGCACCTGCATTGCGGGCAAGCGCGAGATCCCCAAGGACCTCACCAAGATCATCGCCGCCCACAAGCTGCCGTACGCCGCTCAGGCGTCGCCTCACAACTGGAAGGACCTGATCGCCAAGGCGGCCAAGGGATTCGAGGCCAACGGCCCCGCCTTCCTCAATGTCGTCACTCCCTGCCCGCGCGGATGGAGGTACGACAGCCCCAACACCATCGAGATGGCCAAGCTGTCGGTGGAAACTGGCATGTGGCCCCTCTACGAGTACGAGAACGGCAAGTGGTCGCTGACCGGGGAGACCAAGCGTATCGCCGAGGGCAAGATGGAGAGGCGCCCCCTGCAGGACTGGCTGAAGGCCCAGGGTCGGTTCAAGCACCTGCTCGATCCTCAGTGGAAGAGCGTGGTGGACGAGATCCAGGAGAACGTGGACGCCGGCTGGGACGAGCTGCTCCGCCTGACCAAGCAGTAAACATCTTTCCCAACCCCTTCCTTTTTCGTTCTCGTATCGCTTGCGCTTCCGCCATCGTTCATCATCAGCGGCGTCCGGTGTCATTCCTTAATATGCGATAGGTCGTTATGGAAACGGCGTTAATATGGCGTACGAACACCCTAGATGCGACCATTGCGGTGATGTCGGATGCAAGGCCGGCACGCCGGGAAAGTTCAAGTTCTGCCCCACCAACGTTTCCGGGTACGGCAAGGAGGAGATCGCTGAGCGGTACAGCGAACCCATTCTCCAGAAGATGATGACCGTCGCGGCCAAGGTGGAGAGGGGAACGCTTCAGGAAGTCAACGGCGTCCGCACGCCCATCAGGCCGAGGATCTCGGAGATCATGGCCTTCGCCGATGAGATGGGATGGAAGCGCATCGGAGTGGCGTTCTGTCTGGCGGCGAGGGATGAGGCGCTGAGGCTGGTGAAGGTGCTGGAGGCCCGGGATTTTGAGGTTTGCTCGATCATCTGCCGCAACTTTGGCATGACCAAGGGAGAGGTCGGCATACCGGAGGAAGCATGCCTCAAGTCGCCCAGCGAGACGGTGTGCAATCCGATCTACCAGGCCGAACTGCTCAATGAGGCCGGGACCGACATGAACATCGTGGTGGGGCTGTGCGTCGGCCATGACATGCTGTTCAACAAGCACTCCAACGCCTATGTGACGACGCTCATGGTCAAGGACCGCATGACCGCCAACAACACCGTTGGCCCACTGTACTCCAACTTCTTCTCGGAGATCCTGAAGAAGAAGTAGGGACCCTTCCATGGCGCCGCCCAGCGGGGCGGCGCCTCCTTAATCTTTGGAGCATGCGTCACGGCCTCGGACGCATGAGGGGTTACTTATTTCACAGCGCAAGCGTTTCTCGTGATCATGACCATGAGCGTCGAGGACATCGTCCCACCTTCGAACGATAAGTGGCACGCACACGCCGCGAAGCGGTTCGCCAGCCCGTTCACCGGACAGAGGTTCGACCGCATCGACGTCGATGCCATGATGCTGTCGCACGCCGCGGTCATATCTGGATACACGATCAACGATTTCTACACCAAGCCTGAGCTGGGAGCGGCATGCGTGGCCAACGCCTCGGAGATGTACGACCTCATCCCCATGACCCACTGGTACTTCTCCCTCCCATGGGTGGCGGAGATGGGGGCGGAGGTGGAGTTCCAGCCCTTGCTGCCTCCGGTGGTGAAGAAGCCGAACATCACCGACCTGGAGATGGTCGACAAGCTAGAGGTGCCCGACCTGAAGGAGATGGAGAACGGGTTCACCGGCCAGCTCATGACCCGGGCCCAGGACTACATCCAGAAGGCCACTCCCGACAAGTTCGTTCCCATGACCTATACCTCTGATCTCACCGGCGGGGGAGCGCAGCTGTGCGGCATCGAGAACTTCATCATGTGGACCATGACTGAGCGGGATGCTGCCCACAAGCTCACCGAGAAGTTCACCGAGGTCGCCGTCAACGGCGCGGAGCTCATGGCCAAGCGCTATGGCTCGGCGTTCATCTCCACCGGCTCGGTGCTGGCCAACAATGACATATTCTCCGACACTGACGTCGAGGAGCTCTCGGCGAAGTACCTGCGCAAGTTCGTCGACAGATCGCTGAGGAAAGGCGCAGGGCCGCAGGTGCTATACCACCTGTGCGGGAACCATGAGACGGACTACAAGGTGTTCAAGGACCGGCTGGTGTTCACGCCGTTCACCATCATGCACGCCGGCTACATGGGCCGGGAGGTGTTCCCGTCCGATGTGCTCATCAAGGAGTTCGGGGGCATAGCCACCATCATGGGCTCGGTGGACACCAAGATCATGATCCTTCCCAACCCCAAGCGCGTGTATGAGCAGGCAAAGGAGCAGCTGCTGCGCGGAAGGGACAGCAAGAACGGCTACATCCTGGGGACCGCATGCGAGCTGCCGCCGGACTCATACCCGGCCAACGTCTTCGCCCTGGTGCAGGCGGCCAGGGACTACGGGACGTACGGCTCGTGGTGAGCGCCGGACATAACTGGGGGTGGGAGGAGCGAAGGCCGTCCTGCGGGGCGCGCGGCTTCGCAAGGCGCTCTTCTTCGTCAACCCATTCCGCCCTTGGACCTAGGTGGCGATCGCGGCGCCCGATGCTGTGGTTTCAATAGGGGTGCGCTCCAATCAATAACGGTGCTTCCTCGCTGCCGGCGCTGCAATGCTCTGCTCATCGGCCCCCAGGACGTTCTGGGAGCGCTCTTTCCCTTCATGCTCATAGCCGCCTTGCTGGCCACCGCGTACGCCTACCTGTCCGATGACATCACGCTGCTGGTCATCGGCCTGGCGTCGATCGCGCAGGTCGTCCTGATGATCGGGACACTGGTCGTTCTTTCGCGGGTGGCAGGGGTTCGCCTGTCCCCGGCGGGGTTCCATCCGGCCTGCTTCGAGCTGTGCATATTGGACCTGGAATGCGCCGAGATCGACCTCCTGAAGAAGGAGGCGGAGAGCAAGAGGCAGCGCTACGAGCTCCTGGTGGCCCGCCTGGTGGGGAGAGAGCCGCGGCTGGCGGCGGAGTTCAGTCGCAGTCCCGGCCGCGACCTGGACCTGCGGGGCCAGCTTGCGGCGCTGAACGAGAGGACGGAGATCGCGGAGAGATACCATCGCCGCCTGGACATCGCGGAGATGGCGATGGCCGCCGGCGAGGTGGGCAGAGCGATCAAGCAGTACGAGGCCATGGGGATCGAGCCGATCGCTCTGGACGATAAAGAAAAAAAGGTACCTCAGGGCCTCGGCGGCTCGGTCACGGTAAGAACGCGAGAGCGTTAGCCATCGAGCGTCGCTTCGTGGTCCAGGAGCTCCTGCCAGAGCTGGAGCGTCTCCAGCGCCTCCTCCTCGTCCATCTTCTCGATGGCGAAGCCGGCGTGAACGACCACCCATTCTCCCGGAATCGATTCTACGAGGGAGACGTTCACATGGCGGATCACCCCGCCGAAGTCTACCTCGGCCTGATTACCTTCCACACTGACCACTTTACCAGGAACAGCTAAGCACATGATACCTCACGATGACATGATGCTGAGGATGGCCTCGGCCGGCTGGCCTCCCGAGGCCTTGAGCGCCTTTACCGCCCTCTCCCGGTCGCATCCGGTCTGGCCCATGACCAGCTGGACGTCCTCCTCCGGCACCGACGGCTCGGCCGGCTGGGCGGGGGCGGAGATTTCCTGGCGGTCCCTTATGACCGCTTCCCCGACCACCTGGAACGTCTTCTGGCCCTGCATGTCCATGAGGGTGACCGCAGCGTCGGTGAGCACATACTCCTTGCTCTTGGTGCGGATGATGACCTCTTCCACTCCCTTGAGCTCCTCGGTGGAGATGCCCAGGCGCTTCATGGCCTGTTTCATCTGACGGGGGTTAACTCCTCTCATGCCCGGCATCATGATAACGGATTTTGTGATGGGCGGTGAGTAATTAAAGGTTTTCCGGGAACCTACCGAAGCCCCGGTACCAGTTCAGCGCTTCCTTATGGACAGCACCAGGACCGCGCAGGCCGCGATGGCGCCGACCGCCACGAGGGGAAGCAGGTCGCTGCCCTCTCGCTCGGGGTCGGGGATCACCGCCTCCGCCTCGGCCGGGACGAACGCCACCATCGGGGAGGACCGCTCCCCCTCCACTCCGCCGATCACGGGAGAGATCTCGTATGTGATGTTGACCCCCTGGGGAGGCGTCTCGTCCACGAAGGATGTGCTGTTGGTGATGAACCGTTCTTCCTCCCCCCCGATGGTGCGGTAGATGTAGAACGAGGTCTGCTCGTCCATCGTGCCCGCTATCCGCCCGAGGGCGTCCTCCCTATCGCTGTCTGAGAGGGCGAAGAAGCCGTTATCGGCCAGGATCCTTTGCCCCTCATCCGCGCCCAGCACGTAGCCGATCCATGTGCCGACCGCCCCGTCGGGTTCGCCGTCGGTGACGAGATGGAGCGTCCTCGACAGCGGGTAGGCGGACGAGAACACTGTTTCATCGTCAGCTTCCACGTACCGTCCGCTTTCGGTCGCGGACACGCCGATCACCATGTCCTCGGCGCCCGACGGCAACTTACCGGACAGGAGGAAGCCGATGCCGCCCTCCCTGCTCCTCACCTCGTTCGGAACGTCGGCGTCGTCGTACTGCGACATCACCGCGTAGCGATCGCCGGAGAGGACCATGCTGCTGACCAGGTTATAGGCGTTGGTTCCCCATTGAGCTCCTACGGGCTGCACCGGAACGTCGGGACCGCCGGCATCTGACCAGCTTTCTATGGACCCATTATAGATGCCGCGCAGCTGCTCCATGTTCAGCCCCGGTATGCCCAGGGCCGGGTTGACTACTACCGCCACCGCCTCCGCGCCGACCATGATATCAACTGGCTCCAGCCCCTCGCGTTCGGCCGCCGTCCTCTCCACGGCATCGATGGCGCGTGAGGCCTGAGCGATGTCTGAGCTTCCTGATGTCCAGGACGTGAAGGCGAGCGCGTTGGTGCCGCCGGTAAGCGAGATGTCGAACGACGGATGCTCGGCCATGAACGCCGCGGCCACCGGCCCCATGGATAGATTGGTGGCCGTGCATCCGGACTGCACTATGACGTTGTCAGGGGGAGGAGGCGACCATGTCAGCATCACCTTTCCGTCCTCCACCTCCAGGGCGGCGCCCGACGGCGTGCCCGGATCCCCCATGGCGGTCGTCATCGCGCCCAAGCACAGCAGGGCCGTCAGTACCGCCGCCGTGATCCAGCGGGTCATTCCCAGATTTCCACCTCTAGGAATAACTTGAGCAGTTCGTATAAAAAAGGAAGGACGCCCGCGAGGGCGGTTATCGGCTCACAGCGAACCGAGGTACTTGCTCACTTCCCAGTCGGTGACCATGGTGCGGTATTCGTCCCATTCCTGGCCCTTGATGGTCTGGTAGTGCTCGAAGATATGGTCCCCGAGGGTGTTCTTCACCAGCTCGCTCCTGCTCATGATGGAGAGCGCGTGGCCGAGGTTCTCCGGCAGAGAATGGATGTTGTACCTGGCCCTCTCCTCGGCGTTCATGTGGTAGATGTCCTTCTCCACCGGCTCCGGAGGCATGATGCCCCGCTCTATGCCGTCGATGCCCGCGGCCAGCATGATGGCGAACTGCAGGTACGGGTTCCCGACCGGATCGGGGTTGCGCATCTCGATCCTGGTCCTGATGCCCCGGCCCGCCGGTACGCGGATCAGGGCGGAGCGGTTGCGGTTGGCCCAGGATACGTAGCACGGGGCCTCGTAGCCGGGGACCAGCCGCTTGTACGAGTTCACATGTGAGTTCAGTATGGCGCTGCACTCGTTGGCATGCGCCAGCAGCCCGCCCAGGTACTTCATCGCCGTCTCGGAGAGGCCATACTCCCCGTCGGGATCGTCGAAGGCGTTCTTGCCGCTGGCGAGGGCCATTGACTGGTGCACGTGCATTCCGGAACCGGCCATGTTGTGGATCGGCTTGGGCATGAAGCTCGCCCACAGCCCATGCCGCATGGCGATGGTCTTCACGGTCAGTTTGAACGTCATGATGCGGTCGGCCATGGTGAGGGCGGAGCCGTAGCGCATGTCCACTTCGTGCTGGCCATGGCCCACCTCGTGATGGGATGCCTCGCAATCGAAGCCCATCTCGTCGAGGTTGAGGACGATGTCCTTGCGGACCTCCTCGCC
>DATD01000035.1:136266-174089 GCA_002504525.1 Methanomassiliicoccus sp. UBA345
CGTCCAGCTTGAACATGTAGAACTCGAACTCCGGCCCCACATTGAAGGTGTAGCCTTTCTCCCTGACCTTATCGACCATCCGCTCCAGCACCAGGCGGGGATCGCCCTTGAACCGGTTCCCGGAGTGATCGAAGATCTGGCACAGCAGCCTGGCCGTCTTGATATGCCCGTTGCACGTCCAGGGATATATCTGGAAGGAGTCCATGATGGGCTGGGCCCGCATGTCCGATTCCTCGATGGTAGCGTATCCCAGGATAGAGGAGCCGTCTATGAAGACCCCTTCGTCAAGGACCTTCTCCAGGTTGGATACTGGGAACGATACCGTCTTCACCGAACCCAGTATGTCGGAGAACTGCACCTCGATGAACTTTACCTCTTGCTCCTTGACCGCACGGAAGATATCCTCCTTGGTCACGCGCTCCTTTGAGGGCATGAAACGGGTTATGTTCGGTGGGATTTAATAGGATTGCTCCGGAGCGAGAAAGCATCGGGCCGGACATTGGCGGCGAAGGCTCGAACGCAAGCCTAGTGCGATAGACACCAACGACCCGCGAGCGTTCCGGCCGGGAAGATTTTACTATGTAGGTGAATATTTAACTATTGTCTAAAATATGCATAAATATAGTTAAGCAGTTGCCCATCAGAGCGTCCGCGCACCGTCGGGCGCTACGCGACGCGCGTGCTGGACCTGGAAGTGGAACACTGCTAAACAATAACGACGACGAGAGGATCGCTAAGCACCTGGGGTCAAGAAGGGGCCCGGACCCCATCATCGCGGTGGGGCCGGACCGCCCGGCCGCCCTGGTGCGGACGACCGTAACCT
The DNA here is from genome assembly GCA_002504525.1 of Methanomassiliicoccus sp. UBA345. Lineage (GTDB taxonomy): Archaea > Thermoplasmatota > Thermoplasmata > Methanomassiliicoccales > Methanomassiliicoccaceae > DTU008. The sequence goes on from DATD01000035.1 coordinate 137,090, forward strand.
TCGCGCTCGGCCTGCTCATCGTTCTGATCATCTGGCAGGTATTCGCCTGGGTCTACAACGACGTCCTGGACCGCGCCGTGCTCCGGTTCCCCGCGCCGCTGGAGACCTTCGCAATGTTGTGGGACTTCCTGTTCGAGGGCCGGACGCTGCTCGGACATACTATCTACGATCATATCGTGGCCAGCCTGAGCCGGTGGATGGTGGCGTTCGCCCTCGCCACGGTCGTCGGCCTGGCAATGGGCTCCGTTCTCGGATATTCGACCAGGTTATTCCCCATAGGAATCGTTCCCGTGTCGGTGTTCCAGATGATACCAGGCCTTGCTTGGCTGCCCATAGCCCTCCTGCTGTTCGGGCTGGGAAGCAACGCGGCAGTGTTCATCATCTTCGCCGTATCGTCGGTGGTCATAACCATCGGGGTGGCCGGCGGCATCCGGAGAGTGCCGCCGGTGGTCATACGCGCGGCCAAGATGATGGGGGCCGACGACCTGACACTGTTCCGCAAGGTCCTGATACCGTATGCCACCGTGGACATCGTCAACGGCCTGAGGGTGGGCATGGGGAGCGCGTGGAGAGTGCTGATAGCAGCCGAGATGGTGGTCGGCACCGGCATTGGGCTTGGTTACGCGATCACCATGACCAAGGACCTCCTCAACTACGTCGGTTCGTTCGCCTGCATCGTCATCATCTGCATCATAGGCCTCCTGCTGGACAAGGTGCTGTTCGCTGAGATCGAGAAGTATGCCCGCCACCGGCTGGGCATGGAAGAGGGATGCTGATGCCCCTCGTCGAGGTGAATGGGGTCACCAAGGCATACTACACCAGCCGCCGCAAGGACTGGGCGAGGATAGTGCTGGATGATGTTACCTTGAGATTCGAGGACAACGAGTTCGTATGCCTCATCGGCCCCAGCGGATGCGGCAAGACGACGCTGCTGAACCTCATGGCCGGGTTCGAACGGCCGACGGCAGGAGAGATACTGTACAAGGGGGAGAAGGTCACGGCGCCCTCGCCGGAGCGGGGCGTGGTGTTCCAGGAGTACAGCCTGTTCCCATGGATGAGCGTGCTCGACAACGTGCGCTTCGCGCTCGGCTCCAAGGACCTGCCGGAGAAGGACAAGGACAACATCGCCCGTAGGGCGCTTGCCATGGTGAACCTGGCCGACTCGGCCGATCAGCGGCCCAACCTGCTGTCGGGAGGCATGAAGCAGAGGGTGGCCGTCGCCAGGCTTCTGGCGATGGACCCCGACCTGTGGCTGATGGACGAACCGTTCTCCAGCCTGGACGAGCAGACCAGGAAGAAGCTGGACAGCGACATACTGAACATATGGCGCGTCAAGAGGAGGACCATCGTGTTCGTGACCCACAGCGTGGATGAGGCACTGCACCTGGCCACCAGGATCATTCTGTTCTCTCAGTCCCCTGGTCAGGTGATCAGGGAATGGAACATCCCGGCGGCCATGTCCCGGGACCCCACTACGTCTGAGATGATCGCGATCAAGAAGGAGATAACGGACGCCATGCCTGCCTGTGCGTGCGCTGACGTCCGGCCTATAGAGATACGGATGTGAAAGCATGGAGAAAAAGACCAAGTTGTTGGCCTTAGGGGCTGTGGTTATCATTATAGCCGCGGCGCTGGGAGCGGCCTATGTGATGGGTGGCGAGGATGACTCGCTCAGCGTGGTGTACCTCAACAAGTCCAGCTACGAGGCGCTGATCGTGGCGGACAAGAAGGGTTTCTTCGACGAGCTGGACTTCGAAGTGACGAAGCACCTGGTCACCGGCAGCGGGCAGGACGCGGTCAACGCCATGATCGCCGGTTCGGCCGACATCGCGGCCACGGGCGAAGGTCCGGCCGTCAATGCGCTGAACAAGTATGGTGATAAGATCGTGGTGCTGTGCAGCTATGACATTAACACCGGCGGACATGTATGGGTCGCCCAGAAAACGCTCATCGGCAACGGCATCGACGTGGATGGAAAAGAGCCCCAGGAGATTGCCGACCAGCTGAAAGGCTCCGAATACAAGGTCGGGGTGATCCAGGGCTCCTCCACCGAAGCGATGTTCAAGCGGTGGTGCGACAATTTCAACGTGACATACAACACCACGGCCGGTTCCGACCTGCAGCTGAAGTACCTGACGGGCAGCACCCTGGTCTCGTCGTTCGCCGCTAAGGAGATCGACATCCTGGCCGGTAGCCAGCCTTACCCGGCCACGGTCATGGAGTCGGCGGGCGGGGTCAAGATCGGCTCCTCCGAGGACATCGGGGTGTACAGCACCTGCGTCCTCGTCACCACCAAGGCCATGTACGATAACAAGACTGAGCAGATGAAGTCCTTCGTGGCCGCCCTGAAGATGTCCACCGACTACATGAACGACGACCGGGAGGAATGTATCGACATCTGCGCGTCCAGCATTGAGTGGTCCAAGGCCGCCCAGGCCGCGTCGTTCGCCGGTTCGACGCCCAAGGTCGCGTTCAACGATACTGTGGTCGACATCATGTATGGCGTCTCGAAGGGCAAGAAGTTCGACGCCACGGTGACGAGGGACATGATCAACAACTCATGCCCCCTGAAGGGCTATATCGACGAACTGTACGCATGAATGTAACAGGTCGATGATGGCCGCCGGGGCGAAAGCGCCTCGTGGCCGGAGGCTCCTTTCCCTCTTTTCCTTTCCGAACGACCCAGCCTCGGTCAGGGCTTGTTAGTTCTGCTCCAGGATGCTTCTGAGCTTCACGATCGCGCTGACCATTACGTCCTCCGCCCTTTCCGAGGTCGGCGCTCCTCCGGTGGCGAAGTGCTTCTTGCCCCCTCCCTTGCCGCCCTGAGGAGCCAAGGCCTCGTTCAGCACCACCCGGCAATCCACATCGAGATCGGGGGAGCAGGCCACCACCAGCATGAGCTTCTCATCGGCGGAGCCGAGGACGCAGGCCGCGTGCTCCGCGGTGAGGCGGGCGGCGGCGTCGAGAAGCACCTTGCGGTCCATGCCGCCGAACAGCCCGGAGTACAGGTCGATCCCGCCGATGTTGGATGGTATCAGCTCGTTCAGCGCCCTCTCCTCGTATGCGCGCAGCTGCTGGGCCTGCTTGTCCCGTCCATGGAGGGCGTTGGAGAGCGCGCTGTCAAGGTCCTGGGGCCTGGACCCGAGCGCCTCGGCGGCGCGGAGGGCAGCAGCGGAAAGGTGCAGCGCGGTCCGTTTGGCCGCCTCTCCGATCTCGAACTCCACCTCGAAGTCGGCGGCCGGCCGGGCGGAGGTGAACTTCGTGACCAGCAGCATGTCCAGCTCCTTCGTGCTGCGGACGTGGACCCCGGCGCAGGCCGCCCGGTCGATGTCCCCGATGCTGACCACCCTGACCTCGTCGCCGTGGATGCGCTCCACCTTGATCCTTGCTTCGGCCAGCGAGGGGTCGTCCTTCGGCACGCTGCGCACCGTCACGGGCAGGTTTTCGTCGATGGCGGAGAGAACGCTCTCCTGCGCCTCGGACACCACGTTCCAGTCCAGAGGCCCCTTGACCATTACGCTCTTCCGCTCCGGGCCGATGGCGATCTTGACCAGCTCCATGTCCGGGCACAGTTCGTGGAGGCGCGAGAACAGCAGATGCTCTCCGGTGTGGCCGCGCATGAGCTCGTAACGCCTCTGCCAATCCACCGTCCCGTGGACCTCGTCCCCTGCCGTGAAGGCGTGGCCGGGAACGCGGTGCAGCACCCTGTCGCCGGAACTCTTGACCTCGGTGACCGGCAACCTTTCCAGCGTCCCGCGGTCGGGCTCCTGTCCTCCCCCGCCGGGATAGAACGCGGTCCGGTCCAGTGCGATCCACTCCCCCTCCGCCGAGACGATCTGCGCGGTGAACTCCTTCAGGTAGGGATCGGAATGATAGAGGCGGACGGTCATGAGGAGGGAACAGGGATCCGGCAAATATAACCTTTCCACGATGCTGGCCTCGGTCATCGGCGAGCGGACGCCCGCGGCGGGCAATCAATATCTATGTGGCGCTGCGTCATTTGTCCCATGTCCTGCTGGAGATGGTTCAACAACATGCTGGAGGAGGCAGGGGTCGAGGTGACCGAGGAGAACCGGGAGCGCATCGATGCGGTCATCCATGATTACATAGAGGAGAGGGCAGCCCACGGCAAGTGCTCCACCATCCCGTCGGAGGCGAGCATCCAGATAACCGGCGATGGCACGCTGAAGGGCGAGCTGTTGGCGCGGCTGAGACAGGCCGCCGAGGTCCCTGTCATAAAAGAGTGAGCTCGTTCCCACGTTCGCCCTCATCGCCATAGGCCTTCGAGATGGTTTATTAATGGGCATGTTGTTTAGACATTTGTCCAGAAGGCACCGAGGCGATACTTATGTTGGATGAGCTCGACAAGCGCATCATAGAGGAGCTGTGCATTTCCAGCCAGGGCTCCTACCGCCAGATCGCGAAGAGGCTGGGGGTCCACCCCACCACTCTGATACAGAGGATCAAGAACCTGGAGGAGCAGGGCATCATCCTGGGCTATCGCGCCAATGTCGACTACCTCAAGCTCGGATATGAGTTCATGGCCCTGGTGCACATCTATGTGGAGGGAGACATACTGGACGTCCAGGGCAAGATCAAGGCCATGGACAGCGTGATCTGCATATTCGACGTCACGGGCGAATGCGACTCCATCGCCTGGGTGGCCTGCAAGGACCGTGACGAGTTCTCCGAGTTGATCAAGCGCATGCTGACGATACATGGGGTGCAGAAGACCAACACCTACGTCGTCCTGAACGTGATCAAGGACCCGTATCAGTTCATCCCGGAGCTCGATATCGGCGGCCCCGCGTGAACCAGGACCGATCTCTGGACCGCGGATGCGACGAGCCTGACCGAATGGTTTATCATAGCGACATTCGTTAGCACGCGAGACCCTGAGCACAGGGAGGAAATATAATGATGAGAACGCACACATGCGGAGAGCTTCGCCCCGACCACCTGGGACAAAAAGTCGTCATCGCAGGTTGGGTAAGGTTCTCCCGCGACCATGGCGGAGTGCTGTTCCTTGACCTCGCGGACGCCTATGGCACCACACAAGCGGTGTTCGATCCAGAGGCCATGAATGACAGCGCGGCCGTCGAGGGCTTGGAGAGTCTGTTCAAGACCTTCGGCCGGGAGTCTGTAATCTCGGTCCATGGCACCGTGCGAAATAGGGTGGAGGGAACGGAGGACGCACGCAACCCCACCGGGCAGGTGGAGGTGTTCATAGAGGGCGCCGAGCTGCTGAACCGCTCCCGGCCGCTGCCGTTCGAGGTGGCCGACCAGAAGGGTTCGATGCTGCCCGGGGAGGACCTCCGGCTGCGCTACCGTTACCTCGATCTTCGCCGGACCGAGATGTCCAACAACCTTCGCTTCCGTCACCGCGTCCTATCCTCCGTCCGCCGCCATCTTGACGGCGAGGGCTTCGTGGAGGTCGAGACGCCGATGCTGACCAGGAGCACGCCCGAAGGCGCGAGGGACTTCCTGGTCCCTTCGCGCATCTCTCCAGGCACCTTCTACGCGTTGCCGCAGTCGCCCCAGCTGTACAAGCAGATGCTGATGGTCGGCGGCCTCGACCGCTACTATCAGGTGGCGCGATGCTTCCGCGACGAGGATTCCCGCTCCGACCGGCAGCCGGAGTTCACCCAGATCGACGTGGAGATGTCGTTCGTGGACGAGAGCGACATCCAGGGCCACATAGAGCACATGCTGGCAAGCATGTGGAAGGACATCTACGGAAAGGAGCTGCCGATCCCGTTCCCCCGCGTGACCTTCTACGACGCGATGCACCGCTACGGCACCGACGCCCCGGACATCCGCTACGGGCTGGAGCTGAACGACGTCACAGACATCGCGGAGCGTTCCAACTATGAGATCTTCAACCGGGTGCTGTCCAAGGGCGGCAAGGTCGTCTGCATGAACGTCAGGGCCGAATACACGCATGCCACTGCGGCCGACGACACCATGGTCGGCCGCAGCGAGGTCGACAGGCTCATCGATTGGGCCAAGTCCCACGGCATGGGCGGTCTGACCTGGATGCGCATGACCGGAGGGGAGCTTGCATCCAACATCGTCAAGTACTTCCCGTCCGACGTCACCGCCGACCTGATCAAGAGGCTGGACGCCCGGGAGGGCGACCTCCTGCTGTTCCTGGCCGGCTCGGAGATCGCCGCCCTTAAGGCGGGCGGGGAGCTTCGCAGGAAGCTCGCCCGGGACCTCCAGCTGCTGGAAGGAAAGGACCACCAGTTCGTTTGGCTGGTCGGCTGTCCGCTGTTCCAGCGCGACCCGCTCACCGGCCAGCTGGAGACGTTCCACCACCCGTTCGTACGCCCCGACGGCTGTCTGGGGGAGGGTGGTGACGACACATGCGCCGGCGGCCGCTCCTACGACCTGGTGTTGAACGGCAGCGAGATCGGCAGCGGGTCGATGCGGTGCCACGACCCCGAGGTGCAGCGGCAGGTGTTCCGCCTGCTGGGCATGAGCGATGAGAAGATCGAGAGCGATTTCGGCTTCTTCCTGGAGGCACTATCTTACGGCGCCCCTCCCCACGGCGGCATCGCCCTGGGAGTGGACCGCCTCATATCTCTCATGCTGGGCTGCGACTCCATCCGCGAGGTCATCGCGTTCCCGAAGAACAAGAAGTTCCAGGGGCTCATGGACCGTTCCCCCGCCCCGGTGGAGGAGTCCAAGCTGGCCGAGCTTCAGCTCCTGTCCTTGGCAGGGGACGAGGACGAGTAGGCGGGTCGCCTCAAACCCTTTTCTCCAGCTCTTTTCTTATCGCCTCGGAGATCTCCTTGGACGCGTAGCGTCCGTGGGTCTCCTTCATGACCTGGCCGATCAGGAAGTTGGCCGCCCGCGGGTTGGAGCGGAAGTCCCTTACGACGTCCGGGTTCGAATCCACGAGACGGGACACCAGCGGCCCGAGGTCTTCCGATGATAAGGGCTTCGCGGCTTCCGATCCCTTGCCTGCCAGGATGGCTATGCGCATCCTGGCCTCGGCGTCGGTGATCGCTCCGCTGCGGACATCGTCGATGATCGGGACGATGGTCTCCTCCAGCCGTCCGCCGTAACGCTCCTGAAGCTCCATCCATTGGGCCGAGATCGCTCCAAGCGTCCAGGTGGTGGCCGTTTCGCTGCCGGCCCGGCGGGCCAGCGCCTCGAACATGTCGGCAAGCTCCCAGGAGGTCAGGACGATCTGCCTCGCCGATGTCGGAGCGAGGCCGTACTCGGCCTCGAGCCGCGCGGCGCGGGCCAGGGGCGTCTCCGGAAGCTTCATGGCGCGGGCCATCGGCCCTATGGTGAAGGTGCCGAGGTCCGGCTCTCCGATGTAGCCGTAATCCTCCTCGAACTCCTTCTCCCTGGACGGCAGCGTGGTGCCCCGCTCCTCATCGAAGCGGCGCGTCTCCCGGCTGATCTTCTTTCCGGCGGCGAGCAGCTTGCTCTGCCTCTTGGCCTCGAACTTCAAGCCCTTCTCGATGCTCTTCAGTCCGTTGATGTTCTTGATCTCCACGCGCTCCTCGCCCACCGAGATGTTGGCGTCCGCCCTCACCGTGGTCTCGTCGTTGGGGGACAGCCCGATGAGGCGGCGAAGCTCGATGAGCAGGTCGGTCAGGAACGCTCTCGCTTCCTCGGGAGAGGTAAGGTCGGGCGCGGTCACGATCTCCACCAGGGGAACGCCGGAACGGTTGTAGTCGACCAGCGCGACCTCCTCACCGGAGCGTCCGGCGCGCTTGATGCGGCCCGGGTCCTCCTCGATGTGGACCCTCCATATGCCTATCCTCCGCCCTCCGATGGTGAAGAAGCCGTCCTTTCCCAGCGGGGTCTCGTACTGCGTGATCTGGAAGTTCTTGACCAGGTCAGGGTAGAAGTAGGTCTTGCGGGAGAACCAAACCTTCTCGTTGATGTCGCAGTTCAGGAACTTGGCGATGGACACGCCCATCTCCAGCGCCTTGCGGTTCAGCCTCGGCCTGGAGCCGGGGAACCCGAGGCATATCGGGCATACCGATGAGTTCACCTCGTCGCCCGACGTGGAGCAGGAGCAGAACAGCTTGCTGCGCGTAGGCAGCTGGACGTGGACCTCCAGGCCGATCCTCATGCTCTCCCCTCCGGCCGGCGGTATTCGAACCCGTTCTCCCATCGTTCGGCCAGGGAGAGCAGGCGCCCTTCCTCCCAGCGGGGAGCCACCAGCTGCATGCCTGCCGGGAGGCCGTCGATGTACGCGCACGGGATGGAGATGTGCGGCAGCCCGGCCAGGTTCGGCGGGCCGGTGAGGAAGTCGGCCTGGTACGTTTCCAGCGCCGACATGCTCTCTATCTCGTCGAACCGAGGCGCCACGAACGGCATGGTCGGCGTCAGGACCGCATCGACGGAGCGGAACTGCTCCTCGTATTCTCGTATGATCAGCTCGCGGACCTGCAGCGCCTTGATGTAGTAGCGGTCGCGGAAGCCCACCATGCGGCAGAACGTTCCGAGCAGTATGCGCCGCTTGGCCTCCCTTCCGAGGCCTCTGGAGCGCACGCGCGAGAAGAACTCGTTGAAGCTCTGATCGGTCTCCTGTTCGATGTCCCCGTACCGCATGCCGCAGTAACGGGCGAGGTTGGTGGACGCTTCCGCGGTCGCCAGGATGTAATACGCCGACAGAGCGAACCGTAGCGCCGGCATGGCGCCCCTTCGCACCTCCACCCCCATCCGCTCCAGCCTTGCCACCGCGTCCTCGAACGCGGCCCGCATGCTGCCCGACAGCCCGGTCAATGCCTCCTCCGGCACCGCGACGGAGCGTATCTGTCCGCTCATGTCGAGGGGCGGCTGGACCTGGCTGGTGGGATCGAGCGGGTCCGGGCCGCTGATGGCCGGAAGGTACCGCCGTATCATGCCGGACGAAGCGCTCAGCAGCCCTATCTTGTCGAGGGAGTTGCCGTAATCGATGAGGCCCCACCGCGAGACCCGCCCGTAGGTGGGCGTCAGGCCGACGACGCCGCAGAAGCTGGCCGGGCAAGAGATGGAGCCGCCGGTCGACACCCCTACCGCGAGGTGCCCCTCCAGCATGCTGGCCGCGGCCGCCGCTCCTCCCGAGCTCCCCCCGCAGCTGCGCGCTGCATCGTACGGGTTGCGCGGCACCCCCGTGGCCGAGTTGGTGCTGAAGGAGCCGAACCCGAACTCGTCCATGTTGGTCTTCCCGATCAGCAGCCCGCCCGCTTGCCGCAGCCTCGCGACCGCCGTGGCATCGAAAGGAGGACGATATCCTTCCAGGATGCGGCTTCCGGCCCGGGCCTGGAAGTCGGAGGTGCACAGATTGTCCTTGGCGGAGAAGTGGAAGGCGTGCTCGACTTCATAGGCGAGAGGGTCTTCAAGCCGCTCAGCGAAGATGCGGTGCCTCTCATCCGCGTCCCGTACCGCCGCCAGCAGGTCCATGACGCTCATGCCAGGCGGGGCCCCCTCACCCATCCGTCCGCGGTCCTCATCTCCCTTCGCAGGCGGCCGGGGTCCGGGTAGGCCATCACCTCATCGTCCCTGAGCCGGTCCTCCACTGGCACGGGGTCCAGATCGAAGTCCTCTCCGGTCGGTGCTTCGTCGAGGACGGCGAACGCGGACAGGATGTCCTCCAGATCGGCGGCGTATATGCTAACCTCGTCATCTGTGAGGTCCAACCTCGACACCTTGGCGACCCTGCGGACAGTTCCCTCGTCCATGTAATGCCTCGGATAAACGCCCGATTATTATGGCCTGGCTATTTATTGCTTTGCCGATTCTCACCACGCCCTCGGCCGGATGGCCCCCGGGCAATAAGAAAACTTTTTGTAATCCACCGGGTTACATTCTCCGAGGTGCTCTGATGGAGGAAACCGAAAAGCTGATGAAGCAGGCATACCAGGCGCTGGCCGATGGAGACTATCCCAAGGCCCTATCCAGGTTCGAGAAGGTCACCAAGACGGAGCCGTCCAATCCCGAGGGATGGTACGGCAAGGCGGAAGCAGGAGTGCTGGTCCCCAAGGTGAAGACCGAGGACATCCTTGAGGCGTACAAGAAGGCCGCCGAGCTGGACCCCAAGAATCCCATGTACCACAGTTCCATAGGCTCCTTCTGCGTGGAGGCCGGCCTGTTCAACGACGCTGAGGCCGCCTATAAGAAGGCCGCCGAGCTGGACCCCGACAACGCTCCCTACTACTACTCGGAGTTCGGGGTGGAGTACTTCCGCCGCGCCCCCGTGGTCATGGAGGCGTACATGGACGACAAGGGCGAGGAGATGGTGATGAAGAAATCGCTGAAGTATCTGCTCCTGGCTGTCGGCCTGGACGAGGAAGGCGCCCTGGAGCTCCTGCAGCGGAAGTAAGCATCCTCAAAGCAGGCCGAGCTCCTCCAGCCCCTCGATCACGCCCTCGGCGTGCTCTTTCCGGCTGACGTAGCTGGCCGCGGCCTTGGCGGCGGGCGATGCGTTCGCCACCGCCACCGAGGCAGCGCATCGGCGGAACATGCTGGTGTCGTTGTCGGAGTCGCCGAACGCGGCCATCTCGCCGGCGCCCAGGCCGAGGATCGCCGCCATCCTTCCCACTCCCGCTCCTTTTCCGTGGCCCACGTTCATTATGTGTATGGCGAAGCCGGTTCGTTCTATCGTCAGCTCCCATCCTTCCAGCAGCTCTCTCATCCGCTCCAGGTCGGCCGAATTATCGACGGCGACCTCGGTGCGCCGCCATCGGTTTGTGAAGAGCTCCTTCACTTCCATTTCTTCCTGGAGCCTATGCAGCGCCTTCCGAGGCAGCTCCATGTCGAACAGTTCGATCACTTCGGTGCCGTGACACACGATCCCGCCGTTCTCGGCGACGACCGGCCCGTCCAACCCTATGTACGTGGACAGCGCATAGGCGATCGGCAGCACGTTGCCGGACACCAGGCACACGATCGTTCCGCGGTCCTGGACGCGGCGGAGCGCCTCCATCCCCCGCGTGCTGAGCACCCTGTTGTGGTCGGTCAGGGTGCCGTCGATGTCCACCGCGATCGCCTTGATGTCCATGTCTGGTCAGTAGGGCCCGGGGAGATAAATCACTATCCGGAAGCACGTCCGGCCGGAGGTGCCGATAGCTGGACCGCTTTCGAGGTGACGCATCGCATCAATAATCAAATTATATAATGCGTAGACGATACCCTAGCGATGGGAGTGGGAGAGGACGCGATATGCTGATTGCAGTCATGCCACTGCCGCGCGCAATGATTAAATCCAGCATGGTGCCACAGCAGGGTGGGGGGAAAGGCCGCCGAACGATCCATCGGATGGCCATAGGCCATCGCTACATCCAGTGAGCGAAATCACGGAGCATCCGAAAATGATCAGCACCGAGCGCAGAAAGAACGGGAAGGGCGGACCGGCCGATGATGAGGTAAAGGTCCTCCTGGTAGAGGACAATCCAGGCGATGTCGGGCTGATGAGGGCGAACCTTGAGGACTCCCAGAGCCTGAAATCGGCGATATTGAGCGCCGATCGCCTGCAGAAGGCGGTGGAGATGGTCCCGGCCGTGCTGCCAGACATCATACTCCTCGACCTTGGCCTGCCGGATTCGTCCGGCCTCGATACCGTGGAGGGAATGATCAAGGCAGCGGGATCGATCCCCATCATCGTTCTGACAGGCTACTCCGATGAGAACCTGGGCATGGAGGCGGTGAGGAAGGGAGCGCAGGACTACCTGGTGAAGGGAAAGGTGGACACTGCCACCCTGGAGCGCACGATACGTTACTCGATACAGAGGCGCAAGGCGCTGGAGGAGCTTCGGGAGAGCAATCAGCGATACCACAGCCTCTTCAACGATAACCATGCCGTCATGCTGATGATCGATCCGGTGCACGGGGACATCGTCGACGTGAACGAGGCGGCGGTGGACTTCTACAGCTATCCGAGGGAGCGGTTCACCACCCTCAACATCACCGACCTGGTGTCCCTTCCATCCGCTCAGGTGTTCGAGGTATTGGGCAGGGCGGCCTCCAAGGACCAGCAGCACTCGTTCCTCCAGCACCTGCTCTCCGACGGCTCGGCCCGCGACGTCGAGGTGTTCAGCGGCCCTATCAACATCCATGGCAGGGTGATACTCTATGCCATCGTCCACGACATCACTGAACGTAAGAGGGCCGAGGAGGCAAGGGAACGACTGACCCTGGAGCTCGCCCAGCAACATGATCTGCTGCAGGCGGTCATCGACAACTCCACCTACGGCATCATGGTGGTGAGCCGGTCGGACCTGGTGGCGAGGCTGTCCAACACCGCGATGCTCGGCATCCTGGGGACGACCTCGGAGGGAACGGTCGGCCGTCCGCTCACTGAGCTGCCCTTCCTGAGCAAGGGGGAAGGTCCCTGCCTGCTCGATCTGGTGGAGAGGGCCATAAAAGGCGACGTGACGGTGATCGAGAAGGAATTGGACGCCACCCACATGGTCGGCGGGAAACTGACGTTCTGGCAGGTCGCGGCGATACCGCTTCCCGGCCCGGTGGACACCGGAAACATCCTGCTAATGGTCCAGGACGTGACCGAGTCGGTCATGGGGAGGCGGAGGATAGAAGAGCTGGCGGCCCGTGCGGATTCCGAGCGCAGGAGGCTGCAGACGATCCTGGACAACCTACCGGTGGGCGTCATAGTCGCCGACCGGGCGGGGAAGGTCCAGCAGCGCAACAACATCGTGGACATCATCTGGGGAGGGCGCACGTCACACAACAAAGCGGTCGGCGATCTCAGAGAGTCGAGAGGATGGTGGGCCGACACCGGCATGACGGTGCGATCGGGGGAATGGCCCCTTTCCCGGGCCGTGAAATCCGGCGACACCGTGGTGGGGGGAGTGATCGACATCCAGCGCCTGGATGGGACCAGGGGGACCATTATATCGTCGGCCGCTCCCATCCGCGACGCCGATGGCAAGATCATCGGGGGCGTGGAGGTCGTTCAGGACATCACCAGGCAGAGGAAGCTGGAGCACGATGCCATCGAGGCGAAGGAGCAGGCCGAGCTGTACATCGACCTGCTGTCCCATGACATCAGCAATATGAACGCCTCCATCAAAGGCTACCTGGAACTTGCGTTGGAGAAGATGGACATCGAGGAGAAGAACAAGCAATATTTCACCAAGCCGATGGACATCATCGAGACCAGCAACCGGCTGATCGAGAACGTTCGGAAGATCCAGCAGGTGGAGGGCCATGAGGCCAAGCACGGCATGATCGACATCGGCTGGCTGCTGGAGGACGTTCGCGCGGAGGCGGAGAAGTTCCCTGGCCGCGAGGTCAGGATCAGCTACAAGACCACCATCAAGAAGTTTGTCATCGCCAGCGAACTGCTGAGGGACGTGTTCGACAACCTCATAACCAACGCCATCAAACATTCCACCGGTCCGGTGGAGATCTCCATATTCCTGGCCAAGATGTTCGAGAACGGTAGGGAGTACTACAAGGTGTCGGTGGAGGACGACGGCCCCGGCATCCCAGACGAAATGAAGAGCAAGCTGTTCCAGCGCAAGCAGAGAGGACGGTCGAAGACCGCCGGCAGCGGCCTGGGCCTGTTCCTGGTGAGGAAGCTGGTGGAGGACTTCTAGGGCAGGGTGTGGGTGGAGGACCGTGTTCCGGGGGACCACACCCGGGGGGCGAAGTTCGTGGTCCTGTTGCCCGCGGTCACGGTCGACGGCCGCGGGCAGGTGGCACTTTAAGCCGGCTCACGCGCCGGAGCGTATGTCGCCCAGCGTGGTCACGCGCTCGGCGAAGGCATTGTGCTTGTGGATGGACTCCTCGCTCTCGCTGCGCGCGGTGACGAGTGTTTCGTCCGGAAGGTCAGGATACCGCTCCAGCACCTTCGCCAGGATGGTGCGGACCACGTCCTCCACGAACTTGGGCTCGCGGTGGGCTTGCAACACCACCTTGGCCTCGTCGCTCCTCTTCAGCACCTCATAGGTGGGGCTGCTGAACGATGCCTCCACGATCTCGATCAGGTCGTTGGCCTCGACATCGAGGCTCTCCGGGACCTCCATCAGGACGGAGGATATGTTACGCTGATTGTGAGATATGACCGGAAGGCTGTCGTCCATGGTGACGTTGGTACCGTACTGCTCCCTGACGGTCTCCATGGCGCAGGGGCAGGCGGTCATGCCGATGACCTCGACCCCGATCATCTTCTTGAGGACATCGGAGTTGCGGCTCACCGCCTGGGCCATGATCTTGAACGCCTCCAGGTTGGTCTTGCCGCTGGGGCCGGGGCGCTCCATGAAATAGTCGGCGGTCACGCGCACCTCGGCGTAGGTGCAATACTCGTGCTTCTCCCGCAGTGAGCGGCACAGCTCGGCCGCGAAGACCTCGATGCCGGGGATGCCGGAACGCAATCCTTCCTCCACTGCCTCGTTGATCGCCTCGAGGTTCCTCGACAGGTGAGAGCCCTTCTGGGTGGACGGAAGGTCCACGTACACATCGATGGTGCAGAAGAGCGTGTTAATCGTATCTCCTCTTACCACCTTTACCGGTTTCTTGACACTCGTAACGCCGACCCGGGTCAACATGAACCCCTTGGTCAGGCGACGGTTCTGAACGTCAGCTGCAGCCTGCATGTCCATCACTTTGATATCGGCCATCCAAAATCCTCCTCCTGAATAAAGATATTTTGACACTACCACGATTTAAATCGTGGGATTCGAGGTCACCGTCGTTCACGGCGTTGCCTCCCGAGGGGTATCAATGCGCCCTTCACATACATCTCTGTCTGCATGCGATCGACCAACGCTTTCCTCGATCGAGGGGCGCAACGCGATATTGAACGACGCGTTGACGTCGGCATGGTCAACGTGCCCGCACGAGCACGTGAAGTCCTTGCCGTTCCTGGCGCCTAAGAGACCGCATCTTGAGCATTCCTGGCTCGTGTACTGCGGTGCGACGTAGGCGACCGATACTCCATTCAGCTTGGCCTTGTACTCTATCATCTGTTGCAGCTGAAAGAACGACCAACTGTTAAGAGAGTAGCGGAACGACACGGCTTGCTTGCGGTTATTCCGTATTCCGTCCAGTTGTTCCATTTTTATGCCGCAAGCGTTCTGGACAGCGATATCAACTATCTTCTTCGACACCTTATGATTGGTGTCTCTGACCATCTGGCTCTCACGTTGTTTTATCTTCTTGACCTCCTTGTATCTACATTGTTTCTGCAATCTCCTCCTCATTTCCTTGTATTTTTCATGAACATGCTGGCATTGTTTTCCAAGCTTCCAGACCTTGCCGGTCGCAGGGTTAGCGGCAACGGCGATGTGGCCGGTAGTATTGCGGTCGATGCCGATGAAGCTCTGTACGCTCATCAATGGCGGTTCGGGAACGGTCATGGTGATAAAGGCGTACTCGCCGTTCAGTTCCATTTGGTTTATCTTTTCGAATGATAGTAAATAGCTAGCGTCCATTGCCAGCTTGAGACACGGCACTCTGATGATGCGAGTCTCTGAATCATACTTGATCCCTTGACCCGGAACTATCAGAACGATGTTCTTTACGGCCCTTATACTCCGATTGTTGCCATACTTCCTGAGAATCTGATTGGCTATAATCGATTTAAGACCGAAGTGTCTTACGTCGGCCGAGCTGCGGGAACGGTGCTCGACGGCGTACTCGGCTACCTGTCTGGCCTTCGCCAGCTCAATGCTGAGATCTCTGTTATGCTTGAGCTTGACGGTCAGGAGCATCCGAACGCTTGACAGAGTACTATATTAAACGTGTTGCGGGGAGGTCACCGAACGTACTCATGTCGTGACCATCCCGCGATCGTAATAGTGTGTTCTCTCGCCTACGTTCGATAAACATCATTCATAGCTCGATAAGCTCATACTTCCTGGAACCCAGGCCAAGCTCTTCCGCGTACCGCAGCTGGGCGGTCCAATCGACATCGACCAGCGCCCTGATCTTGTCCTCTCCCGGAGCGAGGTGGTGCGAGAGCTGCGTTCCCTCCAGCCCCCCGGCCCGGTTGACCAGGTCGGCCGCGGCCTGGTCGATGGCCACCGGGTCCAGCGATGCCAGGATGCCGATGTCCGGCACCACCGGCAGGTCCGACCATCCGGGGCAGTCGCAGTGCGGCGTGACGTCGACGACAAATGTCATGTACCCCACCCGGCCCTTCTTGCCCTCCAGGATGCCGTAGCAGTACTCCACGATTTTCTCCTGGATGTCGATCAGGCTCTGGGGGTCCTGAGGGCCGATGGCATCGCAGGGGCAGGCCACCCAGCACTCCCCGCAGCCGGTGCAGCGTTCGGTGTCTATAACGGCCTTCTTATCCACGTCGATGGCCGACTGCGGACAGGATTGGGCGCAGATGCCGCATCCGGTGCAACGGTCCTCATCGACCGCCGGATGGGCCAGCTTGTGCATCTCCAGCTTGCCGGCCCTGGAGCCGAAGCCCATGCCCAGGTTCTTGAGGGCGCCCCCGAAGCCGGTCATGGCATGGCCCTTGAAATGCGACACCACGAGGATGGAGGAGGCGTGGTGCGCGGCCGCCCCGAACTTGACCGTTCGGCAGTGCTTGAGGTCGACCTCCACCTCCACCTCGTCCTTGCCCAGCAGCCCGTCGGCGATGATGGCCGGGGCGTCGATGACGGGGTACGTGTAGCCGTGGCGGACCGCCGCGATCAGATGGTCCACAGCATTGCTCCTCCCTCCCAGATAGAGGGTGTTGGAGTCGGTGAGGAACGGCTTTCCTCCTCCCTGGCGGATCATGTCGACCACCGCGCCGACGAACTGGGGGCGCAGGAAGGTGGTGCTGCCCGGCTCGCCGAAGTGGGTCTTCACCGCCACCAGGTCCTCATTTCCGAAAGTGCTGCCAAGCCCGGCCTCTTCGAACAGTCTTCGAATCTTGGATGGAACGTTCTGCGACTGCCTGTCAGCCCGCAGGCCCGCAAAGTATACCTTGGACATGTTATCGTTCTGGTAGTGCGGCGATGGCTGATGAACCTTGCTAACCCACTCCTTTCGATACCACGATACTCATAAATATGTCAAGCAAAATCGAGCGGCAATGATCTGCGGAGCGGATGAGGCGGGGCGAGGTCCCGTTCTCGGTCCCTTGGTCGTCGCGGCAGTGATGGTCGAGGATGACCTCTCTCTCCGACAGCTCAGGGTGAAGGATTCCAAGCTGCTTACCTCGGCCAGGAGGGAGGAGCTCTACGATGGGATCATGGCCGTCGCCCGGGTCGAGGTGTCGGTAGCATCGCCGGAGGAGATCGATGCCCGGGGAGAAGGGTCCCTGAACGAACTGGAGGTGCAGCACTTCGCGGCTGTCATCGATCGGCTCGCTCCCCATAAGGTGTTCGTCGACGCGGCCGACGTGGTGGCGGAAAGGTTCGGCCAAAACATCCTTTCCCTGCTCCGATGCCAGCCTGACATGGTCAGCTGCCACCGGGCCGATTCCCTGTATCCAGTGGTCTCAGCGGCGTCCATCGTCGCCAAGGTGGTGCGGGACCGGGCGGTGCGCTCCATAGGGGAGGAGCTGGGGGAAAACATCGGCTCCGGGTATCCCACCGATCCCGCGACCATGGCCTTCCTGGAGCGCTGGACCAGAACGAACGGCGACCTTCCGCCATACACCCGCCGGTCGTGGGCGACCGCCAAGAAAATGTATTCGATATGCAAGATGTCAAATCTAGACGAATGGATGGAATGACCATGACTGTTGAACCTCTCCTGCGGGACCTGATAGAAAAATTCAATGAAAAATCCGACAACGACAAAGCGCTCCGTGCTGAGCTGGAGGGCATGGACAAGAAGGTCATGCTGGACCTCGGCAGTGAGGTGTACAATTTTCATCTGCACGATCGCAAGGCCCAGGACTTCAAGGAGGGCCGATTGGAGAACGCCGACCTGACCATGACGTCCGACCCGGAGACCATCCAGGGGATCATCGAAGGGAAGATCAAGCCCATGAAGGCCTTCGCCCTGAGAAAGGTTCGGATAAAGGGAGATCTCAACGACGTGCTGCGCCTGAGGAAGCTGTTCTGAACGCCATCATCCTGGGCTGATGGCGGCTTCGGACCTCGAGGCCTTCAACACCGGCCTTCTCCGAGGCCGCTCAGTGCATCCTCTTTCTCAGAAGATAGGTCTCGGCAAGTTTCCGCTGGGAGCTCTGAAGCGTCTCGTACAGCGTCGACTGGCTGATGCCTATCCTTTTGGCCAGCTCCCTTCCCGTTACCCGGCGCGGATAGTCATAATAACCCATCTCCAGCGCCTTTTCCATCACCCGCTCCTGCCGTTTGGTCAGGATATTGAAGTCGTTTATCTGGCGCTTCCTTCGCAGGCTGACAACGCAGCCCGCCTCCTTCAGGTCGCTGACCAGCCCCCGCAGGTCCGCCTCGTCGGCGGCCATGAGACGCCACTCCACCGCCCCCTGCGTGAGCGTCCTCGCCCCTATGACGTAGATGTTGGTCCTCTGCAGTGCCTTGCCCATCATCCACCTGGTGACCGTGATGTTGCCGAGGATGGCGTCCTCGCTCTCCTCGGAGATGATGAGCTCGGTGGTGTCAGGGTGGCGCGCGATCTCCTCCAGGACCGCCTCCTTGGTGGTCCCCTCCAGCCGGAACTCCACCAGGCTGCTTATGGTGCCGTCCTGCCCCATCGCGCTCTCGACGATGCGGATGGGCACCTTCAGCTTCTTCGAGATGTCGATGGCCCAGCTCTCCAGGGGCTTCACCACTATGGTCGATTCCAGCACGTCAACGCACCTGCGAGGTCATGCAGTTATCATCCCTTACAGCTTTGAAAGTTTGTTGGCATGGAGAATTATTGCGATAAACGGTTTGAAGGGCGGGGTCGGCCCCGCCCCATGCCTTCTGTTGCATCAGGCATTCTCGCCGTCAGCGCCAGCCTTGCCCGCCGCGATCCAGGAGTCGACCTTGTCACGGTTGGCGTCGATCCACTTCTGGGCCGCCCCCTTCTCGTCCATGTCGTTAGCGAAGATGTCCGCCATGACCGACTGGCAGTCATCCTGGGTCCAGTTGAATGCCGAGATGATGGCGTACGCTCCGGGGTTGTCCTCGGCGAAGCCGGTGCGGGCCACCGTTTCTACGACCTCCGCGCCGCCGTAGACCTCCTCGGGGTCATCCAGGTACGCCATGTCCCACTCGGAGAACGCCCAGTGGGGGGACCACAGCGTCACCGCGATCCACTCCTCGGCCGCATAGGCGCTCTTCAGCTCGGCGAGCATTCCGCCGCTGCTGCTGGTCTGCACCGTGAACCCGTCGAGAGCGTACTCGTCGACGGCCCTCTCGGTGGCCATGACGACGCCGGCGCCCGGCTCGATGCCGACGATGCGGCTGTCGAACTCGGCGGCATGGTCCCTCAGGTCAGCTATGGTGTGCACTCCGGCATCATAGACGTACTTCGGGACCGCCATGCCGATCTTGCAGCCCTCCAGGTTCACGCCGGCCCGGTCGAGTTTGTCGCTATACCTCTCCAGGTAGCTGGCATGGGTGACCGGCAGCCAAGCGGACGTCGTGAAGTCCAGGCCTCCCTGGGACAGCCCCTGGTATAGAGGTCCGGCATCCGTCGAGACCATCTTGACGTCGTAGCCCGCTTCCTCGAGCACGAGGGTCAGGACATTGGTGCTGGCGACCTCGCCATCCCACGTCACATATCCGAACTGCAGTTCCTTGTCCTGGGCCTCACCGCTGCCGATGAGGCCAACAGCCGCAACGACGACCACGATCACCACGATCGCCGCCACCGCTGCGAGTATCTTCTTGTTCTTTACCATATAAATTCCTCTTACGTGTTCCGGAGCGGCCGCAGACGGCCGCTCCTTCACCTTGATGGCCGTCCGCCTCCGATGTTCTGGGATATCCTGTCCAGGATGACCGCGATGATCACGATGGCCAGTCCGGCCTCGAACCCCATCGCCACGTCGATCCTCTGGATCGACACCAGGACGTTGTAGCCCAGCCCCCGCGCCCCGATCATGGAGGCGATGACCACCATGGACAGGGACAGCATGACGCACTGATTGATGCCCGCCCGGATGGTGGGCATCGCCACCGGCAGCTGCACGTAGGACAGCTTCTGCAGCTTCGAGCTGCCGAACGAGTCGGCGACCTCGTTGAGCTCCTTGGGCACCTGCTTTATCCCCAGGCTGGTCAGGCGCACCACCGGGGGGATGGCGAATACCACCGTGGCGATCATTCCGGGCACGTTGCCGAGGCCGAAGAAGATGACCACCGGGATCAGGTAGACGAAGGACGGCATGGTCTGCATGAAGTCCAAGAACACCTTGGTGACCGCCTCCACCCGCTCATTGCGGGCTGACATGATGCCCAGCGGTATGCCGAGCAGGACAGCGGTGCCGGCAGCCACCAGCACCAGGGAGAGGGTCTCCATGGACTGCCCCCACAACCCCATGTTGTCGATGAGCAGCAGTCCGATCGCCACGCCCAATGTCAGTAGCAACTTTCTGGTCAGCAGAATGGTGATCGCTGCGACGACTATGATGAACAGCAGGGCGGGAAAGGCTTCCAAGATCCCTGCGACCGTTTTGAGCAGCCAGTCCAGGAAATCGGAGATGATGCCGAGCAGAAAGCTCAGATTGAGAGCTATCCAGTCGACCAGCGTCTCGGCCCACTCGCCCAGCGGGATGCCCCCGCTCATGCCGGCACCTCCTCCGGCGTGTTGCCGTTGGCGGGCCGGACCTTGTCCATGACCGAGCCAGGATAGATCACGCCCATCAGCATGCCACCGTCATCGAGCACCGGTATGGGGTAGTCGGTCTCCACCAGGATGGTGATCAGGTCCTCCACCATGGTCCCCGGCGTTACTGTCAGGACATCCGCCCTGACCGCTTCGGATAGAGGAGAGGACCGCTCCAGCGCCTTGAGCAGGTCCTCTGCCTTTACCAGGCCGATGAAGCGTTTGTCCTTCTCCACCACGAATCCCGTGACCTGGTCAGAGTCGTCCAGCATCCTCAGGGCGGTGCGGGGTCCGGTCCTCAGGGGGATCACCACTTCTGGCTTCCTCATCAGGCTCTCGCATGTCATGACCTTGGAGCGGTCGATGCCGTTCAGGAAGCTGGCCACGTAGTCGTCGGCCGGATTGGTCAGGATCTCCTCGGGAGTGCCGACCTGTACGATCTGTCCGTCCTTCATGATGGCTATGCGGTCGCCGAGCCTCAACGCCTCATCCAGATCATGGGTAACGAACACTATGGTCTTTCCAAGCTTGTCGTGGAGGTCCAGGAGTTCGTCCTGCATGCTCCTCCGGATGAGCGGGTCCAGCGCACTGAATGCCTCGTCCATCAGGAGGATCCCGGGATCGTTGGCGAGCGCCCGGGCCAGGCCGACCCTCTGCTTCATCCCACCGCTTAGCTGGGATGGCAATGATGACTCGTAGCCCTTCAGGCCTACCAGCTCGATCATGCTCATCGCCTTGGCATGCCTCTGTTCGAGCGGCATGCCCCTGACCTCGAGCCCATAGGCGACATTGTCCAGGATGGTCCGGTGGGGCAGAAGGCCAAAGTTCTGGAACACCATCCCCAGGTGAAGCCGGCGGAAGTTGAGCAGCCCCCTGTCATCTAGCTTCCTTATGTCGACGCCGTTGACGAGGATGCTTCCGGCGGTAGGCTCCACGAGCCGGTTGAGACACCTCAGCATAGTGGATTTTCCGGAGCCGGACAGCCCCATCACTACGAATATCTCACCCTCGCGAACGTCCAGGTCGATATCCTTCAGCCCTACCACCGAACCGGTCCGCTCCAGCACCTGTTGTTTGCTCGCCCCGCCCTCCTGCAGCTTGATGGCCGCCTGGGGCTTGGGCCCGAATATCTTGGTCAGTCCTCTTATCGAGATCACGTTCTCGGGGGGCGCGCCTTCCGGGTTCGCATCGTTCATGAGCTTCGAAGGACCATCGGCCCCCGCGCCGGGCTGGCCAGCATATGCCGAGACCTGAAGTTCCCGCCCCCACCTTCTTACCGGCAAGAAAAGGCTGTCCAAATGGTCGGATAGGCCGGACTCGATGCGAGCGAGCGTGTCCTTAGCTGCGCTGATGTTGAATAGCATGTTCTGTTCTCCATTGCGTTCTCTGGGCGCACCGTCAGGAACAGCATGACCAGTTATCGGCGCCCGATGTACGTCCGTTCGAAAACAAACAGAACGCTAAGTTTCAATTACGGTATCTATTAAGTAGATTTACCCGAAACTTTTTTCTAAAAATGAGGATATTTTATATGACAATTATATTCATCAAACACTAAGCAACTTCATCTGGCTCCTGCAGTAGTAGCATCCTCGCGGCAATTCTTATCTGAACAGCCGGAGGAACCGATCATGCTCGTATAAGCATGCGCCAGGGATATTGGCTCTCGGAAGCTTTATTAAGGCAATCGCATTAGTGGTGCTTACATAGCGGGGTGGGGTAGCCAGGACATCCCGTCGGGCTCATAACCCGGAGACCGGTCGTTCAAATCGACCCCCCGCTACTCTTTTATTCTTCTATCTATAACTCAATCATCCGGAGCGGCCTGTCCTTCATGACCCCGATGGATATCGTCGAGATCATCGCCTGGATCATTGCTGGATTCGGGATCATCGTCATCATTCTGGCCAGCTTCGACGCCTTTATCCGCCTGGCCTGGACGCACCTGATCCAACGGGCCTCCGACTCCCATCGGAGGCTGGACCTCGTCATGATCAGGGAGAAGCTGACCAGCCGGCTCATCTTCGGTCTGGACTTCCTGATCGCCAGCGACATCGTGCTCAGCGTTCTGGTCCCCAATCTGGAGGAGATCCTCCGGCTTGGCGGCATTGTGCTCATCCGGGTGGTCCTCACATTCCTCATCAGCAAGGAGACGCAGGAGCTGGAGAGAAGGCAGGAGCGGGAGATGCAGCACGACCATATCTAGGCGAACGGTGAGCGTGAAATAATATAAGCAACGAGCGAGCTTGCAGGCCGATGCGTTCTAGGGTGGAAGCGCTCATCATCGGCGGAGGGGCCACCGGCACCGGCATAGCCAGGGACCTCGCCATGAGAGGTGCCGAGGTCATGCTGGTCGAGGCGGGGGACTTCGCCGCCGGCGCCACCGGGGCCAACCATGGCATGCTCCACAGCGGCGCGAGGTATGCCGTCACCGACCCGGTCTCGGCAAGGGAATGCGCCGAGGAGGGAGCGGTGCTCAAGCGCATCGCCCGATTCTGCATCGAGGACACCGGCGGCCTGTTCGTTTCGGCTAGCAGGGACGATGCCGAATATGTGGACCGCTTCCTCCCGGCCTGCGGCAGGGCCGGGATCAGGGCGGAGGAGATCGACACCAGGGAGGCGCGGGAGATCGAGCCCTGCCTGGACGCGGGGATCAAGGCGGCGGTCAAGGTCCCGGACGCGTCCATCGATCCGTTCTTCCTCGCGCTGGGCAACGTCAGCTCGGCGCGCCGCCATGGCGCCACGGTGCTGAACCACAGCCCGGTGCGGAGGATCCGCCGCATCGACGGCGGCTTCGAAGCGGTCATCGGCCGCGGGGGAAGGGAGCGGAGGGTCGCTGCGGACGTGGTGATCAACGCCGCCGGCGCCTGGGCCGGGGAGGTCGCAGCCATGCTGGGCGTCAGCATCCCGCTCTGCATCGACAAGGGCACCTTGGTAGTGTTCAACGGCCGCCTGGTAAACCGCCTGGTCAACCGGCTGCGGCCGCCGTCCGACGGCGACATACTCGTTCCTCATCGCACCGCCACCATTCTCGGCACGACCTCGTCGGCCGGCGCTGCGGGAGATCGGGCGACCAGCGCGGAAGTGGAGCGCCTGATCGCCGAGGCCGAGGCCGTTCTGCCGGGCATCAAAGAATCGAGAGCGGTCCGCGCTTACGCCGGGGCCCGCCCGCTTCTGGGCGGCGGCAGCGCCGGCCGAGGTGCTTCCAGAACGTTCCAGGTGATCGACCACGCCTGCGACGGCGTCGACGGCCTGATCAGCGTGGCGGGTGGCAAGCTGACCACCTTCCGCCTCATGGCGGAGAGGACATCGGACGCGGTGATGGAGAAGCTGGGCCGGGCGGCGCGCTGCCGCACCGCCGACGAGGAGATCGAGCCGTTCGATGATGCGCCGTCGAGCGACTTCGACCTCGAGGCGATGCGCTATCGCCATGGGACCAGCGCAGCGGCCCTATCGCCGTTCTCGACGGTCCCGGGATGCGGGTGCGAGGCCGTCACCCGAGGCGAGATGGAGCACTATGCGTCGTCGCCGGACGTCAGCGACATCGGCGACCTCATGCGGCGCACGCGGGCCGGGATGGGCTACTGCCAGGCAGGGCTGTGCGCGGTGAACATGGCCTCGGCCATGGACCAGGGGGCGAGGGAGTTGCAGCGTTACTATGGCGAACGGTGGAGGGGCGTGGAGCCCGTCCTGTTCGGAGAGCAGCTCCGCCAGGAGATGTTCAAGGCCCACCTCCTGAAGGCGTACGGCATCGATCACACGGAGGAAGGCCGATGAGCCTTCCCGATGTGGACGCTGACGTGCTGGTGGCCGGCGGAGGGGCGGCCGGCCTCACCGCCGCCACCCGGCTGGCGCTGGATGGCAGGAGCGTCACCGTCATATCGTCCGCGACGCCGGCGACCGCGCTCTCCACCGGCAGGATGCTCCTCGATCCCGAGCAGCTGGAAGCGGTGGAGTGGGCCTCCTTCTTTCTGGCCCAGTTCCGCCGGCAGGGCGCCTACTACGTCATGTCCAAGAGGCCGGTGAACGCCCTGACCAACTTTGGCACCGCCATGAAGCAATCGCTGACCAGCCCGCTGTTCGACTGGACCACCCGCGACCGGGACGTGGCGGTCGTCGGCCTGGTCGGGAACGGGGACCTCGATCCAGACCTCGTCAGCCGGGAGATCGGGCGGTCGCACCGCGTCCGGCCCCGCCCCTACTGGTTCTCCCCTTCATTCTCGCCGGAGCTGGACCGCGACCGCTTCGCCGAAGAGCTCGGGAGCGTTCTGATGAACGATGTGGCAGAAAGCACCATTGTACTGCCGCCGCTGCCGCAGCGATCGCCGTACGATCTTCTGGCCGAGCTGAGGAAGCGCTCGGGCAAACGCATAGTCGAGGCGGCGACGCCGCTCTCGTGGCCGGGCCGCCGGTTCCAGGCGCTGATGGAAGGGACCGCCGCGAGGCTGGGCGTCACGGTCCTCAAGGACCGCCGGCTCATGTCGCTGGACATTGACGGAAGGGAGGCTGCCGGCGCCCTGCTGTCCTCGGGAGGAAGGACTCAGAAGGCGAGATTCAATGCTCTGGTGCTAGCCACCGGCGGCGTCCCGTCGGGAGGTCTGGACGTGGAAGGCCGCAACGTCATCGATCCCCTTCGCCTGTTCAAGACCTCCTCCGCTCCGTCGCCGGGCGTTGCATCACATCGCCTACGCTCCGCCCTCTCGACCGGCATCGCGACAAGAAAGGGCAAAGCGGTCACGCTGCAGGGCGGTTCGCTTCGCAACGTCGTGGTGGCAGGCTCTCTCGCCAAGGGGATGTCGTACCCGCTCGGCCGCGGACTGGGGGACGTCGTGGTGCATGCATGGAAGGCGGCGCTCGCCGTGGAGGAGGTCCTGTGATGCTGCATCCCGAGAACAGATGCATCAAGTGCGGCGCCTGCCAGAGCGTGTGCCCCGTACTTCGATTGGAAGGACGCGAAACGTTCCCGGGGCCGCGCCGCCTCGCTGTGGAGGTCTCACGATTCTCGCGAGAAAACTCGACGTTGTCCTCTCCGCTGGAGATGTGCACCTCCTGCGCGCAGTGCGAGTCGGCCTGCCCGTCAAGGCTGCCCCTCACCGATGCGGTGATGCTCATGCGCGTCCGTCATGGCGCCCGCAGCGAGGGCGGCGATCGCATGCTGCGCAATTCTCGTCAGTTCGGCCGCACCATCGCGCCAGTGTCGAGTATGAGAGCGCCATCGGAAGGCTCCACCCTGTTCTTCCCCGGCTGCGTCGGGGAGGCGAGGACTGCATCCTCCGTCCAGGCGGCGATCGACCTGCTGCTCTCCACCGGCGACCGGACCTATGTCCCGGACGGCTGGTCCTGCTGCGGCTCCCCGCTGGAGAAGATCGGGGAGAGGAGGGAGGCAGAGAGGCTTCGAAGCATCAACGCTCCGCTGCTGGAAGCGGCCGAGGCGGTCGTCACCGCATGCCCCGGCTGCGCCGTCCAGTTGCGCCGGTCGAACGGAGTGGAGGCGCTCCATGTGCTCGAATATCTGTACGAGTCGATCACCCCGGCGCGGCTAAGGCTGCGCTCATCACGCCTCCTTACCGTGGCGCTGCACTCCCCATGCCATCTGCTCCGGACGGTCGGCCCTCACACCATCGACTATGCCCGCGAACTGCTCGCCTCCGTTCCCGGCCTGAGGGTGGTGGACATGGACGACGAAGGATGCTGCGGCGGAGGGGGCGGGGTGGCCTCGGCGCGGCCGGACCTGGCATTGAGGATGGCGCGGCGGAGGGTCGACAGCGCCGCGCGGGCCGGAGCGGAGGTGCTCCTGGCCCCCTGCCCCTTCTGCGTCGTCAACCTCGGCCGCGCCGGTGGTGTGGAGGTTCGCGAGCTGACATCGTTCCTCGCATCTCTTTCGGAGAGCCGGTCATAACGAATAAATAGGGAGACAACGTCGATGACGCATTGAACACCGAAAAGCCCCAATGCTTCTCATGCCTGTACATGGACAGGCGGCCCGAGTCGGGCATGAACACTGGTCTGATATTCTGTCAGAGGAAGAAACTGGTCCTCCGGCCCAAGGCGGAGTGCCCCATCTATGTGAGGGCGACCGTCCAGAACCGGGAAAGCTTCAACGCCTCGATCTACGGGACCATGGCTGCCGAAGAGATGGAGTGAAGTTCACTCCACCTGCCGGATATCGAACGGCGTCCACTTCGAAGACGTGACGCACCCCCTCATGTTGCGAATTCGCATGCGGCGGTGCAGGTTCTCGTCGAACTTCAGCTCCATCACCCCATCGGAGATGGCCATAAGGTGGTTCACCGTCCTCTCGTCGTGAACGCCCTCGTTGACGGTGAAGATCGCGGTGCTGAGATCGTTGTGTATCCGAGATGACGATATCTGTACGAACTTCAGCACCACATTGGCCTGGTTGTACAGGAACAGCGTGGACAGCGAATGCATGATGATCCTCAGCGGACGCTCGGCATCGGAGGCCATGGCGGATATGTTGAACATGATGCCCTCCAGGTCGGAGCACCTCTTGATGTCGGTGCCCTGGCACGCGGTGCGGCCGTCCATCGAGCCCAGCAGCGACGAGTGATAGTCGATGATGCACAGATGTTCGTTCCTCTGTTCTTCGCTCACTCCGAACGCGCTCATCACTTCGATCAGATCGGCCGGTAGCAGGTCCACCGCGATGAAGACCACCCTGTCGCCGCCGTCCATCCATTCCTTGGCGATCGATACTGCCACTTCCAGCATGCCTATGCCGGGGCTTCCTACCATGAGCGTCGCTGAACTATCGGGAAAAGCATCCTTTAGCATGTCATCACCTCATAGGATGGGCGTCAGGCTCACTCCCCCGCCCACCTCCCTCGGCTCGAAGTGCCATGTGTAGCACTCGGTGAACGGTTCCTCTCCATACATCAGCACCGTGCCGCCCACCCGGTCCACCCTCAGCCTGGTGGATGCCAGATCCGCCATGCGTCCGATCGAGCCGACCGAGGGAGGCGCCAGGGCGACGAAGATCCCCTGGTTCCGCCTCACCATCGCAAGGAAGTCCATGAGCTGATCGCTCAGCTCGCTGCCGTACATCGACTGCATGGTGTCGAAGCCCATTAGGACAAGGATCGGCCGTCCCGCCCCCGACAGGGAATACTCGATGTTCTGCCACTTGAAATCCAGGAAAGCGCTCTCCCCCTCGAACGGCAGGATGTATGGCGCATCGGAAAAGTTCATCTGATTGGCTTTCTCGGGAATGCGCACGCAGCTGTCGAACCGTTCCTTGGGGATCGACGGCACGACCCTGGCCCTGGCGCTCTCCGCCGAGGCCTTCCTCATAGGCACCCAGATGACGCCTCGGCCCTGGGCCGCGAAGTTGGAGACCAGGCTCGCCTCGATCGCCCCGCTGACCGCGCCGGGGACGCCCGGCCCCAGCTCGATGAGGGTCATGGAGCCCCTGGCAAGCCCGTCCAGCGGCACGTCAAGGTCGGCGATGCCCGTCGATACCGCTCCCTCCCGGTCCGGGATGGCCCTCCAGCGCATCGCGGCACCCTCCACCGGCTCCGCCCGGGGATATCCGAAGGTCTGGATGCGCCCCCCGCTCAGGGTGAAGATGTACTTGGGCTGCTGGATCTCGCACCCCCTCATCTTGAGGATCTCCATCTCCCTCAGGCGGCGGCGGTTGAACTCCGACCGGCTCAGGTTTATGACCCCGTCGACCAGATAGTCAAGGTCAGAGGTCGATCGCTCGGCCACGAACAGCACGTTGCTGCCGTACACCTCCACGATGTCCCGCTGGATGGTGTTGAGCAGCTTGGCGCTGGTCAGCCCGTACATGTCGGCCATGGCATCGATGGAGTCGATCACTGCCAGGCACTTGTGGGGAAGGTTGCTCTCGATCTTGCGGTACAGCCCTTCGAGCTCGCCCATGTCCCTCCCCACGGTGATGGCGAGCTTGCTGCCCTTGGACAGGCCCGACATCCCTTCGGCGATGCCTTTCAGGTCGCTCAGCTCATGGCGCCCGGCCGGGGATGCCCCCTTCCTGCGCGAGAAGTTGTCCGATAGCTCCGCCGCGTTCATCATCTCGTTCAGCCAGCCGAACTGTGACAGCAGCGAGCGGTCCGACACCCTGGTGGAGTGATAGAAGCTTCGATCCATGGACTGGAGCTCTTCGACCACCTGCAGGGCAAAGGTGGTCTTCCCGGTTCCGGCGTCCCCTCGAACGATGATGGAATGTCCTCCTGGGCTGTCGAAGAACCTGTGCACCTCTCCGGGAATCCTGTTCGGAACTGAAGCCATCGCTCACCCTCGGCATCTGAATATAATATCTTTAGAATTATATCCATCCTATAAACCTTGCTGACAGGTTCCTTCGGATGATAACGACCCGCACGGAGGACTGGCCTTGCGTGATGGGGAATATATTTAAGTCCGTGTAGTTGAATCGAGCATCAGGAGGAAGGTCCGTGAAGGCAGTCATTCTAGCTGCGGGCGAGGGCACGCGATTGCGACCGTTCACCATGTCCCGCCCCAAGGGCATGATACCGGTGGGGAACCGCCCCATCCTTGAATACATCGTCGAGGCGCTGGTGAGCAACGGCGTAAAGGACATCATAATGGTTGTCGGCTACCGCAGGGACACCATCATGCTTCACTTCCAGGATGGGAAGCGGTTCGGCGCGTCCATCGAATATGTGGTCCAGGAGAAGCCTCTGGGGACGGCGCACGCCCTCGCCCTGGCCGGGCCGAAGCTGAATGGAAGCGGCTTCCTTACCGTTGCGGGCGACAACCTGATCGATGCGCAACTGATCTCCGACCTGCTGGGCAGCATGAACGGCCCCACCATGGTGGTGGCGGAGTCGGAGAACCCCTCCAAGTACGGCGTGGTCAAGATCGAGGGGAACCGGATCGTGGGCCTGGTGGAGAAGCCCGACAGCAGGATGGGAAACATCATCAACACCGGCATCTACTATTTCCCTGATCATTTGATCGACATTTTCCGCTCTCAGGTCTTCGGCAAGGAACTGGGCATAACCCAGCTGCTGGCCGCTCTGGTTCCCGGGCTCGGGATAACGGCGGTGAAGTCCAAGGGCCGATGGAACGATGCGGTGTATCCGTGGGACCTGCTCAACGTGAACGCCCAGGCGCTGGACTTCAACGGACAGGGGATCAAGGGAACGGTGGAGCCGGGCGTGATAATGAAGGGCCAGGTGGCCATCGGCGCGGGAACAAGGGTGCGCTCAGGATGCTATATCGAGGGGCCGGTCACCATCGGGGAGGGCTGCGACATCGGCCCCAACGTGGTGGTCCTCGCTTCCACCTCCATCGGCAACGGGGTGCAGATCGGACCGTTCAGCTACGTCTCTCACTGCTTGATCATGAGCAACGCCGTCATCGGCTCCCATACCCATCTCTCAAGATCGGTCATCGGGGACGGGGTCAGGGCCAATGCCGGGCTGTTCGCGCCCTCCGACGCATGCATCGTCCGGGCGGACCGCGAAGTATTCCAGCTCACCGACGTGGGCGCACATATCGGTCAGGACACCAATGTCGGCTCCAGGGTCGTGATATCCCCTGGCTCGGTGATAGGGGCGGACTGCCGCATCGATGATGGAGTGCGGGTCTCCGGCAACCTGGAGAACAAGAGCGTTGTGGTCTGATGTGCGGCATCGTAGGTTACACCGGCCAGCGGATGGCTGAGGACATCCTGCTGGATGGACTGAGGCGCTTGGAGTACCGCGGTTACGATTCGGTCGGCATAGCGATCGCATCGGATGGCCTGAAGGTGTTCAAGGACAAGGGCGAGATGTCCAAGATCGAGCCCACCATCCCGCGATGGGATGGTAGCATGGGCATCGGGCACACCCGCTGGGCCACCTGTGGGAAGCCGTCCAAGGAGAACGCCCACCCCTTCGTCGATTGCACCGGACGCATCGCCCTGGTCCACAACGGCATCATCGAGAACCACCTCGCGCTGAGGAAGGAGCTCGAGGACGAGGGCCACGTCTTTACCTCGGAAACAGACACCGAAGTGCTGGTCCATCTGATGGAGCGGTACTACGAGGGCGATGCCCATGCCGCCCTGGTGGCAGCGCTGGCCAAGGTGAAGGGCACCTATGCCGTGGCGGCCATGGTGGAGGGCGACGACCGCATCGTGGCGGCAAGGAAGGAGAATCCCCTGGTCATCGGCATGGGGGTGGGGGAGAACATGGTCGCGTCCGACGTGACGGCCGTGCTAAGCCTGACCAGCCGCGTGCTGTACATCATGGAGGGGGAGAGCGTCATCGTGACCGCCGGCGGCGTCACCATCTTCGACCGCCACGGCAGCCGCGTGGAGAGGCAGCCGACCACCGTCACCTGGACGCTGGAGGATGCCGAGAAGGGCGGCTTCGAGCACTACATGCTCAAGGAGATCTATGAGCAGCCGACGGCCATCCACAACTGCCTGCTGGGCAGCCTGGACGAGATCGATTCCGGGGCCGTGATGCCGGACATCGACCTCAGCACGGTGAAGCTGGTGGCGTGCGGGACGTCCTACAATGCGGCGATGGTCGGCAAGTACATCATCGAATCGATGGCCCGGCTGCCCACCACCGTGGAGCTGGCGTCGGAGTACCGGTACTCCCCCGGAACTGGGGAGAGCCCCCTGACCGTGCTGGTGACCCAGTCGGGAGAGACGGCTGACACCCTGGCCGCGGCCAGGGAGGCCCGCCAGAGGGGCTGCCGGACGCTTGCCATCACCAACGTGGTGGGAAGCACCATCTCGCGGGAGACCGACCATGTGTTCTACACCAACGCCGGTCCGGAGATCGGGGTGGCGGCCACCAAGACGTACATCACGCAGCTCATATCCATGTACCTGCTGGGGCTGCGTCTGGGGACCATGAGGCAGACCCTGGACCGGACGGAGGTGAGGCATCTGTCCACCGAGCTGCGCACCATGCCCCGCCATGTCAGCGGGGTGCTGGACCGGGCCTCCGAGATCGAGAAAGCGGTCGACATGCTGGTGCCGGCCCGGGACATATTCTACCTGGGCCGCAACATCAACTACCCGACGATGCTGGAGGGCGCCCTCAAGCTCAAGGAGATATCTTACATCCACGCCGAAGGCTATGCGGCGGGAGAGCTCAAGCACGGCCCCCTGGCGCTGCTGGACGCCTCCACCCCGGTGGTGGCGGCGGCGGTGAACGACCACACCCGGGACAAGATGCTGGGCAACATCTCCGAGGTCGCGGCCAGAGATTCGCCGGTGCTCGGCATCGGCGTCGAGGGGGACCGGGAGCTGGCGGCCATCGTTGACGCCATGATAGGCATTCCCAAGGTCCCTTCGATCCTCAGCCCGGTCCCGCTGACCGTGGTGCTGCAGCTCATCGCCTACTATGTGGCGAGGAAGAAGGGCTGCTCCATCGACAAGCCGCGCAACCTGGCGAAGAGCGTCACGGTGGAGTGATCACTCCAGGCGCTCCGGGCACCGCTCTCGGCGCGAGCAGGAGCGGCACTTGCCGGGCCGCTGGTGGTTGCGGTGCGCCGGCGCCCCGTCCAGATTCTCCTGCATATCTCCGAGCTTCGCCCGCAGGAGGGAGCGCAGCCGCTCGTCGAAGGGGATGACATCCTCCCTTCCGTCGTATCGGATGATGCCGTACGGGACCGCGCCCCGGTTCTCCTCCACCAGCTGGCAGTAGGCGGCGAGCTGAAGGATGTGGGAGAACAGCGGCCCGCGGGGAGTGCGGCCGGTCTTCACCTCCACTGGCACCAGGCCCTCGTCGGTCTCGAGAACGTAGTCGGGGCGGCCGGTGAGGCCGAGGTCGAGAGAGCGGAGCACCTCCCCCTGGCCGCTGCCCTCGCCGATGTAGGCGATGCCGTCCGATACCTTGGCCCTTCGCCTGGTCCTTCCCGCCCTTTCGGTCATGTGGTTCGAGACGTACAGCGAGAAGGACGCCATCAGGAGGAGCACTACCGACACCGCCTGGTATGCCACGACCTGATCATGGGTCACCTCGAACACCGGCACGGCGTTGAGCGAGGTCGCGATGCCCAGGATCGCGAACATCGCTATCCCTCTCTCCCGGCCTTCCACCAGCGAGGGGTCGGGGGCGGAGGCCGAGCGGTACAGGATGATGGTTGCCAGTAATATCCATACCAGGGCCATGGCGCTCAGGACCTGGCCCCGCAGCACGGGATCTGAAGTGCTGAAATGGAACAAACCCAGTATGGCCAGGGCGGTGGCCAGGATCGAGATCCACACCGCCGCCCGCTCCAGGAGGCCGGCGTTCCTCTCCTCCAGTACGATGCTGCTCAGGCCATCGCCGAGCTCGGCATGCCGGGCGCTGCCCTTCGCCAATGCCTCGGAGCGGACCTCCGCCTCACGCCCCAGCTGCCAGCTGAGCGGACAGTAGCAATATCTTTCCAGGTCCGCGGCGGAGACGCTCCCCATTCTTACGACGAACACCGTTTATCTATTAATTATGCCGCCAAACCATCAGGCGGGGTGTACGGGGGGCAGCTCTTCCGGGCAGAAGTCCTCTCCGGCCTTCTTGCAGTTCAGGTCGCACAGCGACGCGTCGATGATCTCGATGCCCGGCGGGCAGTCCAGGTTGTCCACGTGTCCGAACCAGTATACCACCACGCCGGGGCCGAACATCTCGACATACTGGGCCAGCTGGCCGCGGATGTTCCGGTTGAACTCCACCCGATCGCCGAAGGACGCCTTGCTCTCTATCCAGTTGATGGTCCAGCCGTTCAGCCTGATCGGCTCGGCCAGAAGGCAGTCGGGGGTCTTCGAGTACTTGCCGCGGAGGTCTTCCTCGGTGCGGTACGTGAGCTCCTGCTCGTCCAGCCAGTCCTGGAGCTTTGCCTCGCCCCACTTGCCTCGCTTGTGCTGTACCTCGTTCCCTTCCGGGGAGTAGATGGTATCGGCCTCGGTGATCTCCGCGATCTCTTTCTTGAGGCGCGGATTATTGTTCGTCTCTGGCTCACGAACGTACTTCCAGAACTGCTTCTTGGAGAAGCCGTTCTCCTGGAAAAGGAGGAGACCGGTGAGGATGGGCGGGAAATGCCACCGCTGAGCTATGGACAAGAGACTGGAACCAGCCTTCCACTCCCTTAGCAGCCGAGGAGCGTTGCGCTTCACCACATGGTAGCGCTTGGTCGCGTCCCTCACCGTCCGCTGGGTGTAGATGACGTTCAGGAGCTCTTCGTCAAGGCCGGTCTCTTTCGCGAGTTTCTCAACATCGGAGTGATCGTTCAGCCTGTCATAAATGGCCTTGAACTCTTCATACTTCATAATAATCCTGCAATTGATTTTGCTTTTCCTAAATGTCCAACCTTATTATAACTGTTGCCGGACATCGGTCCGTTCTTACGTCGCATCGACCCCATATGGCCGTGTTAATGATTATGCTAGCAAGGCGATAGATTCTTTATCGAAGGGCTTGACACTTCCACGATTTCGGTCGCGGGGTTCTGAGGTCGTCGTCGCTCACGACGGAGCCTCCCGAGGGGCATCAATGCGCCCTTCGCATGCATCTCTGTCTGCATGCGATCGACCGACGCTTTCCTCCAGAGAGGGACGCAACGCGATGTTGAACGACGCGTTCGCGTCAGCGTGGTCAACGTGCCCGCAGTGCGGGCACGTGAAGTCCTTGCCGTTCCTGGCGCCCAGTAGACCGCAGCGTGAACACATCTGTGACGTGTACGCGGGATCGACGTAGGCTACCGAAACCCCGAGCAGCTTGGCCTTGTATTCTATCATGAACTGCAATTGATAGAACGACCAACTGTGCAACGAGGGCCTGGACGATCTGGACTGGCGCGCGGTCGTTCGTATGTCGCTCAGCCTCTCCAATTTTATACCGCACGCTTGCTGAGCGGCTTCGTTCACTATTGCTCTTGATATTTTGTGATTGATATCCTTGATCTTGCGGCTCTCCTTGCGCTTTATCTTCTTCTTGGCCACTCTATGATGGCCTTTGATGTGCAGTCGCCTGCACATCTTGCTATACTTACGCCGGATGTGCGGCGCCTCCTTGCCGTACTTTTGCACCTTGCCGGTGGCCAGGTTCGCGACCACGGCGATGTGTCCTGTCGAGTTCAGATCGACACCGACCCACTGTTCTGCTTCTCTAACTGGAGGTTCGTTGATCGTCACGGCGACATGCGCGTACTCCTTGTCCAGTTCGACCTGGTTCACCTTCTCGAACTTCGGAAGATAGCTGATGTCGAGGCGAAGCTTGAGGCATGAGATGTACAGTTCCTTGCGGCCCTCATTGACTTTCACTGCCTGACCTGGCACTGTCAACTGGACACGACTAACCGTCCTGATGTTGGAGTTGTTGGAGTACTTCCTGAGCACCTGGCAGGCGATGACCGATTTGAGACCAATGTGCTTGACGTCGGCCGAGCTACGAGAATGGTGCTCGACGGCGTACTCGGCGACCTTCCTGGCCTTCGTCAGCTCGGCGCTGAAGTCTCGTCCGTGCTTGATGTTGAAGGTCAGGAGCATCCGAACTCTTGATGAAATACTATTTCAAACGTGTTGCGGAGAGGTCATTGAAAGTACTCATGTCGCAATTCATCCCATGAATGAATTCGTGGGCTTTCTTGCTCTATATCATGTAAATTCCTCCGATTCCTAGTATACTGGACATTATGTTGTTATGACGTTATCTAAAAAGGTACTGATAATCCTGGACGATCACTATATTTGCAGAAGTCCATCGGTGCCATGGTGGAAGGTCGTTACGAGCGCCCTGTCCGCACCTCAGCCGCCCGTCTTCTCGACGAACAGCAGCCGCCTCTTGTCCTTGACCATGTCCAGGTTGCCCGTTTCGGCAAGGCCCAGCAGGTCCGTCCTGGCGGTTTGATACACAACATCGAACATGGTCGCGATCTCCTTGAT
Organism: Methanomassiliicoccus sp. UBA345; assembly: GCA_002504525.1. Classification (GTDB taxonomy): domain Archaea; phylum Thermoplasmatota; class Thermoplasmata; order Methanomassiliicoccales; family Methanomassiliicoccaceae; genus DTU008. Next base: position 172,614 of record DATD01000035.1, read on the forward strand.
GGCAACGGGTCTTCCGCTCTTTATCACATACTTCAAGATCTCTGCCTGGCGAGTGCTGATGCCCGGTAGGTCGGCTGCGATCCTGAACGCCTCCCGCTGTTCCTCCTGCTTCCGAAGGATGTATTCCCTCACGTCCTGAAGCGCCTTCTCCATACATTTGAAATTATAATCCAGGAAGTAGGTCAGGTCGTTATCGTCTGACTCCGTGTAGAGGTAGGCCATTCCGTATTTGCGCCTGGACTCCTTGATCGTCCGGGAGATCGCCATGTACTCGAACAGCCAATAATCGTTCTTCAAGGCATACCAGTAGAACAAGGCGCGTGCCAGTCTGCCATTGCCGTCCACGAACGGGTGTACGAACCCGATCATGAAGTGGATCGTGATCGCCTTTATCAGCGGGTGTATGAACTTTCCACTACTGTTGTTGGCGAAGTCGCACAGCTCTTGAAGGTATATCTCGATCTTATTATGGTCTGGCGGGTAATGATACACTTTCTCGATATCGAGCGGGTCGCCAACCACGGTCTCATCGTCATCTCGGAACTGCCCCTCGTCCTCTGTCCGTTGTAGGGTGTCATGGGTAATGGTGCGGTGAAGTTCCTTGACGAGATCGATGGTCATCTCTTCGGACTTCAGCTCCTTGATCCTTTTCATTGCCACATATGAATTGAGGATCATCTGCTCCGACACGTTCCGGGGGCTTCGCCGGGACTTCAGCATGTCCTTGGCCACCTTGGTCGTGGTCACCGCCCCCTCGATCTGGCTGGAAGCGATCGCTTCCTCCATCAATGAACTTACAATATATCGCTCCATCCTGCCGGAGGTCCTCAGGCCGGGGACGGGCGCCTCGACGGTCCCTCCCGCTCCCGAGTCCAGGATGTGCATGATCCTCATCACTTCATCAGTGATATTGTATTGGAGAGCCCATTCCTTGAATGGAATCCTCCTGGCCGAATTTCGCCTGGATAGCTTCATCAACGCCCACAGGACCTCATGATCTACCGGGACATCCCGGTATCTGAGCTCGTCCCAGTGTAGGTACGTTGCATTGTACTTCTTGACCAGCTCAGCGACCTGTTCATCGGTCGAAGCAGAGATGATGATGTCGGACTTGTCTTCCATTATCCTATGCCACGGTCTTGGCTTCTCCGGCATCTTCATAAGGTCACCACTGTGGGCATAGGGGCCCAGGCAATAGGTAGCATTAAAACTATCTACTAATCTAGCAGAAATTAGCAGTAATTAGTACAAAGGAAAACCGCGGACCTACGATCGAATGGATTTGCTGGAATCAATGAACGCTCGACGTCTGGCCCTCCTCAGGCACTGGCAGCTACATGGCGTCCTTCCTGGAGGGGCGTGTAGGTCGAGCGTTCTCAACCCGCATCAAGATGCTACGCAAGCGTTATTGTCACAGTATAAGCGGCAACGTAGGCTGGCGAGGATCGATGCTGATCCATTGCCAGGGGTGCGCAT
>DATD01000035.1:174266-174424 GCA_002504525.1 Methanomassiliicoccus sp. UBA345
GTGCGCGACTGGCCACGCTGGCGATGAGGCGGAGCCAGAGATGTGGGCTCGATCTCATTGGCATCAAGCAAAGACCAAACGGGGACTGGCGCTCGGCTAGATGTGCCATTGTTCGTTATCCCCATTACCCTCAGCCCTCCGAGCCGTTGTCCTCATCG
>DATD01000020.1:0-3492 GCA_002504525.1 Methanomassiliicoccus sp. UBA345
GAATGGTCCTGAAATTCCAATCCTACTCAGGGGGCGGACCGACCCCCAAGTTCTCGCTGTTCCATGTTTGGAAGGCCTACGACATCATCAACACACAAGGGCCGGTGGGCCGTAAGGGGCTCTCGCAAATACTCGCCATCGGCGAAGGAAGCACACGCACCATCCTGGACAAGATGATCCGAGAAGGGTCAGTGGAGAACACCAGGAAGGGCGCGTCCCTCACCGACCGGGGGAGGAAGCTGTTCCGCGCTTCTGGCATCTTTGCCTCACCGGTGCTTATCAAAGGCCTCACCATCGGAGACCAGGACTGCGCGGTTCTGGTGAAGGGTATGGCCGACCGGATCAACACCGGCTACGAGCAGAGGGACGAGGCGGTGCGGTCTGGCGCCATGGGCGCCACCACCCTGGTGTTCAGGAATGGCGATCTGCTGTTCCCTGACGATCCCGTTGTTCCCGATCAGGCGGACCTCCAGCCCATTCGGGCCCTCTTCGCCCTGGAGGAGAACGATGCCGTGATCATCGGCACGGCCCAAAGCTACGAGGCAGCGGAGAAGGGGGCGGTCACTGCCGCTCTTGCCCTTGGCGACACCTCGAAACCTTGCTGGAGAGAGGGGTCGACCAGCCTGATATCGGCCGACACCGAGGCGGACGACCTGAAGTGCCTCGCACTGGCGGTCCACGAGCTGGTAGGAAGGATGCCCGTCACCATGCGGAGCAAGAACCAATACGGGGTCAGGTGCGAGGACGGAGAGGTCATTGACGTCAATTACACCGGACCGGTGCTGGAGGAAGCGTTGAGGCGCAATTCGATCGTCCGTAGGACCGCGCCATCCGGCCTCTACCGCGGAATACCAGTGGTGGTGGTGCCGATCATCCGAAGGAAGGAGGCGGTGGCCGTCTTCGGGGTGGTGGACATCACCAAGGGCGGGATGTTCGAGCTGATCTCCAAATCCCGAAAATGACGGTACCAGCCAAGCGGCAGCTCGCAGCGACGTTCGTGGAAAGGATTAAGACCGCACCGGCGCCTTAACGTTCATGGCATCCAGCGACGATGAGTCTATCAAGACAAGTCTCCACGTTGACGCCGGCGTGTGTCGGTTCCACACTACCATCAGGGCCTGCAGCGACGATGAGGGCAACATCATCTATGAGATAGAGAGCGGCTGCCCCCATGCCAAGAAACTGCAGGAGAACATGCCTCAGGGCATAACCCCTTTCGATGCTTTGCGCATGCCTTTCTCCGAGAACCCCATCTACGAGTGCTGCGGCAGGATGCTCGCTCATTCCGCCTGCCCCATACCGTCGGCCCTCATCAAGGCCGCGGAGGTCGCAGCGGGTTTCGGCCTGAAGCGCAACGTGTGCTTCACCTTCGAGTGTTAGGCGCCTTCGAGCGGCTCTCCCAGGATCAAGTCCACCTTATCGGACCACACCACCGAGGCGGGGCCGGCCAGGTACATCGCCACCAGCATGGCCTCCCTCAGCTGGTCCACCGTGGCTCCCAGTTCCTTGGCCCGGACCGCCCACGTCTCCAGACAGGTGTCGCACCTCATGAGGCAGGACAGCGACACCGCCATGAGCGCCTTCTCCTTGGAGGTAAGAGCCCCGTCGCGAAAGACCTCGTTCTTTAGTTTGTACAGGGCGTTGATGGTGGATGGCTGCTGCTTGGCCAATATGGTAAGGCTCATGCCGAGAATAGTCCTTACAGCCTATATTAATTCTTTTTGAGCCATGCTGACTACCGTCCGTAGCATCATTTATTATCACATACATCGTTTGCTTGAGTCCATGGTACAGATGGCGGACATCATTTCCCGGATCGCGGAGATGAGGGGTTCCATGCACGTATTCCCCCTCAACGATGATTGCCGGGAGAAGATATTGGACATCGAGAGCGACATCAAGGCCGCTCTGGGGATCAAGGTGATCAACGAGGGGGTCAAGGAGTGCCTAAGTCGTGAGCACGTCGTCTGCATCATCAAAAAGGCGTCTTTTCGGCCTCCACCGGAGCCCACCGTCATGCTTCTCTCCGACGACGGCGTCGTCCTGGGTGAGGAGGTGCTGCCTCATTACAAGAAGGAGTTCCTTGCCAACGTCAAGGAGGATATCATCTGGCTTTCGGAGGAGTTCGTCATGTATCCCGAGCGGAAGGGCAACCGGAGCGAATCATTCATCATGCCTCCGGTCTCGTTTCCAGAGGTGGAGGAGTTCGGCATGCTCGATGTGGTCTCCTGCTCCCCCTCCGCCCCGGCGGACATGATGCTCCGGAAGATGCATGGCTATGAGGACGATGCAAAGCTCGCTTCCATCCTCGTAGGGTTCAACGCCCCCGATGGCGTTGAGCTCTGATCTTTTTTCTTACGAAAAATATCAACGACCGCATCCTGCGGCACGGTTCTCAGGCATGAGCGGTAGCTCTCACGACATCTTGTATAGAATCGATAATCGCGATGGCAATGCCCATGCACAGAACATAAAAAGGTGAAAGGAAGGGGTTTGGTTCGCTACGAACGGGTTCTTCATCCCCCGCCCGAAGGAGTGATCTGAGAGGCCTTGGACTGTATGTCCTCGATCTGTTCGCGAAGACGGTCCACTTCCTCCAGCTGATCCTTCAGGCCGCGGTCGCCAGTGGATCCCTTGCGGTACTCCTCCGGCCTTGCAGGTTCGAGAGAGGATACATCGTAGTAGAGGTTGGTGGTGTCCAGGAGCGCCCAGGTCCTTCCGTCCTCTTCCATGATGTCCTCTATCTTTCCCACCGAGCCGGTGTTGCGGTACTTGGCAAGGTCTCCGATCTGCATGGCGATCACTTAGCGGGGATGATGACGGTCCGCTCACCCGCAGGCATGAACTCCCTGAGGGCGCCCCGGCCGATCTCCTTCGTGATGTTCGCGAAGTCGAAGGGCAGGCTCTTGTCGGCGAAGGCGATCTTGATATGCGGGCTGCAGGCGAAAGCATCGCCGCGGGCCGCATGGGGAGCCGCCGCAATACCGGCATAGCCGCACAGGTGACCGACGTTCATGGCGTAGTTGGGGTAGTTGGGTCCCCTCATCTCGAAGGCCAGACCCTCGTCGCTCCGGTAGGAGAACGAGTTCGCGGAACCGCACTGGTCCTGCAGGTCGTAGCCGTAGAAGCCGAGACGTCCGTGCCTCTCCTTGTGCTGGAGCATGGACAGGTACCAGCCGTTGACACCGAAGTCAGCGTTGCCGGTGGCCATCGCGCAGGCGATACCGGTGGCAGCGGCGGCAACGGTGGCACGCTGGGAGCCACCGAAGTGGGCTTCCATCGCGGCAGGGTACCTCTCGTACATCTCCAGAGCGTAGGAGTTGACCTCCGTTCCGAGCTTCTCCATCAGTTCCATGGAGGGCTTGCTCTTGCACAGGCCGCCGTACTTGGTCTTGATCAGGTCAAGAGCCCAGTAGGTGTAGTCCTCCAGGATGTCGTCGGTGTAGGCCGCAGTAGCGTACTGGGTGAAGCCGACACCGCCGGACATGTAGG
>DATD01000020.1:3698-18026 GCA_002504525.1 Methanomassiliicoccus sp. UBA345
AGGTAGATCTGGTCGTAGATGATCGCACCGAGCGCCACGGTCTCCAGCGCAGCCCTGGCGGGGTCGTCAGGGTAGACGCGGCTGGACTGGACCATATCGGCCAGGAACCCGAAGGGAATTCCACCGGGCTCATTGGGTCCACGGGCCCTACGGGCGGGCATCATGGTACCCATGTTGATGACCGACGCGTGCTTGGCAGCGTAGGCGAAGTCCGCGATGGCGGCCTCACCTGCAGCGAGCCTGTACGCGCTGATGAAGGACATGGAGATCTGCATGGCAGACCACCGGGAGATGGTACCTCCGTCGCAGACGCGGCCGACGAGGGTCGGGCAGCGAACTACCTGGAAGAGGGACTTTCCCACAGCGTCCTTCAGCTGCTTGGCCTGGTCCTTGGGGAACTCCTTGTTGATGTCGATCACGAAGCGCTTGTCGATCTGGCTGATCAGTTCATCGTCGCCGCTGAAGACCTTAACATAGCAGTCCTCGGACAGCGCGGGGCTCACCTCGGCCATGTGCTCCTGAACGACCGCACCGCCGGGCATGGCGTGGTTAACGGTCTCCAGGTACAGGTTGATGGTCTCGGGAGTGACCTCCTTGCCCAGCCTCTTCTCGATGACGTTGTGGGCGGTGTCGAGACCGACAATGACGGTCCTGCGGATATCATCCCACGCCTGCTGGATAGCGGCGTTGTTCATGAAGTGCAGGTCGTCAGCCTCAGCGTACATGTCGGTGTGGGACAGCTGGTACGGCATGAGGACACGCTGGCCAAGCGGGACACCAATGTCCTGGTTCATCATGGGGATGCCACGCTGCTTGGCGATCTTGTTGGCCTGCTCGACCCACTCCCTCTTCCTCTTGGACTGCTTCCAGCCACCAAAGGTGTAGTAGTGGGTGTTGACCTCGGTCGGGTCCTCCTTGAACTTGTGCTTCATCGCGTCGATGAAGAGCTTATCCTTTGACTTAGCCATTTATTTACTCCCCCTTCAGAGCGTAGGCCTGGTACCCGCATAGGGTCCTGAGCCTGTGGATCCTCAGGTTGATAGCCATGACTTCGGGGTCGTCCCTCATGTCCACGCCATCGGCCCTGAAGATGGTGGTCATCTTCTTCAGGTCAGCTTCGGGCAAGGGCTTGCCCACGGAGATGGGCTTGTCCAGCGGAAGGGCGACCTGGTCCTTGGTGTACTCGACCACTCCCTTCTTGGCGTTCCAGCGGTACCTCTGCCATGCATCGAACATCAGGCCGTTCTCGTCAAGCCTGCAGGCGTGCCCGTGAACGGTGGCGCCACGGATACCGGTCTTGGCGGGGTCGAACGTCTCGTTGTCGATGAACTCCTTGGAGACCTTCTCCAGGTCACGCTCCCTCATCTCGATGATCTGTCTTCCGGAGAGGGTACCAGTATCGAAGCCGCGGATACGGGTCATGTACATCCAGGCCCTCAGGTACGGGACCATGGGGGCGAAGTACACCGAGTCGGTGAACTGGATGTATCTGATTCTGTCTCCCTTCTTGGCACCCTCGATGGGGGTGACAAGCTTTCTGATCAGGTCCTCGGGCTCGTTCCCCTCAGCGAGTGGGGGGTGGATGCTCTTGTAGTCTTCGCCGGGAGCCCTGTGACCCAGGATCCTTACCACGTCATCCATGGCCACGTCGCGAAGCTGCTTCAACTTCTCGGAGGGGTCCATGTAGCGGCGCCTGTTCTTGGCCACTTGGCTCAGGCCGGGATAGAATTGTCTCTTGTATGCCATGTTAACACCTTTTACCCTTTCTGTAATCGGTCAAAGTGGGCTTGTACTTCGAGTACCTCCCCACCTCCAGGTTGAACCCGAACGTCAGGATCTCCTGGCAGATCTTCTCGATCTCATCAAGCGCGCCCTGCAGATTGTCGATGTCGTCGATCTCGACGAACACCCGACCGACCTGGAGCTGCAGCTCGACCTCCTTTCCATTGACGTTTATCACCTTACGCTGAGGGTGGTCCACGGGCAGTCCCGTGTGAGGTCCGGACGACACCTTGGAAGGAAGACCTTCCCCAGAGACGTTGACCTGACGGACATGCCCGACCTTGTAGATCCTGTTGAGGAGCTTCTCGGTCGTCTCCGCGGAAAGGAGCCGGTGAGGGAATATCAGTACCTCGGGAAGAGGTATCGGTTCAGATTTTGTACTCGTCATCAAGCCACCGGACCGATCACTTCAGCTTCTTGGCCTCCTTCCCGACGGCCTTCAGCGGATTCTTGTACTCAGGGATGTCACCATAGACATCCTTGATCAGGGTCGAAGTTGCCTCAGGGGAGAAGTACTGGGTTCCGGCATCGAGGCTGCAAGCAGCGGCGATACACGGGATGACGAATCCCTTGCTGTGCCTGGTAACCACGTGGTTGCCGTGGAACAGACCGGGGCCGCCGCCACCGTAGATCGAGTGCGAGAAGAAGGACATACCGACGGAGACACCCATCGCACGCCCAAAGTCCACACTGGGAAGTCCAGTCTCATGCTCGAGCAGGTCGTTGTAGTACAGGATGGTCGCTGGGACGGCCTGAGAGGCCCTGGCAGCACCGATGTTCACCATGACTGCAGCGAGCATACCGGCGGCCGCGTAAGCGTTCCACAGCGGGAAGTCGTTGGTGGTGTACACCTTGTACCCAGACGGCAGCTTCTCCTTAACCTTGATGACCTTGTCCTCGATGGCGCGCTCGACCAGGCTCGCGACGACATCGCCGACGGTGCCGGTCTTGCCGTTGGCCTTCACGAGGTCGACGACCATGTTGTTGGCGTTCAGTCCCTGGTAGGCCAGGCCCAAGAGGTGGTACCTCTCGAAGGGTCCGATGGCGTCACCGAGCTCGAACATGGCGGTCTGCTCAAAGATCGAGGAGATCGCCGCTGCGTTCATAGAGTTCTTGCTGGCAAGAGCGACCACGTGGTTGGCCATGATGTTCCTGAGCGCGTAGCCAGCACCCTCGTTGTTCTGGGGAACCTCGAGGATGGACTTCACGTTGGAGCCCTGGAAGTTCATGGTCTGGGGGTATCTGCCCCACACGGCGGTCTTCACCATGTTCGCGTGGAACATGTCTACTTCGAACTCGTCGATGATGGCTTGTGTGACGGCTGCGGCGGTCGCGGTGAAACCAGTGGTATACTCCACTCCGGTCTCAGCCCTGCGGGTCGGAACCTGGACGATCAGCCTCTTGCCGCCAAGGATAGCGCGCACTTCGGTGTCGTCTTCCTTGTCGACCTTGATGATGTCCTTGACCCTCTTCGCGATCTTGTCGGCGTTGGCCACTACCTCTGCGTTGATCTCCTTGCCTTTGATGTACCCGCCAGCTACCTTACCGGTCTTGAGACCCTTCTCAATTCCGGCCAGGTCAACGGCTATGGTCCTCTTGGCTAGAGATGCGATCTTCTGGATCGCAGGGTTGTACAGAGGGTTTATCGCATCGAGAGGCACGTCCTTCTCGATGAGTTTGCCCTTGTCGTCATACAAGTCTATCTTGTCCTTGTATTTCGCCAAATTTTCTACCTCCTTATTTTCATCTTCCTCTAAATCGCCCGAGGTCCCCCCCGAGCGATTAAGATGTTTTGATCGCCATCAGATAGGTTAGCCCTCCCTGATGAAAATCGAATCCCCTTGCAAGTGGTTGTAAGTAGAGAGATGCATATAAGACTAGTGCTGGATGGATGAACCATCCATCATAAACAATCGTGATTTTGAGAAGGTAGCCAGTACATTTATCGATTTCTTAACGGCAGTTTATTTTTCTCATTTTTCACAGCAAATTTTAACAGCTTTAATAACAGAAATCGCGTCATTTTTCTTAAAATCGAATGACTCGGATTTGATGAACCTCTCGAAATTTCGAAGGTCATTCGGCGGCAATATCTCCGCGGATATGGCAAGCATCTTCTCATAAGTGCGCTGAGGGTAAAATGTGGATTTCATGCGGTCAATAATAATCTTAGCATCAGATTCTGTTACGACTCTTCTTTGGACCGCGGTCTCGAGGTTGAGTCGGATGTTTATTAGCGGCTCTGACAGGCCGGCGAGGGTGAAAGGGTCGAACATCAGCACCACCTCGTCGTCGCCCTCGATGCGGCCGGAGGAGTATTCCTCATAGATCCGCCCCACCCCGATCATGCCGAGGCTGTCCAGCTCGGCCGCCCTCAGCGCGCCCATGGAGCCCCCGCCGATGACCTTGGTCCCGAGGCGCATCAGCTGCAGTATCTCCCGGTGGCCGACCGCGGCATCGCTTAGCAGCACTCCGTCCACGATGCCGACCGCCTCAACGCCTTCCGGCAGCTGGCCCAGGTCCCCCCGCCTGACCGGAGGTCGATAGTCAGCGTCGAGGATCCGACGCGCCTCCTCATGCGACAGGCTGGGGCCCAGGAAGATGACGGGTTTCAGTTAAAGCCTCCCATTAGGCGCGCGCCGACGCGGTCTTCGTCGATGGCGAAGACCTCCATTCCGGGCACGATGACGCGCACGACCGGAATGCCGAGCTCCTTCCGGGTCAGGTCGACCACCACGGTGCGGCTCATTCCTCGGGCGTTGATCTTGGCACGGACGATCTGCAGGTCATCGAAAATATCATCGGTCTCGAGGTGAGGGAGGTCGTCCAGAGGGCGCGAGGAGCCGGAAGGCGCCAGCCACATCTTGTTGATGCGCTTCATGCGCTCATAGCCCAGATGGCGGTTGTTCAGCACGTTCACGGTGTCCTCCCTGGCGCCGTGGATCTGGGTGAGGCGGCTCTGGGCCACCTCCAGCAACGCTTTCATGGCCGCCACCTCCGGGCTCAGATGGGTGCCGATGCCGAGGTTGAGGAGCGCGGGGTCCTGCATCACCGTGTCATCGGCCGCAGCAGCGATCGTGGTGATGCCGATTTCGGTGGTGAGGTCCTTGAGATGTATGTCGATGCCCTTGGAAGTGAACCTCTCCACCAGCTCCTTGATCGGGCCGGACGACGGGACCTCGATGTCGCCGGTGATCTTGCGTCTTCCTTCGGCGAAGGACCAGTCGTTGCGCTCCACCACCTCGCACAGGCCGTGCAGCACCGCTTCCTCGAGGTTGTTCCCGCAGGCCAGCCCATTGGTCGATGTTCTGAACAGCGGAAGGTCCATCTTGGTGACATAGGGATGGAAGACCGCGCTGGCCGGGACCCATGTCTCCTCGTTCCCGTTCAGCTCCCAGCCCTTCACCCATCCCACCGACTGGCGCATGACGTGGTACGCCGAATGCTGGGGAAGGATGAGATCCATAGGATGGATCGAGACGTGGGAGCTCATGAACTCCTCCACCCCATGGCGCAGGATCGGGTCGCCCCGGACCTCGGCGCTGTACCTCTCCACCGCCTCCATTATGGCGGAGACCTTCGCCTCCTCCTTGGTCATCCCCTTACCGTTGTACACGGTGATGGCGCCGCTCTCGGCGGTGGGGCGTATGGCCGAGAAGACCGGAATCCCCACACGGTCGAGGTCAGTTATGTCCGCCACCCTTGTCACGCCAGCCACGCTCATCAGAGGTTCGATCCTGGCAAGCGTCTCGGCCGGCTCGACCGAGCGGTGTCCGTCGGCAGTGAACTTCTTGGGGGTGGGTCCCAGCTTCATGCCCTCGCCATGCCCTACTTTCCTTTTAAATCTCACGAAGCGGACAAATACAAGCGGAGCGTTGACGGAGGCGGGTCCGCCAATGAAAGTCCACGATATCATGGGAATCAATGCCAGGTTCATCGAGCCGTCCTTCGAGGCGCTGGTCGACGAGTCGTTCACCGGGATAATACTCACTCTCCCTGCGGAAGAGGCCCGTATCGTCGTTGACGAGAACGACTGGCCTCTGGCGTTGGCGGTTCGCGACGGCGGCGCCTGGAGCGCTGCTTCGTTCCTGCTCCGCCCGCCGGTGGTGGAGGTGGTGGAACGGTACGAGGAACTGGGCGGCGAGGTCGTCCGCGTGACCCAGGACGAGCTCATGTTGGCCATGCGGGAGTACTATTCGCTCCTTATGCTGAACAGCACCCCGATGGCCATGGAGGACCTGTCGCCCGACCGGACGGCCAAGGTCGAGGACCTCATCGCCTCGGTGTGGAATGATCGCCGCGGAGAGGAATGCATGGACTGCGGGTGCGGATCAGGCATGGGGTCGCTCGCCCTGAGGCGGCAGGGCATCGTGCCGCTGGCGTTCGATAATGATGCCGGCCTCATCGTTCGCGGCCTCCACGAGGGGAGACTCGACCCTGCGAGGACGATGTGCATCGACGCCGCGCTGCTGTCCCACTACGCCAGGCCGGCGCCGCTGGGCCTCGCTCTAATGGCCGGAACCATCGCGAACTTTACCGCCCCGATGTGGAAGGCCATACTCGGAGAGCTGTTCGCCATGACCGATGAGACCCTGGTGACCGTGGAGAGCGAGAATGAGGCGGAGACCGTTAGGATGTGGGCTCTGGGGGACGGGAAGAAAGTAGAGATGTTCGAGAACGAGCGCGACGCTTTCTACGACCGCTGGGTCTGCATCGTCAAAGATTGATCGACGCCGCTAGCCGAGCCTCTCCTTGATCAGGTCCAGTTCGGCGTGGGGATTGACGTTCAGGCTGTCGATCAGGATGTCGACCTCCACGTTGTTTATGCTGGGTATCTTGAGTATGCGGGTCTGTATGAGCTCGTAGAGGGAGTCGACGCTGGTGGTGTAGATCGTGCACAGCAGGCTGTGGTCACCGAAGACCCTCATCACCGACTCGATCTCGGGGTTCTTCTTCAGCTCTTCGATGACGCTGTTGACCGCCGTCCCCGTCACCTGGATGGCGACCAACGCCTTCATTAGACCAAGCTTTGAAGGGTTGACGCTGAGCGAATAGCCGGATATGTACCCCTCAGCCTCCATCCGGGTAAGGCGCCTGGACACCGTGGCCTTGGAGATGTTCAGCTCTTCGGCTATATTGCCTAGGCTGTCCCGGGAGTTGGCCTTGAGACATTCGAGGATGGCGATATCGGTCAGGTCCATGCGCTACCTTCGCAACAATGTTCCAATAATGAGTGTTTTTGCTCATACAATTGGTACATTGTTTCGTACAAATACCAATTTATGTATTAATCGTTGTCGAACTAGGTGCGTTTCAAAACAATGAGCGGCATGCTATCATGAGGCCGTTCAAAAAAAGAGAGAAAGGGAAGGTGTTTGAGCTTAGCCGCGCTGAGTGACCTTCAGGTCGCCGAACCGGTACACTTTCTCAGGGCACACCGACTCGCAGTTCTTGCACGCCGTGCCAAGGCAGTGCTCGGTGGCAATCCTGACCGAGAACCCGTGAGGCCCGCCTTCCATGACCTGCAGCGCGCGCTCCGGGCATTCGTCGGCGCACTTCCCGCACCCGATACAGCCCTCGAAGCTGCCCGTCAGATACACGCCGACATTGTCCAGGACCTTGAGCCCATTGTCCCCAATGACCGGGATGTCGGATGTCACGATGCGCCTGATGTTCTTCGGACGGACGATTGTGGGAAGCGGCTTAAGCCCGCTGCCCTTGAGCACCTCGTTGTACATCTCCTCGGGCATGCCCTCCTCCCAGTATGCGATCTCGTTGACGTACATGTCCTCGAAGATCTTGCTGGTGGCGAACATTATGTGCTTCGAAGCGATCGAATCGGCGACCTTCTGCATCTCGTCGAGGGCGGCGTCGTCCCTTACCAGGTCGTATGCCATCATCAACGAGGTGTTGCCGACCTGGACAGTGGTATCGATGATGCGGGGCACCATGCCCACGGTCTGCGCCTTGATCGGATCGACGTACGTTCCGGATGCTCCGGCGAGGTACATGGTCTTGACATCGGCGTCATCGATCCCGACCTCCTCGATCAGCGTGCGGTGACCGGCCCTGATGGCGCCCATGGCCTTCCCGGCCTCTCCGAGATCCACCTCCGAGAAGGTGATTCCGTCCTGGAGGTGCAGAAGATGGTCGGGCGTCCTGATGCCCGGCAGCGAGATCAGGCCAGACTCCAGACCGACGGCGACTGCGGCCACCACCCCGGTTCCGGTGATGCCTCGGGCCCGGATGTCGCTCAGCCGCTTGGAGTTGCCGGTGGCGGGATCGGTCAGGCTGCCGACCACTGGATGGAGGTTTGTGTCCAGAATGATGTTGTTCCACCCGCCGTTCTCTCCGATGCGGAGGTCGGAAATGGCGAACGGCGCCGCCAGCATGCCATGATCGATAGCCTGCCCCTCCATGGCCGGCCCCGCGGCCGCGGAGCCGCTGTACAGCTCGCCATCGTGGAACAGGCCCATCTCGGCGTTGGTGCCGTAGTCGGTGACCATGCAGGTCTCCTTCTTGCCCAGGAGCCCGGACTTCATGATCATCGCCAGCGCATCGGCCCCGATCTCGTGGCGAATGGCAGGCGGAATCACGACCTCGACCTCCGACCTGACCGATGGCAGGCCAAGATCGCCGGCCGTGGTGACGTGACCGCGGCGTTCCGGGATCTTGACGTTGAGGCGTTTCAGCATCGACTGTCCGGCGAAGGCCAGGTCGCGGATCTCTATGTTCTCGAACATGGAGACCTGGGCAGGGTTGCCGCATACCGCTATGCGTTCCACCTCTCTGGGGTTCACACCATGCAGCTCGATGAGACGGCTTACGGTCTCCATCAATATGCTATGGCCCACCTCCGAACCGTTCTCCATCCAGAAGTGAAGATGGTCCATGATGTTAGCTCCCGGGAGAGGGTGCCTCATGGTTATGGCGGTCGAGACGATCTTTCCGTTCTTGGACAGGTCCACGAGATGGGTCCTGTAACCACTTGTTCCGACATCCAGTGCAACGCCGTAGGCCATAGATCTCGCCGCCATCAAATTAAGAACGAGCTATAAAAAGAATGACACGAACAGACCCAGGTCACGTGACCGATGGAACGCATCCGATAATGAGCACATAGAACTATGTCGTGCACCATATATTGACGCATGAATCCCAGGGAGAGGTTCCTCGCCGCGCTCGATCTTGCCGATGTCGACCGTCCGCCAGCGTTCTACCAGCATCTCGGAGGCGCAAGATGGGTCCTGCAGCATTCCGGCACCACGATGCGTGAGGGCTTCGGCAGTGCTGAGGCGTTCGTCCGCATCTGCCTGAGCTCACGGTCGGTGTTCGGCTACGACAACGTCATGGCAGGATGGGGCGATTTGCTGGTCGAGGCCCACGCCCACGGCACCGAATGGAAGTTCCCCGAACGCGACTTCTATCCCCGGGTGGCGCGTTTCGCGGTGCTCGAGCCATCCGACGTCGACCGGCTGGAGCCCGTGGACCCCATGGACGATGAGCATTGGTCGGTGCCGCTGCGCGCCGCCTCGCTGCTTGGAGAGCGGCTTGGCGGCGAGGCCGCGGTGGTGGGGGGCATCATCTCCCCGTTCTTCATGGCCGCCCAGATGAGGGGGTTCGAGAACTTGTTGATGGACGCCTTCACCGACCGCAGCATGGTGGAGAGGATGATCGAGGTGGCCCTTCGATCGTCCATGATGTTCGCCGACCACGCGGTCGAGGCGGGCATGGAGGCGGTGTTCATCGACGACAGCACCGCCACAGGGCAGCTCGTGTCGCCCGAGATGGCCGCCGACCTCGATATCGCGAACCTTCGGCCGCTCATATCGCGGATGCGCGACAACGGCATCAGGACGATAGTGCACAACGATGCCATGACGCCCTACCTCGATCTGCAGGCATCCGCATCACCGACCTGTCTGCACTTCTGCAACAGCTATGTTGATGTTGCCGCAACCGTCGAGGGGATGCGCGGCAGGATGTGCCTCATGCCCGGCATCGACCATCAAGAGCTGATGTTCCGCAAGACGCCGGAAGAGATCGAGGCTGCCGTCTGGTCGGTGTCTGACATCTACGGTGATGCCCCGGGCCTGATCATCGCCCCGGGCTGCGAGCTGCCGTTCAAGACCCCGATGGAGAACATAACGCGGCTGCGAGAGGCATGCGAACGCTTGCGCAGATGAGGAATAGATAAAAAGGAAGGGATTTAAAGGGTTTTCAGGGGAACCGCTGAGCGGTTCACTCCTTGACCGCGTTGACCATCGCTTCGATGTTCGCCTTGGGAACACGAGCGGCGAGGCCGCAACCGGGGGCGACGACGTTGAAGCCGGCCGCCTTGATCTCAAGGGCGTGCTCGCGGCACTCATCGGCGGTTCCCTGGAGCAGCGGGCGGACGACACCCATGTTGCCGACGAGGGCAACACGGCCGGCGACAAGCTCGACGGCCTTGGCGGGGTTGACCTTCTCCTCGATGGAGAGGGCGTCGGCGCCGGTGGCGATCATGTGGTCCAGGAGGATGGTGGTGTCACCGCAGATGTGCAGGATCTTAACAGCGCCCTCGGCGCCTTCCCACGCGATCTTGGTGTAGGGCAGGGCGAACTCGTCGAACATCTCACCGGACAGCATGTCGGTGGAAGCGGAGGGGTCGCTCATGGCGATGACATCGGCGCCGGCGGCGACCAGGGCCTGGAGGTACTTCTTCTCCATCTCAGCGGCCACCTTGATGAACTTGTGGACAGTCTCGGGGTCGGTGATCATCATCAGAAGCAGGTTCTCGGTGCCGACCAGGTGACCAGCGATGGTCAGAGGTCCGGTGGTGCCGACCACGATGGGGAGCTCGTTGCCATACTGCTGCTTCAGCATCTTGGTGGCCTCGATGACGGTCTTTACCCTGCCCTTCTCGAGGAAGTCGGCGGGGAACGAGGGGGTGTCCTCGGCGTTGTACAGGTGCTTCTTCACCATGGGGGTGCGGTCAACCTTGCCCAGATCGACGGTGCAACCGAAAGCCTCGGCCTCGACGGTCAGGCAGAATGGGATACGGGCGTTCTCGAACCCGAACACCTTGGCGCCGGCAGCTCCCAGCATGGCCATCTGCTTGGCGTCGGTGTGGGCCTCGGGCCAGAAGGCTCCGACTGCTTCCATCTGATCCACGGTTACAGACTGGGTGACGCATCCAACTGCGGGCCTGTCCAATTTCTGGCGCTTAAGTGCTGCGATGAACCTTTCCTTTGGGGTCATAGAAATTACTCTCCTGTCCAAACGATTTAGTTGGCAATTGGAATAACTATATAATTAGTTTTCGTCCGCTGGTATGAACAATCGTTGTGCCTCGGACCCTCTGGCTATGGCCATACCATTGGCCTAGAGATGGGCAGAGTTAACAATCCTTGTTAGAGATGGCATTAGGTACCTTAGGCGGCGTATGACAAACCGTGATCTATGCGGCCGGCGAAGGGCGAGAATGCGTTTGAACGACCTCCGGCCTCACGGCTCCGGCGGTCGGCCCGGCCGAAGGGCGATGTCCCTCCACGGATCGTCCTTCGCCCTGCTCAGCACGTTCCGTATCGTGAAGCTCCTCGGACTCAGCTCGGGGTCGTCCAGCTCCTCCCACCGCAGCGGCGTCGCCACCGGAGCGCCGTCCCGGGGCCTCACTGCGTATGGTGCGACCCCCGTCTGGGCGTATGCATTGCGGAACACGTCCACCAGCAGGCGGCCCTCCCTCTCCTCGATGGACCGCTCCGCGGTGAGCCGATCGTCCGCCTGGATCATCTCTTCTACCACCCGAAGGGCGTACGACCGGACCGCTTCGAAACTGGCGGTTCGGTCGAGAGGCACGACGACATGAAGCCCTTTCGATCCAGTGGTCATGACGTAACTGCTCAGACCGTCTTCGGCAAGTATCCTCCGGGCGAACAGCGCCGTCTCCTTGACCAGTTCGAAGTCGCTCCGGCCGGGATCGAGGTCCAGGATCATGCGGTCCGGCCGCTCCGGCTCGTCCACCCGGCTCAGCCATACATGCGGAGTGATGCATGCCAGATTTGCCAGATAGACCAGGTCGGCTGCTTTCTCGCAAACGATGTGGTCGACGAAGCCGCCCTGCTTTGCCATCCTGGCCCTCCGCAGCCAGGGCGGCGAGCGGCGGGGGGCGTTCTTTTGGAAGAATCCCGCTGAATCGATCCCTCGAGGATATCGAACCATCGTCACCGGACGTTCCAGGATGTGGGGGAGCATGAACGGGGCGATGCGGCGGTAGTAGTCCACGAGGTCGGCCTTGGTGTATCCGTCCCTTGGGAATAGTACGCGGTCCGGGTTCGTGATCGCCACTTCGATGGTATCGACTGTCACCTCAGACCTGAGGTCTGAACGACAGACCTCGATTTCTTTCTGAGCAAGCATCGAGCGCCGGGCCATGAGAATGTGATGCGCACTGATGCAATCTATAGATATCACGTATCACAACGGACGGTATAATAAAAAGGAAAGGAGGGACCAGGTCCCTCCATGGTTTGCATTATTGCGTTTACTTCAGAAGGTTCTGGACGACCTGGACGGCCTCGACAGCGTCGTAAGCCCATCCATCGGTTCCGATCTGAGCGGCGAACTCCTTGGAGGTAGCGCCACCGCCGATGATCGTCTTGATCTTGCCCTTCAGGTTCTCCTCTGCCAGCATGCGCTCGATCTCCTTCATGCTCGACAGGGTCGGGGTCATGAGGGTGGAGGCGGCGAGGATCTGGGCGTTCTCGGCCTTGGCCTTCTCAACAATGTTCTTCACCGGCACATCGCGGCCCATGTCGTAGATGGTGAGTCCAGCTCCGGTCAGCATGGCCTTGACGATGTTCTTGCCGATGTCGTGAACGTCACCCTCGACAACTGCGAGGACGACCTTTCCCGGAACGGCGTTGGCGTCAACGACCAGCTTGGGCAAGGCGACATCAAGAGCCTGGTACATGGTCTGAGCGGCCAGAAGGACCTGGGGCAGGAAGTACTGCTTGCTCTCGTACTTCTCGCCTACAACGGCCATTGCCTTGCTGAGGCTGTCAAAAATGATGGTCTTGGCGTCGATACCAGCGTCAAGCGCTTCCTGGGCGAGAGGCTTTGCCTCTTTGATCTTGCCTCTGATAACAACATCTGCTAGCTTTTCGAGTATTTCATTGCTCATGCTCTGATTCCCTCCGTAGTTGTTTCAATATGTTTGTAAAGAAGTTCGAAATTGCATTAAGTTGCATAATTATAAATTCTTTTATGGATGGATGATACATCCACGATTTTCCGAGGACGTTTTTTCGACGTCTGAATGTAGAACCTGGAAACAACGATTGTTACATTGTTGCATCGATGAGACAAGATGATATCAAGTTACCAAACTACTGATTTCATGAGTGATACAACAGTTTTCGTAATATGTGCACATATCACAGGCGCAGGCCCTCTAGCCTCGACAGGGGGCCCAAGGGCAGCAGCCCGATGTCGGTGCACGCATATATGTCCGCGCTCGGAACGTTCGCCTCGCGCAGTATGGGGGAAAGGCAATCGGTCGGCGATGCTCCAGTGAAGTCGGTCCCGCTGGCCAGAGGACTGAACGCCGGAAGGACCACTATGCCCTCCTCCCTCAGGTGGATGAAGCAAGGCAGCTTGAGATAGGCGCCTATCCGATCCACCAGCTTGATCGATGGATGCTCATGCCCCATCACCAGCGGGCGGTCGGCGCAAGCGGAATGCCCATGAACGATGGTGACGCCCCTCTGAACATAACGCTCGACCACGGGCATCTCGATCCTTGAGACTATGTTCTCGAGATAGTTGTCATGGTTCCCCTTGACCAGGACGACCTCGGTTCGATCGTTCAGATAGTCGAGGACCTTTCGCACGTCCTTCATCTCCTGACCGAGGTTCCGGCTGAACTCATGCTTTATGTCCCCGGCCACCACCAATCGGTCCGGCGCGTACAGGTCGACTATCTCGGCCAGCGATTCCTGCACCGCGGCGGTCTGTATGCGGGGGATGTGGATCCCATCGTACTCCAGGGCGCTCTCGTAGCCGATGTGAAGGTCGGCCACCACCGCGGTGGCCTCCTCTGGCATCCACAGGCATCGATGCGATGTGATCCTGATCCCGGGCATTATCTCTATCTCTTCCATGAGAACCGTTCCGGCCGCTGACGGCAGCTTCCGTCGAAATGACAATAGTAAGCTATTAGAATCTTGTTGACAGGGGGGGCGTCACTTTCGGTGCTCCATCCGAAAATGACTTGATGCACCTTTCCGTATCCGGGGGCATGATCCGCCGAACGTTCCTCATCCTGCCGTCAATCGGCTGCAAGACAGAGGCGCGCCTATGGCGGAAAGGGATCGCGGACTGGAACGATTTCATCTCCACCGGACACATCGAGGGGCTGTCCGATGCCAGGAAGGGGATGATGGACGGCCATCTGGAGAGGGCGGACAGGTTCCTGGAACGCGGCGTCACCGAATACTTCTGCCAGATCCTTCCGACGGTGGAGCATTGGCGAATGTTCGACCGGTTCGAGGACGACTGCGCCTACCT
>DATD01000020.1:18267-30477 GCA_002504525.1 Methanomassiliicoccus sp. UBA345
CTGCCAATCTGGCCAAGGCGCTAGAGGGGGCCAAGATGCTGGTGACGTTCAACGGCTCCTCCTTCGACCTGCCGATACTTCATTATCATTATCCCATGGCGGTCCCCCGCCTGCCTCACTATGACCTGAGGCATGCCTGCCGGAGGGTCGGTCTCACCGGCGGCCTCAAGAGGATCGAGAAGGAAGTGGGCATCGCGCGGCCGCGGGAGGTGGAGTTCGTCACCGGGGAGGAGGCGGTGTACCTGTGGAGGGCATGGCAAAGGAAGGGCAGCAAGAACGCCCTGAAACTGCTGAAGACCTACAATCAGGAGGACACCGAGAACCTCGTTCCCCTCGCCCGCATGGTGTACGATCGACTGAGGGTACGCACCGTGGACAGCGAGGTCAGATGAACGGCAGGAATGTCGCTGGCTTCGAGGCCGCGGCCGCCGCCGCGGCGGCGGCACTGCTTCGTGCCCGGAGCGTCACGGTGGTAGCGCATATCGATGCCGACGGGATCACCGCCGCTTCGATCGCCTCGGCCGCCCTCTCCCGGGCGGGGATAGAGCATGGCGTCCGCTTCGTCAAGAAGATCGACGACGCGGAGATACAGCTGGTTGCGGAGGACCCCGCCGACCTGGTATGGCTGGTCGACCTTGGGAGCGGCTCGTTCTCTAGGCTCGATCCGGCCAAGGTGGTCGTGAGCGATCATCATCGGACCGATGCCACCGTTGGCCACGGCCAGGCGGACCTGTTCTCCTTCGGCGCCGAGCACGTGAACCCCCAGCTGTTCGGCATGGATGGATCGCTGGAGATCTCCGGGGCGGGAGCGACGTACGCCGTGGCGAAGGCCATGAGCTTCGACAACCGTGACCTCGCCGCCCTGGCGCTGGTAGGCGCGGTAGGTGACTTCCAGGACAACGCGGCCGGCCGACTGGTCGGCTACAACCGCAACATACTGCAGGATGCCATCGATTCCGGCCGAGCACGCGCCATTGTAGACCTTCGTCTGTTCGGCCGGGAGACCAGACCGCTGCCCGCGTTCATCATGTACTCGACCGACCCGGCGCTACTGCCCGTTCTGCGCGCCACCCTCCAGGCCTCGTTCCGGCGCGCCGACGAGATCGGGGGCAGCGACTGGGAACTGGTCTCCTCGTTCCTGTCGGAGCTGGGCATCGAGCGGTATGGGGAGGGCTGGGGCAGCTGGGCGTCCCTGCGTCCGGACGAGAGAAGGTGTGTGGCTTCCGAGCTGTGCGAGCGCCTTCTTGACGCGGGCCGGGGGACCGCCCCGATCCGCCGGCTGATCGGCGAGGTGTACGCTCTCGATCCCCGGCTGGTCAATGCCCCCGACGACTGGCTGAAGGACCGCGACTCCCTGCCGGGCGACGATGAGGGCGAGTGGAGGCCGAACGCCCGCGCATTGCTGGACGCCAAGGAGATGGCCACCCTGCTGAACGCGTGCGGCCGCCATGGCCGCCCAGAGACGGGAATGGCGATCTGCCTCGGCGACCGCTACGAAGCGTTGACGGAAGCGCTGCGCTTGCAGGTCGACCACCGCGCCGCCCTGAGAGAAGCGATATCCCTGGTACAGTGCGGTGGCGAATTCGGCATCATCGAGCGCGACGACATGCCATGCCTGCGCTACTTCCATGGGGGCGACCGCATTGAGGATACCATCGTGGGCATCGTGGCGGGCATGCTGCTGGGCGACGCTGCTCCTGCAGACAGGCCGCTGTTCGGCCTTGTCTCCGCTACCGATGGGACCGCCACGATCAAGGTGTCGGCACGCGGGACCAGAGCGCTGGTCGAACGCGGCCTCGATCTATCGGCGGTGATGCGCCAGGCCGCAGAGGCGGTGCGCGGGTCGGGCGGGGGGCATAACATCGCCGCCGGGGCCTCGATCCCCCAAGGGACCGAGGATGATTTTCTCTGCCTCGCCGACGAGATCGTGAGAGGCCAGCTCAGTCGCTGAGAACGGCCAGCAGGATCGCCTTCTGTGCATGGAGCCGATTCTCGGCCTGATCGAACACCACGCTGCGCGGCCCCTCGATGACATCGTCGGTGACCTCGTTCCCGCGATGGGCCGGGAGGCAATGCATGAAGATGGCATCCGGCTTGGCAACGGACATCAGCGCCTCGTTGACCTGATATGGAAGCAGGTCCCTCTTCCGCTGGGCCACCTGCTCCTCGTCCCCCATGGACACCCAGGTGTCGGTGTATACCACGTCAGCGCCCTTGACGGCCTCGAACGGATCGCTGACGACCGCCGATGTGGCGCCGTTCCGCTTCGCAAGCTGCGCCGCTTCGGCCATGATGGCGCTGTCGGGGCGGTAGCCTTCCGGACAACCGAGGACCACGCCCATGCCTGCCGCCGCTCCTCCCAGCAGGAGGGAGTTGGCCACGTTGTTGCCGTCGCCGACGTAGGCCAGCTTCAGGCCCTTGAGGCCGCCCTTGTGTTCCTTGATGGTCAGCAGGTCGGCGGTGATCTGGCAAGGGTGCTCGAGGTCGTCGAGGGCGTTGATGACCGGCACCGTGGCGTGCTTCGCCAGCTCGACCATGTCAGTATGGCGGTAAGCACGGTACATGATGGCATTGACGAAGCGGCTCAAGACCCTGGCGGTATCGGCGATGGTCTCTCCCCGACCCAGCTGGGTGTCGTTCTGGCTTAGGAATATTGCATGGCCGCCCATCTGGGTCATGGCGACCTCGAAGGATACCCTAGTGCGAGTGCTGGACTTCTCGAAGATCATGGCAAGGCTCTTTCCACCCAGCTCCCTGCCGGTGGTCTGACCGCTCTTCAGCTCCTCAGCCCGGGCCAGGACCGCTTCCAGGTCTGGCAGGTCCAGAATCGATAGGATGTCCTTCTTCATACGTATCGACAGTCCTAGCTCGGCCCCTTTCTTAACCGTTATGTATCGTAGCGAACATATCCGGCCAACGGTGTCTTTTATCTGACCGTTTCCATCGAGATGACGGTCAAGTCCCGTACCGAAGAGGGAACGGCGTCATCGCCGAGAGGAGCTCGGCGCGTACGTCCAGGGGCCTCATTCTGGCATAGGCCACAGGAAGAAAACTTTATTTATCTCCACGCGATGAGGTCAACCCGCCATGGCCGGGTTGGGGTAGCTTGGTTATCCTGAGGGACTGTGGATCCCTCGACTCGGGTTCAAATCTCGGACCCGGCCCCTTACTTTTGCTTTATGCCTTCACGCCTCGGCGCGCTCGAGGGTGAACTCCTTCTCCATCAGAGCAAGCTCCCTCTGATGCAGCACCTCCGGGTCCATGGGCATGATGAGCTTTGAGCCCGACACGGTCACGGTGTCCCGGATGGAATACAGCATCCGCAGCACCTTGTCCAACGAGTTCTGGGAAATGAGATACTCGACGCCTTCCAGCAGGATAACCGCCGGCGATGCCTTCTCGACGAACACGGTGATGCTGTGTTGAAGTATGTTCAGTGAAGTGGGATCGACGCGGTCAGGGCCCGGCTGCGACGAGAGCCACAGCATCGGCAGGTCATTAAGACCCATCTCCTCCCTGATGCGGTCAGGGTGGCGCCTGCACACCACCATGCCGGGGCGGCCTTCCTTGATGTCGGTTAGGAACAGCTCGTACGCCGGGCGCAGCGTCCTGCCCTCCACCAGGATGGAATCGCCGTTCTCGGTGCTCCTCAACTTGGCCGGGCGGGTCGAGGCCCCGATGTTCAGAACGCGGTGCTTCAGCACCAGGAACGCATAGATCAGGGCGGAGATCAGCAACCCGGGGGCGAACAATGGATCCAGACCTAGTGCCATGAGGAAGATCATAGAGACAAAAGGTATCAGGGGGGCCGCTGCCATCAGGAGGATGCTCGACCTGAACGAACTGTCCCTGGACCCCTGCCGGGCGGTGAGCGAGATCGCCGAGGCGCCCGTGGACATGACGAGGGAGACCACATAGCCGGCCATCACCGCAGTGGAATAATCAAGACCGTATCCAAAGTCTATCGTCTTGATACCATCCGCGGCCAGTCCGAAGAAGATGGCGAGCGCGGCCACCGCGACCCAGAACACGCGAGCGTTCTTGACCGGCCATGCCTCATATCTTGAATATGGCAGGTACGAAGCGAGATAGCACAGCGAACCGCTCAGGAGGACGCCGGCCGCCATGGCCGCCTTGCCCCAGACCAGCGCCGTTCCCTCATCCGGAGAGTTGAGCATGCCAAAATGGAACACGCAGCGCGCAGAGATCAGGAGCATCGTCAGAAAGAACGCCCGGCCTGGCCGGTGATAGGGGTTCTTGACCAGGACCTGAGATCCCAGGAGTGAGGTGAAGATCGCGATGGCTAGCACCAGGAGCGAGTACAAGTGTGATAACATTGGACGTCCGGCAAGGAGTCAAATGGAATTAGATAAATCCATTGTTCTGCATTATCGGGGATTGATAATATTCACACCCAATCGGTATCGCCCAGCGTTATGTGGCATCGGGGGGATGGGCCCGAGAGCGCATCGAGGTCCCCGCCGCAGCGGGGGCACCATATCATGCGCATCGGCACGTCGCCGGTCATGCGGGCTTCGGCGATGAATCCAAGATCGCGGAACGAATGCTCGTACGGATGCTCCCGGGGCAGGCAGCATATAACGGACTCTGCGCCCATCGATCGGGCCTGTTCCAGCGAGTCGGCCAGCAATAGGGGGAGGATCTCTCTGCGGTCTCTGTCGGCCAACAGGTCGACGATGATCAATTGCCCATCGCTCTCGGCTTTCAGCATCGCGTAGCCGAGCAGGCGGCCGTTCTCCCTCACCTCGCGCCCGATGAAGTGACCTCCGCGGGAATCGCGATAGCGCCAGTTGAGGAACCGATGGTCGCGGACGGCGATGACATCGAAGTCGGTACGGACGCGGTCGAACAGCTCATCGTCCCGCTCGGAGAAACGCTCAACGCCTTGGACGGAGAGGCCGCTGCCATCGGGGCGGTGCAGCCCCCTCTGCACCGCCACGTACGAGGCGTAACCGAACCTCTTCAGCGGACCAAGGCTGACCTTGCTGAAGAACTGCTCCCGATCGACTATGAATCGGTGCTGCATCATCGACATATCGACCTCCCGGAAGCCTTCCCTCTTCATGCTGACATGATACGATGATCGGTTCGGGAACCCAAAGTCGAACGCCACGCCTCGTTCGGCCTTGATGCGGTCACGGTGCTCCATCACCGTCCTCATCAGGCCTTGTCCGCGATGCCGGGGATGGGTGCACAGGTCCACGCCTTGCGTCGCCAGGACCTCTCTTCCGCCGACACGCATTCGGACGGGCATGCTGGCGCAGTAGGATGCGATCTCGCCGTCCGACTCGATCATGGACACCATCTCCGAACCGGAGGGGTTAGAGATGAACTTCCATCTCCAGTGGTCGACCTTCGCTACGCTGATGGCGGCCGCGGGCCAACCCCCCATATGCTCGTCGAGGAACTCGACTATACGCTGCTCATCGCCGGGGCGGTAGCCTCTGACCTCCCCGGTCGACGGCTCTGGGCACATTTGCACCGTTACCGTCACTCTCTTCCCCGCGATATCTTTGGATGACCGGGATATTAAGCGTTATCGTCGCCTGGCCGGGCGTTCCCGCCGCTGACGCCGTGACTGCTCACTAGTCTTAAATCGAGGCGCCGTCATAGACGATTCGATTCACATGGCCTACTCTGGACCCCTGGAAAGGGTGGACGATTTTCGCTGGCGGATACCTAGGAGCTACAAGGCCGGCATGAGGACCGATGCGATGATCTTCGCCTCCGAGGAGATGATGCCATCGCTGCGCGAGGACAACGCTCCCGAGCAGGCCGCCAATGTCGCGACCCTGCCCGGCATCGTGGGGCCGTCCTTGGCTATGCCGGACATCCACTGGGGGTACGGCTTTCCTATAGGCGGGGTGGCGGCCATGGATGCCGAGGAGGGAGTGATCTCGCCTGGCGGGATCGGCTTCGACATCAACTGCCTATGCGAAGGGTCCAGGATAAGCACCGACCTCGGCGGATGGATGAGGATAGAGAACTTTGAGCGGGAGTTCGAGACCTCCATCCAGACGGAAGACGGTTTCGCGCTCGGCCTCAGGGGCGGTAGGACGTCGGTCAGGACCCTGGAGAACGGCCTGGTCGATAGGAGACCGTCTGCATTCATGAAAAAGATCAGCGACAAGCGAGTTCTGAAGATCGTCACAAGAACGGGTATCGAACTTCAGTGCTCAGAGGACCATCCCATCCTGACAGACTCGGGGATGAGGAGCGCCGGCTTCTTGAAGGCCGGTGACCGGGCCGCGGTCAGCTACTTCCAGGGAGTAGAGCTGGACACGAGAGCAGACAAGAAAGAGGTCATCCTGGCAAAGATCTTTGGATATATGCTTGGTGACGGCGCGCTCTACCGGACCGGCAAGCGGCTCCAGTCATGTGCGTACGGCCCGAAGGCGGACCTGGAGAAGATGCAAAGGGACCTGCGCGAGCTCGGTTACGCATCAGAGGTGTATGGGAGGACGAGGGACCACAGCATCCCGACGCGGTATGGCCAGGTCGAGTTCACCTCCACGAACTGGGAGCTCCACATACACTCACGGGAATTCTCCGAGCTACTTCTCGACAGGGAAATGCCGGTCGGGGTAAAGACCATCTCCGACCACAGGGTCCCAGAATGGATAATGAAAGCTCCGCTAGCAGTCAAGAGGGCATTCATAGCAGGGCTGTTCGGTGCCGAACTGACAGCGCCCAGGACCCATACGAAGACCGGGTTCAATGTACCAATCTTTGCCCAGAACAAGAACGATGAGCACCTCGAAACGGCCAGGTTGTTCTTCGTGGACCTGATGCTGATGCTTGAAGAGCTGGGCATACAGACGACCAATATCAGCGAGAGTAAGGAGCATTTCAACCAGCATGGGAACACTTCCAGGCTGAGGCTTCTGATAAGCGCGGACGAGGAGAATCTGATCAGACTGTACCGGACGATCGGCTATGAATATTCAGAGAGCAAGAGCAGAAAGGCCGAGATTGCCGTCAAGTACATGTTGCTCAAGAAAGAGCTCAACGCCCGCAGGGTCAAGGCGGCCGCTAGGACCAAGGAGCTGAAGAAGAAGGGGCTGAAGCTCAAAGAGGTCCAAGCACTCCTGGCCGATGAGCATGTTAACGCGCGTTTCATCGAAAGGCATTACTATGAGGAAGCGGGGCAGCGGATAACGCTCGGCTTCGTTTCTTACAAGGAGTTCCTGTTGAAGGAGATGGAGCAGCTGGAGTCGTTCGGCTTCCTGTACGACGATATCGTCTCGGTCGAAGAGACCTCTTACGACGGATACATCTACGACTTCACGGTCGATGGTTCGCACAACTTCGTCGCCAACGGCATGATCGTGTCCAACTGCGGCGTCCGGCTGGTCCGCACCGACCTGGAAGCGGACGAGGTCAGGCCGCGCATCAAGGAGCTCATATCCACCCTGTTCAAGAACGTGCCCGCCGGGGTCGGCTCCAAGGGAGTGATCGACTTCTCGGGCGGCAAGTTCGACGATGTCCTGCAGTACGGCGGGGAGTGGGCGGTGGAGAACGGCTACGGCTGGAAGGAGGACCTCGATGCCACAGAGGAAGGGGGACGGATGAAGACCGCCGACCCCTCCAAGGTCAGTTCCAAGGCCAAGCAGAGGGGCGTGCCGCAGATCGGCTCGCTCGGCTCCGGCAACCACTTCCTTGAGGTGGACGTGGTGGAGAAGATCTTCGACGACGAGGCTGCGAAGGCGTTCGGCCTGCGCGAAGGACAGGTGACCGTGACGGTGCACTGCGGCTCCCGCGGCGCGGGCCATCAGATCGCCACCGACTACCTGCAAGTGATGGAACGATCGGTGCGGCAGACCGGGATCGAGCTTCCCGACCGGCAGCTGGCCTGCGCGCCGGTCCATTCGCAGGAGGGAGAGGACTATTTCAAGGCGATGTCATGCGGGGCCAACTATGCGTGGGCCAACCGCCAGATGATCCTGCACTGGATCAGGGAATCGTTCGAGGAGCAGTTCCACGCCGACGCCGAGAAGCTGGGCCTTAGGCAGGTGTACGACGTCGCGCACAACATCGCCAAGGTGGAGGATCATCAGGTCGACGGACGCCGCCGTACGGTGTACGTGCACCGCAAGGGGGCGACCAGGGCGTTCCCGAAGGACCATCCGGACGTGCCTTCGCAGTACCGCAGCGTCGGCCAGCCGGCGATCATCCCTGGCAACATGGGCGCAGGCTCCTATGTGCTGGTGGGAGAGCCGAGGATCATGGACGATTCCTTCGGCTCGACGTGCCACGGCGCCGGCCGGGTGATGTCGCGCTCGCAGGCGCTCAGGACGTTCACCGTGCAGGGCATCAAGGATGACCTCAGCGACAAGGGCATCTTCCTCAAGTCGGCCACCAAGGACGGCATACTGGAAGAGGCGCCGGAGGCCTACAAGAGCATCGAGCAGGTCGTTTCCGTCGTCGTCGGCGCGGGACTGTCGCGCCGGGTGGCCAAGCTGACCCCCCTGGGAGTGATGAAGGGTTAGGAGAACAGCACCTTCGCTGCCACCTTCCGGACGGCGTCGCGGCTCTTGGCGGGGGCCGACACCATAACCGCCCAGTCGTTCACGCCGCGCGACTGGATGGCCTTGGCCAGCGGGCTGTGGCGGGACAGCGGCCTGACCCTGTCCCCGTCCAGGATCCCGACGTCGGTCTTGCCGATGCGCGGCTCCGACAGCAACAGCGCCTTTTCCGGGACGTCAAGGACGACGTCCTCCACGCTGACCCCCGCCCGTTCGGCGATCTCCCTCTCCTTGATCTTTCGACGATCGTAGTTGGCGAGAGCGATCAGCGGCTTTACCTGCCCCTCCTCCATCGACATGATCGGCAGGGTGTACGCTTTCTTGTAGAGGCGGCGGTAGCGGAGCATGGTCATGAGCCGCGCCGACGCGCCTCCGGCGGCCATGAGCTTGGACGACAGGGAGCAGTCGGTATCGACGAACATATCGACCAGCGACTCCTGCGGCGCGGCCTCGACCGCCTTGCACATCATCATCTCGGCGATCCTCACGGTCTTGTGGAAGTACACCGAGGTGTACATCAGCGAGCGCGCCACCATCAGCCCCTCGACGGCCACCAGGCCGCTCTTGTGGACGACCAGGTCCCCATGGTGCACCATGATTGTCTGGAACAGCCGGGCGGTGTCGATGGTGCCGTGCGCCACCCCCGTGTAATAGGCATCCCGAAGCAGATAGTCCATCTGGTCCACGTCCAGCGGCCCGGAGATGATCTGGCTGAGGTAGTTGTCCCGCCCGAAGTGGGCCTGCTCGTCCTCCACCATCAGGGTGCTCTGCCCCAGCTCCTGCCTCCTCGCCGAGGTCACCAGGTCGGCGACCCTGCCCGGGTCCAGGCCGGCGGCCTCCAGGATGTCCGGCAGCGAGGGGATGCTGCCGACGACCTCGCTGTCCTTCCCATGGTAGGGGAGGAAGTCGCCGACGATCATCTCCTTCGATACGTCCATGTGGTCCTTCCCCAGACGGTGATGGATCACCTCTTCGAGAGTGTGCGAGAACGGCGTGTGGCCGATGTCGTGGAGCATGGCGGCGGCCCTGACCTCCATGCGGTCGCGGCCATCCATGTCCAGGGCCGTGCACAGATTGGACGCCAGATGGTAGGTGCCGAGAGAATGCTCCAGGCGAGTGTGGTTGGCCCCAGGAAAAACAAGGTATGCCAGACCGAGCTGGTGGATGCCATGCAGACGCTGCATCTCGGGGCGTTCCAGCAGCTCCAGGAAGACGCCGTCCACCCTTACTGTGCCGTGGACGCTATCGTGGATGACCTTGTAACCTGGCACAGGCTAAAAATAACCCGTTTGCTATATATCCCTACCGACCGGATGAGAAGATCAGTGGAAGCCGCCGCGTATCTTCTGGCGGTCGATCTTTACTCCGTTGGGCGTCACCACGATGTAGTTGCCACCAATGGCCGCTACGTCCCCGTTGGTGTCGCGCGCCACCGACTTCAGCTCGGCGGTGATGCGGCGAAGCGACTCGGAATCATTGGCGATGGGAGAATAGTCGATCAGCATCACGGCGCCATCGTAGACGGGCGCGGTGATGTCGCTGAGGTCCTCGTAACGGTAGATCTCCGCAATCTTTATCATTCCCTTTCCGCCGGAGGAGGCCTCTCCTTCGAAGGACATCGCTCCGAGGTCGATATACTGGTCGGACTCCACCGTGGGTACGTCATCCCTGATCTTGCCGAAAGGTCTCCTGCTCAACAACGCCAAACTGCATCCCTCGACCCGGTGAATATGATAGTGCATATTTAGCTTTTACATTCTGCGCAGCGCATATTACCTGACGAGAGGCCGTTCCGGTCAGTCCTCGTCCAGCTTCCACAGCTTGTCCGATACGTGGTGGAGGTTCTTGATGGCCTTCCCCGGGGACCTCTCCCTCATCTCCTCTCCGGAGACAAGCGCCACGCCCACGGCCAGAGGGACGCCGTTATTGATGTCCTTCACCCACACCAGGTCGTCCGGCCGCACCGCGGGGTCCGCATCCACGATGCCAGGGCCCATTATGTCGGCGCCTTTGGTCACGAACGGCACGGCCCCCATGTCCACCGTAACCGAGGCGCGCTGGGGCCTGTGGCGGAGAAGACCGCGCACGGTGAGGAATACCTTGTCCTGATAGATCATCCCCTCGGCGACATTGTTGATGAAAAGTATGTCAAAATCAGTGCTCTCCGCCCGGTCCACTGGCTCTCCCGGCCGGAAGGCCTCCACTCCCAGATTGTTCGCCATCTCCTCGGCCAGCGCCTTGACCTCCTTCTCGCGCAGGCGGTGGCGTTTCCTAACACGGATGTCGCTCATCGGACCAACATTCAGGAACGAATAGAGATAATTTACCTCTCTCCGCGGCCGAACAGCTTGGAAAGGATACCTTTCTTTCCCTTGGGCGCAGCGATGACGTCCGCTTTGACCGTGGCCGGCGGGGGGACGGGAGCGATCTCAGGAGCAAGCCCTTCGTAACGCTCCGGCATCACTGCGGCTTCGAGCGCGTCCGATCGCAGCTCGGGTTCATCGAGGCCTTCGGCCACCTTCTCGAGCTCATCGATCCCGTACATCCTGAAGACCGTTCCGCATCCAGGACAGGACGTGGCATCCGGTTCGATCGGCCGGTCGCACACCGGGCATTCAACTAGTTCATCGGCCGCCATGTTAACGCCCTCAAAGGGTCGACAGATGATATAGTCGTTACGCGCGGTTGTTAGCGCCGAGATTCGGACCTCAATCATGATTATATCGCCGTGCCATTCCCCTGCATGCACTGGGGCCCTCTCGCGCTGCGCCTGTCCGCAGTGGCCGTGAACCTGTTCGTGGTCGCCATACTGATATTGAGCCTGCTGCCGCTGGCAACCGGGGACCTGCAGGTCCGCGCTCCCGAGGGCGAAAAGGCCGCCACATCCTTCGAGGATGGCGTGCTCACCATGAGCATTCCGCTGGAGATATTCAATGGCGGCTACTTCGACATCGACGATGTGAGGGTGTTCATCAAACTGGGGCAGGACGGCATCGTCCTGACCGAGGCTGCCACCGATGTCATGTCCATTCAGGCGGGAAAGCTCAATCGCCTCGACCCCGCGTTCTCGTTCGACCTCTCCAAAATAGACAAGGAGGGCCTCGAGGCCATGGTGTTCGAGCGGACCCAGATGGAGTATGACATCGGTGTGGAAGGCTCCTACACCCTTGGACTGGTGAATGCCGACATCGGCTTCCAGCGAACCATGGAATGGGAGCCGCTCATCGATGACCTCGCGTTCGCCGCGAACGATCCGCCCTACGTGATCAACGGCACCTCGATCGACATCCTGGTGCGCTACAGCTTCGACGCCTCCTCCCTTCTCCGGGACAGGCCGGTAGGGATGGCATTCACGTTGGGCAACGATACCGCGATGATCGGGGACGGGCACATCTCGATGGTGCTGCAGGACCACAATGAGGGGGTGGCCCGCATCACCGTCCCCCAAGAGGCCGCCGCCTCCCTGATCGGGCCGCAGGACCTCACGCTGGGCATCGACATCTCGGTGCTGGGGGTGGAGGCGCACCTCGATCGCGATTACCATTGGGAGGGGGTCATTTGAACGAGTTCTCCTTCAGCCTCGGCAAGCTGAGCAAGGGCCTAGTGGCAGCGGCGGGCGGCCTGATCAAGTATGTGGCCGTCCCCCTCGTGATCATATACGGCG
>DATD01000020.1:30668-35169 GCA_002504525.1 Methanomassiliicoccus sp. UBA345
CATCGCCTTGCTGGAATCGGCGGGAGGCGGAGAGTTCGCTGAGAGCCTGGGCCTGAACGGCCTGATGACCTGGGTGGCGGTGCTCGGCATCGCGATCGCCGCGCTGTCCTTCTTCCGGGGATTCTATCCCAAAGGATCGCGCTCCCGTATGATCTTCGGGGTCGCGAGCATGGCCGCCGCCGGAGCGTGGCTGTGGGTCTTGGCCAAGGGAGGCGACATCGCGCTCGCAGGCGGCGACATTACGCTGGGCATCGACTACACCGGGATCGTCCTGCTGCTGCTGGTGGCGGTGGCCCTGCGGGGCCTGTACTTCGTGGCAGAAATGGTATCATGCCGCAAGGAGTGGCTGGCTCAGCTGCCTTGATGTTCGCCGCGAGATGCTGGCTAGCCGGCAGGACGTCCAAGGAAAGACAGATATAGTTTCGTTGGACTTGACGCCGAACAAGGGGCACTCTATTATGGGGATCAGCATTGCTATCTGCGAGCTTGACAGCGACGAATCATTGTGCAAGGAAGGAAAGTTGTCCATTCTGAAGGCGCGTCTAGATGACGTGTCCGGTTACGAGGCCTGCGCCGACTACGACGAGGTCGTTTCCGCCGCCGACGCCAAGAAGGCGATGGGAGGGGACTGGGACGCGTTCCTGAAGCGGAACCGCCTCGACGCCGAGAAGGAGAGCTTCCTCCTCGGCAAGATCAAGAACGAAGAGGACGCCGCCAAGCTGAGGGGCGTGGCCAGCAAGGAGTACAGCGGCTGGATCGACCTCTCGTGCCTATCGCCGGAACAGGCGAAGGCGGTGAAGAACAAGGCGGGAGAGGACAACCTCATGAGCCAGTGGAACACCATCCCGCTGGACGAGACCAATGCAATCTGCGGCAAGTGCGTGATGTCCTGGGACAAGGGGCGCGGATGCCTCGGCAACTTCGGACCGGAGAACTCTCAGCTGCCGGAGATCGCCGCCAAGCACAACTGCGCCATCGTGGCGTCGGTACCGGAGCTGGCGAAGAGCGGGAAGAAGCTCACTCCCGAGGAAGCAAAGCAGCTGTCCGCCGAATGCAAGGTCCTGAGGGAGAAGCTGCCCGAAGAAGGCAAATCCCCCGCCCGCCGGTACGGAGGAGTGGTGGACCGCCTGGAGATCGTGGCCGACCTCTGCGCATCCAAGGGCGTCAGGCTGTATTTCCTGTGAGGTATTCGCTTGCCATCCGAGAAGGCCTGTGAGATCATCAGGCATAATTTTTCGGCCCGGGCGTTCCGCTCCGGGTTCCTCAAGCTGGCGACCCTCCGGCTGGTGGCCGCCAAGCCGATGCACGGCTATGCCATCATGAAGGAGATCGAGCGGCTGACCTGCCAGGACTGGAAGCCTAGCCCTGGCAGCATCTATCCCACCCTGCAGGAGCTGCAGGACGCCGGGCTGGTGGTCCAGAATGTGGTTGGGCGCAAGCACGTGTACGAGATCACTCCGCTGGGCGACGACATCCTGACCGCAGCCATGGGGCATGCTCGAGAGGGCATGCAATCGCTGCAGAAGATCCTCGACTACCGGCCCGAGTGAACCCGCCCGGAGCACGCCGGGCATCTTTCATTCCGATCGATGTTCACGACGTCCCAGTATTGGGACTCCAGGTCACCGATCAGCAGCCTGGATGTCAGCGGCTGGCCGATACCGGTGATGAGCTTTATCGCCTCCCCGGCCTGGAGGCAGCCGAACGTTCCGGCCGTAGCACCCATGATGGGGATGGCCCTCGCGGCCGGCGGGGCGCGGGGGAACAGACATGCCAGGCATGGCGTCGTTCCGGGCACCACGACCGTCACCTGGCCATGCCAGCCCTCCACCGCCGCATGGACGACGGGCGTGGAGGTCGCCAGGGCATGATCGTTCACCACCATCCGCGCCGGGATGCTGTCCAGGCAGTCCATGATGAGGTTACATCCATCGAACACCTGGCCGATGTTGCCCTGCGTCACCATCACCGCGCGTGGCACCACCTCGATGTCAGGGTTGAACGCGCGGAGCTTCCTGGCCGCCGAATCGACCTTTCCCACAGCGCCGACGTCCTCGGCCCAATGAAGCACCTGGCGATTGAGATTGCTCTCCTCCGGCGTCTGGTGGTCCGCAAGGACCAGGCGGCCTACGCCGGCCGCCGCGAGGTACATCGCCGCCGGGCTTCCCAGGCCGCCCACGCCCATCACGCCTACGGCAGCTTCCGCCAGCCTGCGCTGGCCCTCCTCGCCCATGCCGTGGAGCAACATCTGGCGAGCATAGCGGTCGGCGGTCATGCCCCCGGAACTCCTTCGAAGTAAATCATCATTGCTGCGCGATGGAGGAAGGAAAATGATTATTAGCATGAGCATGGCTGAAGGGAGCGGTTCATTCACCATGAGCGAGAGGGTCATCAGTGTGAGAGGCCTCGTTAAGAGGTACGGGGACCTTGTTGCGGTCGACGGCGTCGATCTGGACGTGATGCAGGGAGAGGTCTTCTCCATCCTCGGTCCGAACGGCGCCGGGAAGACGACCATGGTGGAGATACTGGAATGCATCCGCAAGGCGACCGAGGGGGAGGTCTCGATCCTGGGCTATGATCTAAGGGCCGAAAGCAAGCAGATCAGGCGCGAGATCGGGGTGCTGCCCCAGGAGTTCAATGCCTTCGAGCTGCTCACCGCCCGGGAGAACATCGCTTTCTTCGCGGGCATGTTCGACCGCCGCGCCGACGTCGACGAGCTCATATCGCTGGTCGACCTGGAGCACAAGAGGGACACCTATTTCAAGAACCTGTCCGGGGGGCTGAAGCAGCGCGTCGGGATCGCCACCGCCATGGTGAACGAGCCGAAGCTGGTGTTCCTGGACGAGCCTACCACGGGGCTGGATCCCAAGGCGAGGAGGGAGGTGTGGGACGTGATCAAGGGCCTGCGGGCCGAGGGCCGGACCATCATCCTGACCACTCACTACATGGAAGAGGCCGAGGTGCTGTCCGATCGCCTGGCCATCATGAACGGCGGGAAGTTCATCGCTCTGGGAACGCCGAACGAGGTCATCGAGGAGCATGGGGGCGGCAGGACCTGCGTCATCCGCGGGGGAGGCGAGAACGCCATGGGGTCCCTGAAGGATATGTCCCCGCGGCTGAACGATGGCGACGTGGCGGTCCCCATCGCCGACAAGGGCGACCTGGTCAGGATTGTCTCGGCGCTGGAGCGCGACTCTGTTCCCTACGAGGAGGTCATCCTGAAGCGGCCGTCCCTGGAGGATGTGTTCCTCAAGCTGACGGGGCGCTCCATGGAGGGAGGTGAGATCGTTGACTGATCGCGTGGCCGTGGTGTTCAAGGGACTGGCTAAGCAGTTCTTCCGCAGCCCCGGATCGGTGTTCTGGACCATCGCATTCCCAGTCATGCTGATCCTGATCTTCGGCGCCATATTCGCCGGCACCGGCATATCGTCGTACGATCTGTACGTGCAGGACCAGGACGACAGCCCGATCTCGCATATGTATATCGACGGGCTCGAGGAAACCGGCGTGCTGAACGTTCATATGGTCCCTGCGGGCGATGACGCCGATTCGTTCATCGAGCGGAACTCGGTGGTCAACATGCTGATCATACCGGACGGGTTCGGCAATGCGTTCGCATCGCGGCAGCCAGTCGAACTGACGCTCCGGCAGGACAGTACGTCCGGCTCATCCATGGCCGTGCTGACCGCCGTGAACGCGGTGACGCAGCAGGCCAACATCAATGCCTCCAGGGGTCAGGAATACATCACTGTGCAGCGTGGGAGCATCATCAGCGAGGACTTCTCCTACATCGACTTCTTCCTGCCGGGCACCATCGGGCTGATGGTCATGATGATCGCGGTGCAGTCCATCGTCGGTTACCAGACCAGGTTCCGCAACAACGGTATCTTCAGAAAGCTCGCCACCACCCCCATGAACAACGCGGAGTGGCTGGCCGGCATGATGCTGTGGATGCTGGTCATGGTAGGCATATCGGTAGTGGCGATCATGGCGACCGGCATGCTGGTATACAACGTCCAGATGTCCATCGACCTCATGTCCATCGCCATGATCATCGTGGCGACCGGCCTGTTCACCGCCATCGGGATGATCATCTCGCAGTTCGTCAAGGACGAGGAGGTGGCCGGCACTGCCGCCGGCGCCATCACCTTCCCCATGATGTTCCTGTCCGGGTCGTTCTTCCCGCTGGAGAGCATGCCCGAATACCTGCAGTCGGTCGCCCAGGTGCTTCCGCTGACGTATGTGAACAACGGCCTGAGGGACGCCATGGTGTACGGCAACGACGCAGGGGCCATGAGCAACCTGCTGATCGTCGCCGCAATGACCGTGGTCGCGATCGTCATCACCGTGGCGATATCCGGCTGGAAGAAGGAGTGAAAAGGTTTCGGGCCTACTTCCTCAGCGCCGCGGCGATGTCGTCGCAGAGGTCGTCGGGATAGTCGTGGTCCATCCCCTCGATGACGCGCATCTCGTGCTCCACGCCGAGGTCGCGAAGGAGCGA
>DATD01000020.1:35421-38362 GCA_002504525.1 Methanomassiliicoccus sp. UBA345
CCTTCATTCCGTTCAGCATGCCGAGGCGGGGGGCCCATTCGTCCAGCATCGGCAGCCACGGCCCCACCAGGAGGAGGGAGCCCGCCTCCACCTTCCCGTCCAGCACGGCGCGCATGATGACGTTGCAGCCGGCGGAGAAGCCGGCCAGGACGGTCTGTGCGGTCGGGACGGAGAAGCGGTCCGACAGGGACAAGAGATGTTGCTCCAGTTCGGCCGCGCCCTTCTCGGTGTCGTTCCATGTGTACGCGCCGGAGAAGCTCTCCACCGATGATTGGGCCAGTGCCACCACGCCTCCGAACGAGGCGGCGCATCGCCAGTACGGTTCGTTGATGTCGTTGCTGTCTTGGTTCCCGTGCAGCGCCACTATGAGGGAGTCTCCTCCTTCGGACAGCAGCCTCAGCTCTGGCCTGGCATTGAGCTTCGCTTCCTTCTCGCGCCCCTCGCAGATCTCGACGAACTGTTCGAACATGCCGAACCGGCGGAGCGGTTCAAGGTCATCGTCCGTGCGCAGGTAGTCGACCGAGTACCACAGCCCTTTCTTCTCTATGGCCTCCTGCATGAGGCCCAGCGCCAGGTTGTTCCTCCCCGCCCGGGCGGCCAGGGAGAACAGGAAACTGTAGATCTGCGCGAGGTTGCCGTCGACCAGGTGGCCGTACTGGTTGATGAGCTCGATGGCGTCCTGGTACCGCTCCTCCTTGTACAGGGCGAGGGCCTGGTTCAGCAACCTGATGTATGTCATTTTCGTCTGGGGTTCTTCCATTCTATCACTTCCACCGTATCAGGATCTCCTCCCTCTGGAATGTCCTCACGGTGAGGTACGCTATCCCGATGTCGACCAGGGCGATGACGCCGGCCATGAGCAGCATGGTCAGCGGACCGAGGACGAACAATCCGGAGAGGGAGATGATGAACACCGCCACCACCGGCAGGACCACCAGAGAGCCTAGCTGCTGGGACGCCCGGACGTCGGTGACGCGGGATGACACTATCACGTTCAGGGCGATGGCCATGATACAGAACAGCGGGGCCAGGAGGAACACTCCGATCAGCCAGGTCAGGTCGGGCAGCGGCGCATATCCCAGAATGGGCGCGGCCAGGAAGTTCACCAGCAGGACGAAGGGAATGAACGACAGCCAGGTGACCAGCATGGTCGGGAGGAAGATGGAGAGGCTCTTCCCGGCCAGCAGCTCGGCGTCCGTGGTCGGGGTGGCCAGCAGGGGTTCCAGGCTCCTGTTGAGCTTCTCGCCCACGAAGGAGTAGGATGCGATGACCGTCGGTATGATGGCCGGGATGAGGATGAAGAACAGCAGTAGGAACCCGATGAACTGGAACAGGAACGATTCCTGTTCGGTGTCCTCCCCCATGTTGCGCAGGTCCGACGCCACCGCGTTGTTGAACGTCACGTTGAGAACGTTGGAGCGCATGACCGCCCCGTCGAACACCGTGCTGTTGGCCAGCTGCGACGAACGCACCAGACTGGTCCGTAGCTCGCATCCTTCGAAGTAGCAGCTCTCCGCTATCACGTCCTCGAGCACGCAGTCCACGAAGGTGATGTTTTGATAAGTCCCTCCCTGGATCGTCTCATTTTCCAGCGTCTGGTTGCTCACGATGCCGAGATCATATGGCTCGCTCGGCGCGGAGAACATGGTGACCGGGGTCAGATATATGGTCGGCAGGACCAGGGCCATCAGTAGCGGCATGAGCACCAGGGTGTACATGATGTACTTGTTGGTGCGGAACTCCGCCATGTCCTTCTTGGCGACTATCCAGATGCGGTCCAGTCTCATCTCTTTCCCCCCAGCAGCTTGAGGTATACATCCTCGAGGCCGCGCTTCAGCTCTCCCATGGACAGCACCTCGCCGCCCATGCTGATGAGCACTTTCATGATGAGGGGGTTGGCGTCGTCCGGCGAGGCGGCGTCGACCAGCAGCGACGTTCCTTCCTGCCGCACCGCGGTGACGCCTGGAAGCGAGCCGACCGCTTCCGTCATTCCTGGACCGACGCGCCGCATCCGGACCACCGTCGTGTGGCCCCAGAACATCCCTGCCAGCTCATCCGGCGATCCGATGGCCAGCAGGCTTGTCCTCATGACGCCCACACGGTCGCACAGGCGGGCGGCGTCGTCAAGG
The DNA here is from genome assembly GCA_002504525.1 of Methanomassiliicoccus sp. UBA345. Classification (GTDB taxonomy): domain Archaea; phylum Thermoplasmatota; class Thermoplasmata; order Methanomassiliicoccales; family Methanomassiliicoccaceae; genus DTU008. The sequence goes on from DATD01000020.1 coordinate 37,551, forward strand.
TTGTGAGTGTTGAGAAATATGGTCCTGCCCTCCTTCTTGAGGTCCAGGAGATAATTGCGAACGGTGAGCGATGCTTCGGGGTCCAGGCCAGAAGTCGGCTCATCCAGGAACAGGTAGTCGGGCTCGTGGACCAGGGCCCTGGCGATGGCGATCTTCTGCTTCATTCCCTTGGAGAACTTTCCAACCGCATCGTCCCGCCGCTCCCACATGCCCAGGGTGCGGAGCAGCGATTCGATGCGCTCCGCCCTGACCCCCTTGGGCACGTCGTACAACTGGGCGTAGAAGTCCAGATTGCGGTACGCGGAAAGGGATTCGTACAGTCCGGGCACCTCGGGCAAGAGGCCGATCTTGCCGCGGATCAGCAGCGCCTCTTCCGGCCTGTTGACGTCCAATCCGTGAACATATGCTGTCCCGGCGGTGGGCGCGATGAGGCAGCACAGCATCCTCACCGTGGTGGTCTTCCCGGCTCCGTTCGGTCCGATGAATCCGAAGACCTCTCCGTCGCGGATCTTAAGGTCCAAGGCGTCCACGGCCGTGTTGTCGCCGAACGTCCTGGTCAGTCCGTGTGTCTCGATCATCCATTACACCTGGGCTACCGTACAACTGGTGATGGGGTCTTAATATTGAGCCTTGTCCGCGTTCGATGCTCAGGTCCGTGAGGTCGCCGACGCCGAGACCATCTCCTGCCTGAGCTCTTCGATCGTTATGCCCAGCATGATCATGTCGCCCATGGCCCTGATGTCCGACGTGCGGACCGGCGCCAGGGGGGCGTTGAGAAATCCCTGCTGCATGTTCAGCGACGCCACCGCCTC
>DATD01000020.1:38594-62150 GCA_002504525.1 Methanomassiliicoccus sp. UBA345
ACGGTGCCCAGGCTGCGGGCGTTGCGGCAGATGACCCTCATGCCCATCAGCCCTCCGGCCGATGTCAGGGACCCGTCATCCTCCTGCATCACTTCACCGACGGCCGAGACCGGCCTTCGCAGGATGACGGTATCGGATACCGATTCGATCGATTCGGTGGAGAGCAGCACTTTCTCGACCGCGAACATGTGGCGCCTCATCCCAAGCGTTTCCTCGAGTCCTCGGCGCAGACCGACCCGCAGGGCGTCGATCCGCCACCGCTCCACGTCGATGCCCACGCCGTCAACCGTCCCCACCACCCTGGCGTCCGAGCTGACGACCTCCAGCCCTATTATTTCCTCCAGCCCCAGCATCATTGATTGAACGCAGCTGCGCCCTTATGAGGTTTTGGAGCGAGCAGGTCGCGGCGGATGAAGTCGAGCGTTCTCTCGAGATCCCCGGGATGAAACACCTCTGGATTGATGATGATATTGCCATCTCCAGACAGCAGCCCCCGCACCGCGTCCCAATCCACCATGCCGCTGGCGGAGGGGGTGCGGTGGCGCTCGTGGACATGCATGCCGATCAGCCGGCGGAGTGGCACCATGCCGACCTCCCGCGCCGCCCGACGGCGGCCGGCCTTCCAGAGGTTCGGCACGTCCAGCATGATTCCCAGCCCGCTGCCCTGTCGATCCATCAGATCCGCCGCCTTGATGACGTCGCCCACCGACGCCACCGCCTGACCGGGCTTGTTCTCCACCGCTATGGTGACCTCGGCATGCAGCTCGCAGCGAAGCGAATCCCGGACGCGCGCCATAGCTTCGACCATGCATTCGATGGCAACTTTCTTCCCGGCATGGAGCTCCACCACCTCTGGCGGCGCACCTGGCCGCCTAGCCACCGCAGATAGGAAGTGAGCATAGTCTTCGGTCCAGGAGCCATCATCCCGATTCAGCTCCGGCATGATCATGGCGCCATCGCCGCGGGATGCCCGGATCGGTATGCATGACGTAACGGGCATCGCCCCGACCATGACAGTAGAGGAGGTCGACAGAGCGCTCCGAGGGCATGGCACCGATCGGCTGGCCTGTCATCGTCGCCTCCCGTCGGCTCTTGATGAGGTCAGCAGGCATCTATACGAGGTCAAGGCCGTACTGCCCAGCCATGGATGATCGCTCCGCCAGATCGCCGCGCTGCGGGAGGGAGGCGAGGTTGGGCAGCACCAGGCGGACGCACCTCATTGCCGTATTATGGTCCGGGACTGCTCCCGCATGAACTGCGGCAGATAGTGACGGGACCCGGTCCCCATGCCAGTGGAGCCTGAGGACTTCCATCCGGCGAAGGATTGTGAACCCACCATCGCCCCGGTGGAGGCGCCCCGGCGTCGGTTCGCATAGACCACCCCGGACTCGATGGTCTCAAGGAAGTATCTCACCTCAGTCTCGTTGCTCGAGAATATCCCGGCGGTGAGGCCGTACTCGGACGCGTTGGCTCTGACCACGGCGTCCTGCAGTGTCCGGTAGCTTTGCACGCACAGGATGGGGACGAACAGCTCACGGCGCATCAGATAGTGCTCTTCCGGCAACGACTCCACGATGGCAGGGTGGGCGAAGAGGCCTCTCGGTCCCGAGGTGCGGGCCGGCTCGCCGCCCAGGGACAGCTTCCCGTCGCGGTGGGCCATCTCGGTCCATCGGAGATAGTTATCCATCGCCTGTTCGGTTATCAGCGGCCCGATGTCAGTACCGCGGTCGAAGGGGTCGCCGACCGTCATGCGCGACGCCCTCTCGATGAGCATCGCCATGAACGTTCCGTACACCGACTCATGAACGTACAGGCGGGAGCAGGCCGAGCACTTCTGTCCGGAGAACAGGAACGCCGACGCCGCTACGCCGTCGGTCGCGGCCTCCAGGTCGGCCTCCCCGCTCACGATGACGGGGTTCTTGGAGCCCATCTCGGCGATGATGCGGCGGCCGCTCTCGGCGGACGAGCGCATGAGCCGCCTTCCCACCTCAAGGGAGCCAGTGAAGGCGATCCCGTCGACGGCATCGCTGTTGACCAACGCATCTCCTGCTTCACCGCCGCTGCCGGCCACCACGTTCAGGACGCCGGACGGCAGTCCCGCCCGGTCCATGATCTCATAGAACAAGTGAACTGGCAGAGGGGCATCGGACGACGGCTTCATCACTACCGTGTTTCCGGTGATCAACGCGCCGGCGGCCATCCCGGCGCTGATCGCCAGGGGAAAGTTGAATGGGCATATGACCGCCCATGTGCCGTAGGGGCGCAGTCGCAGAGACACCTCTTCCTCCGGATACGCCGCGCCGGGCGTTCGCTCGAAGCCGTCGGTCCTCCTCATCTCCTCGCTGTAGTAATCAATGAAGTCGATCGCCTCGTCGACGTCGGCCACCGCCTCGTGCCTGGTCTTACCGTTATCGAGCGTGATCGCAGCGGCCAGGGCGAACTTGTCGCGCCGCATCAGCTCCGCCGCCCTCTCGAATATCCTGACGCGGTCGCCCCAGTCCATGCGGGACCACTCCAGGAACGTGTTCCTCGACGAGCGTATGGCGCGTGATACCTCCTCGGCGGACGACCGCTGGAACCGGCCCACCACGAGGTCCCGGTCAGAGGGGCTGACATCTTCAAAGGTCCTCTGCGCCAGGCTGGGCGCGCCGTCGATGTGGTTCGGATAGATCATCGGACCGCCCCGGACCATGGCAAGGAGGTCGTCCGCCGCCTTCTCGTAAGATGAATGATAGTCGGCCTCAAGGCCGGAAGCCTTCATCCCCTCCCAGGTCAGTTCGCTCCTGAAGGTCATTGATGGACCATGACCTCAAGGCATTGATATGGTTTTTTATCGGCCCCGTTCCGCCCTTCTTACCTGGCCAGGGGACGCTGCTCCCGCTCTATCGCCAGCAGGTACAGCGAACTGAGGACTATGATGAACCCTCCGGTGAGGGCCATGGCCTCGGCCAGCAGCTGCGGCGTGAACAGCATCCCGGTGGATGCGATGACACCGACCGCGGCGAACAACACCGCCACAGCCAGGAGGAGGATGACGACGTATGCGTGGCCGTCGGTGGCCAGGCCGTACAACATGAACACGTTGGCCAGACCGAATAGGGTCATGGCAATGGCCAGCACCTGCAGGACCGGGGCGATGAACGGCAGGTACGGGTTTTTGGGCACCAGAATGTTCAATATCTGATCAGGGAAGATGATGAACGCCAGGGCTGCGAGCCCGGCCAGCAACACGGTGGTGCGTATCGACGCCTTCAGCATGTTCCAGGTGCTCCGGCGCTGAGCGTACAGCTTGGCGATCTTGGGGAACATGACCGCCGCGACGGCGCTGGGCAGGAACAATATGATGCTGGCCAGTTTCGTCGCCGCGGTATAGATGTTGGCCGCGTCCTTCTCCATGAGCAGCGCGGCCAGGATGACATCCACGTTCGTCAGGACCGTGAACCCCAGCGCCGCTACGGTGGTGGGAATGGTAAAGCGCCATATCTCGCCGGCCTCCGCTCTCTCGCCCTTGAGCCTGAGATGCCTCCTCATGGCGACCAAGGAGAAGACCACGCCAAACGCGATGCCCACGACAGCCCCGCCGACCGCCCCCGCCACGCCGAGGCCCAGGACCACCAGGGCGACTCCCAACGCCAGCTTGATCACGTAGTTGCCGCCGTAGCTGATCCCATAGGCGGTAAAGCGCTGCAGGCCCTGAAGCGGGCCAGAGCCGATCGGAAGCGCCAGCGACAGCAAAACGCCCACGCCGGTCAGGGCGATGGCGGCCGTCGAGGTGAGGTTCAGGGAGCCTCGCACCGCCGGAAGGTTGAGGACTGCCACGATGCCTACCGCGGCCACGGCGCCCAAGCCCAGGGCCAGGAGCAGGGTGCGGCGCATGAGCCAGGCGATGCAGCCTTCGCGGCCTTGGGCGTTGTACTTGGCCGTGTAGCGGATCAATACGTTATTGATGGCGGTGGACGGGACCGCGAAGATGATCAGGATCGCCAGAAGGGTATTGATCTCCGAGAGCTCAGTGGCCGCCAGGTTCTGCATCATCACCTGGTAGAGGAAGTTGCACGCCCCCCCGCCGATCGTGGCGATGAGCATTATCAGGACAGGGCCGCCCATTCCTTCCGTCGACGTCAATCTCCCCAGCCGAGCGAGCATGGAACGCCCATCCATTAAGGCTCCTGGCTTTATAATTTCTCTCGGCGGCCGCTTAGGAAAATCTTTATGGCCGCCGGACGATGGCCTCGGCGCAGGGATGATCGAGTGAGGGTATCCATCGTGGGGACCGGCTACGTCGGCCTGGTGACCGGGCTGTGCCTTGCCGAGCTTGGCAACGAAGTTGTTTGCATCGATGTCGTCCCAGCCAAGGTGCAGAGCATCATGGAGGGCCGGGCGCCCATCTATGAGCCGGGGATCGATGAGCTTCTCGAGCGTCACCTGCGCTCCGGCCGCTTCCGCGCCACCATGGACATGAGTGTGGTCGCATCGACCGACATCACGTTCATAGCCGTCGGGACGCCATCGCGGGAGGACGGCTCCCTCGACCTTGCCTACGTGCGGACGGCGGCCGAGGATGTCGGCAAGCCCCTGGCATCCAAGGACGGCTATCACGTCGTGGTGGTAAAGTCAACGGTGACGCCGACCACCACCGATAGGCTGGTCGGTCCGGTGCTGGAAACGGCCTCCGGAAAGGAGATCGGCGCGGGGCTGGGCATAGCGTCCAATCCCGAGTTCCTCAAGGAGGGGATGGCAGTCGATGATTTCATGCACCCCGACCGGGTGGTCATCGGCGCTTCCGACGAGAGAGCTGCCGCCGTCGTACGGTCGCTGTACTCATCGTTCGACTGTCCCGTGCTTCAAGTGCCGACCGCAACTGCCGAGATGATCAAGGTGGCGTCCAATTCCTTCCTCGCGACGAAGATCTCGTTCGTCAACGAGGTGGGGAACATATGCAAGGATATGGGCATCGACATGCGGAAGGTGGCCGAGGGGATGGGGCTGGACGCCCGCATAGGAAAGCAGTTCCTCCGCGCCGGCTGCGGCTTCGGCGGTTCCTGCTTCCCCAAGGACGTGGCCGGACTGGCGGCCGAGGCGGAGCGGCGCGGGCTCAGGCCAATGGTCATGCGCGCCGCGCTGGAGGTGAACGCTGAACAGCCGTTGCGTCTGCTGGAGCTGCTGGACCGACGTACCGACGTTCGGGGCCGCACCGTGGCCGTTCTCGGACTGGCGTTCAAGCCGTACACCGACGATGTCAGGGAGGCGAGTTCCCACACTGTCGTCGCCGGCCTGTTGGGGAGGGGCGCCTCGGTGCGTGCCTACGACCCGAAGGCGATGGACAACTTCCGCCGGACGCATCCAGAGGCGACGTACTGCGATTCGGCCGTGGAATGCCTCGAAGGCGCGGACGTTGCGGTCATCGTGACCGAGTGGCCGGAGTTCGCTCCAGCGGAGCTGTACGGCGACATGCTGGTCATCGACGGCCGCGGCGTCACCAGGACAGCCAATTACGAGGGGATATGCTGGTGAGCACATGAAGGCGGTAATTCCGGCGGCGGGGCTGGGAGTGCGGTTTCTCCCACTGACCAAGGATCAGCCGAAGGAGATGCTTCCAGTGGTGCACAAGCCCACCATACAATATGTGGTCGAAGAGGCGGTGGCCGCGGGCATCGACGACATCCTGATCATCACCGGACGCGGCAAGCGGTCCATCGAGGACCATTTCGACCGGTCCATCGAGCTTGAGTGCGCCCTCGACCAGAACGGCCGCCGGAAGGAGCTGGCGGAGGTCATGCGCATCGCCAATATGGCCACCATACACTATGTGAGGCAGAAGGTGCAGCGCGGGCTGGGAGACGCCGTACTGCTGGCGCGCCAGCATATCGGCGATGAGCCGTTCGCGGTCATGCTCGGCGACACCATCAACCTGTCCGCCGTCCCGGTGGTAAGGCAGCTCATGGACGTCCGGAAGGAAATGGGAGGATCGGTCATTGCCGTGGAGCCCGTTCCGAGGGACAAGGTCCGCGACTACGGCATGATAAAGGGCGCCAGGATCTCGGACCGGCTGTACGAGATCGAGGACCTGGTGGAGAAGCCGTCCCCTGAGGACGCGCCGTCGGACCTCGGCATCACCGGAACTTATGTTCTGTCGCCGCGCATCTTCGACTGCCTTGAGCGCACGCCGCCCGGCCGGGGCGGCGAGGTGCAGCTGACCGACGCGCTCCGCCTGTTGAGCAAGGAGGAGAGGGTGTACGGGCTGCAGTTCGAAGGAAGGCGGTACGATATCGGCGACAAGCTCGGGTGGCTGAAGACCACCATGGAGCTTGGCCTCGACGACCCGGAGCTCGGACCGCCGTTGAGGGAGCACCTGCGGGCGCTCATCTCGCAGAAGACGTAGAGACCTCGCAGATGCCGTAGTCCTCCTCCAGACGTTCCAGGTATGGAGGTATGACGACGGCGACCAGCGCCCCTCCCAGGATGTCCACGGACAGGTCGACAGCCGTATCGTTGAGAGAGTACTGCGTCATCTGGCCGAGAAAGACGTCGGCAGAGAACTCTGCCACCTCCCAGACCATGCCTAGGACTATGACCAGACCGAGCGACACCAGGGGGACGTACTTGACCGGCAGTGCCCTTGGCGTGGCATTCCTTCCGCGGACCGTGATGACGAGGTTCGCGGCGACCGCTATGACCGACGTCGCCATCATGTGCGTGAGGATGTCCCACCACCACACCAGGTCGTACGCCCCGACGAGTATGCCCAGGGTGTGCAGGACCGTCACGACCGCCGTCTGCGCGGCCAATACCCAGGGGAGCGGCATGCACAGCCTCAACCGGGCCTGGCGGGGCAGCGCCACCATGGCCATGCTCAGGATCGAGGTGAGAGCGGGGTAGAGCTCCCAGACAAGGAACGAAGCGATCATTATGATGAGCAGCGCCGCCAGGCCGAGCCGGGTGCTGATCAGCTCTTTCTCCTCATCGGTCATCATGCTCTCGCCCCCATGCGAAGGCCTGCGTAGAACACCAGGTACATTATGAAGGCGCCTATCAGCCCGGCCGTGATGTGCAGCATGAACGCTTCGTTCGTCGGTATGAACGAAGTGCCGGCGATCCGGTCGAGGTAGTAGAACGCAAGAGCGCTCACTCCGATGAAGGCGGTGGACAGCAGTGCGGAGAGCGCGGGAAGCAGATCGTGCGCCCCGATGTTGCGAAAGCTCAGCGTCAGGTAGGCAAGAAGGAACGTTACCGCGGGCAGCAGGACGAACTGCACGTCCGTGGCCGCGGAGACATCGATGATGGCGACTAGGTGAGGCGCCAGCAGCATCAGGCCAGCGGCCGCGGCGGGCACGGGAGCGGATGCCAGGCATCGAGGTGTCGTGACGGCGAGCGCCAGCGCCCACAGCCCCGCCGCGGGCCAGTAGATGTTGCCGCCCTCGTACTGAATGAACGAAGCGAGCGACGAGATGAGGAACAGCAGCGGAATGACGACGTTCAGGATCACCTTTCGCACGGGACCACCAGCAGAGGGAAAGGCGACCTCCTTATTACGTCTTCGGAATTGCCGCCCAGGACGACATCCCGGAGCACGGACCGGCGATGCGTTCCGAGGACGATGATGGATGCGCCGACCTCCTGCGCCGCCTCCAGGATGTTGTACGATACCGTTCCGAAATGTACGTGGGTGGTGACATCGCACCCCTTTCCCGCCAGCCGCTCCTTTATTCGGTCGAGCAGGTCGGCTGCCTCCTCGAAGCGGGCCTGGTCGTCGATCGAGTGGTCCGACGACGGCACCACGTGGAACAGCAGCGCCTCGCTCAGCCCGTGGCGGATCAGGGACGGAACGACCTCGTCGGCCACAATCGGGCACGATGTCAGGTCCAGGGGGACCAGGGCACGTTCGAGCAGGGAGCTTCCGGCATCGGCCGACGCCTTGTGCAACAGCACCGGCCTGGCAGCTGAGCGCAGCACCCCGAGGCAGGTGGAACCGACGAACAGCTCCTTCACCCGGCCCTTGCCGCTCGAGGTCATGGCGATCAGGTCGGCCTCCTCGCGTTCGGCCACCTTCAGTATCTCGTCGACGGGATCTCCGGATGCGATAACCTCTCGTGGGGACATGCTCGCATCCTCCAGTCCTCGGCCGATCCGGTCCAGCGTCGATCGTTGCTCCGCCGACACATCCTGGCCGGGAACGGTGACGAACAATAGGATCGCTTCCTCGGCTCCCAGGCGGCGCAGCTCCGGCAGATGGTCGAACATGTGCAGGGACCGTTCTGAGAGGTCGAGCGGGAACAGAATTCGATTGAACATCGTATGATATCAAGATGACCTTCGTTTCTACAATAGACTATCGGAACATGGGCGTCTGGACATGGGCCAGGAAAGAGGCGGAGGAGCATACCGCTGCTGCAGGGCGGCGCTCAGCCTTTTTCACATCCGCCGGACTTATAAGCGCCGACGGCCTCACCGGTGGAGCGCGGGAAACGATGCATGGGCCGCCTTCGAACGGGGCGGGACGGCCATGCCGCAGAGCACCTTCACCGCGCCATTAGGGGGAAGGCCGATGTTGGGAGTGCCGAGCGAGTCGGAGAGGAACGAGCGTTCAGCGGTGCTACTGTCGCTGATGGCCAGCCTCCTGTTCGGCTCCCAGTACGTCGTCATCAAACTTGGCATAGGGGGCCTCAACCCGCTGTTCTTCGGCGCCCTGACCACCGCCATCGGAGGGCTGGTGGCCCTCGCCTATGTGCTGTGGAAGCGGTGCTTCTCCCTTCGGATCTTCCTGCGATGGGAGGTCTGGGCGGCGGCCGTCACCACCTCGGCGATGATCGCCTTCCAGTACATCGGGATCACCATGACCACGGCCTCAGTGGGAGGGCTCATAGTAGGCAGCAACATCATCTTCGTGGCGCCGATCTCCGCCATCGTCGCCAAGGAGCGGCTGGGATGGAACCGGGCGGTCGGGGTCGCCATAGGCCTTGTCGGCATATTCACCATATCGACCGGATGGGACATCTCGTCCCTCACCTCGGGAGAGATGGTCGGCAACGTCCTGCTCCTCGGAGCATCGCTGTGCATCGCGCTGTCGTATCCGATAAACAGGTTCGCCACGAGGAGGATGGGCTTCGAGGAATGGGTCACGGGCTTCCATCTGCTCGCTCCGCTGATCATGCTGCCCCTGGCGATGGCGGACGGTATCGGGACCGGCAGCTGGGAATCGATACCGGCGGTGCTGTTCGTCGGGGCGCTATGCACCTCGGTCCCGACGCTGCTGTGGGCCAAGGGGCTTAAGTCGCTGACGTTCGTGACCTCGGCCACCATCCTCCTGTCCGAATCGGTGTTCGCCGTGGTCCTGGGAGTAGCGATACTGGGAGAGCCGCTCACGCCGCTCACGGTGGCAGGAGCGGCCATGGTGTTCGCGGCAATATTCCTGGCATCATATAAGAAAAAGAATGGGAAAGGAAATGAGCATTGAGAAAGAGGGTCCACGGGACCTTACTTCTTCTTCTTTTCTTCGTCCTTCTTGCCCTTCTTGTCGGCACCGCACTTGCAACAGCCCATGTAAGGACCTCCAAGCACGATAACTCGGACCAGCTTATGAGGATTTGCCCCGAACGCGCAGGACATATAACATGATAATCTAATTATCAATAATTACATTTTAACTTCAAAATGGCAGTGACTGATACATCTGGCACCTCTTGAAAACTAATATTCAATAATGATAATCAATCGAGATACATTATATAACGCTCATTCAGGTTCCTCGCGCCAAGGGTAGATACGATGCATGCTCTGGAAACCTCACGGCTGCTAACGGAAGAATACTCTGCCAAGATCTTGCTGGCCACCATGGGTAAGGCCAAGAGCGCGTTCGATCTGTCCGAGAAGCTCGGCATACCGATCGCGGCCTGCTACCGAAAGATCAACCTGTTGGTGGGCGCCGGGCTGCTGTATTGCGACGAGAGGAAGCTTACTAGGGCGGGGAAGAGGATCAACCTGTACAAGGCCAGGGTCAAGAATGCCCAGATCACGTTCGAGAGGAACAATATCAAGGCCACCATCGACATGATCGACGGCACCACCGAGGACTACAACTATAACATCGATATGAACGCCTTCATGGCCGACGACGCGGCCGATCATTGATCAGTCGAAGAACCCTCGAAGCCCTTCCTCCAGACCGACCCGGGTCTCGAAGTCGAGGAGGCGCCTGGCCCGCGAGACCTCCGCCACCGAGTCCCTGATGTCCGAGGTGCGCGGAGGTGCGTGCTCCACGGTCACTTTTCCGGGAAAGATCGTCGAGAACGTCTCGGCCAGCTCCTTTATGCTGGTCCCTCTGCCTGAGCCGCAGTTGAACGTCTGGTCCGATACCTCGGACGTGACGGCCATGGATACCATCCTGGCCACGTCACGGGCGTGAAGGAAATCACGGGTCTGCAGGCCGTCGCCCTCTATGCGCAGCGGTCTTCCGTCCCGGACCGCCTGGGCGAACTTGGTTATGACGCCCGAATACGGCGAGAGGGGGTCGGCCCGGGGGGAGTAGAAGTTGAACGGCCTGATGACGATCCATTTCAGCCCGAAGGTGCTGCCGAACGCCCTGACGTAATGCTCCCCGCACAGTTTGCTGGCGCCGTAGAACGATTTCGGCATCAGGGGGTGGTCCTCGTCCACCGGGACGCGCTGCGGGTCGCCGTACGCGGCGGCGCTGGAGATATATACGAACTTCTTCACCCCGGCAGCCGCGGCCGCCCGCAGGACGGCGATGGTGCCCATCACATTAGTGTCGGCGTCGCCGGACGGGTCCTCGGTGGAACGCTGCACCGATACTTGGGCGGCCGTGTGGACGATGGCATCACATCCCTGCCCGGCCGCGGTCATGGCGTCCAGGTCCCTTATGTCGGCCTTGGCCACGCGGCCCATCGCCGGCCGGTGCACAGGCGCTCGGATGTCCACGCCCGTCACATCGTGCTCCGAGCTCATCTCCTCGAAAAGGTAGGATGCCAGCTGTCCAGAGCCGCCGGTGATGAGGACCTTCATGGGTGGCTGGTACGAAAACGGACCGATAAATACATTGCTGGACCTGACGGCCCGGGGCAAGCCCTGAAGGACCCTTGGGCCGAGGCGCTTAATGGTCGACAGCCCCACAAGCGCCAAATCCCGTCCGCTTGACGGCAAGTGGCGGGGTCTCGACCGACCCTCGAAAAGCCGGTCACCGAGGATTTTATACAACCCTGCCGTTGATGTGGGCATGGACAGGGTGCTGGTCACCGGGGGCGCGGGGTTCATCGGCTCCAATTTGTGCGAGAGGCTCATCTCCGAGGGCCATACGGTCTATTGCTGGGACAACATGGAGACCGGCTCCGTGCGCAACCTCTCCGCGATCATCTCCTCGCCGCGGTTCGAACTCGTCCGGCACGACATCATCGCTCCGAAGGATGTCGCGGTGGACCGCATCTACAACCTCGCATGCCCGGCGTCCCCGGTCCAGTACCAGAAGGACCCCGTGCATACCATCATGACCTCCACAGTTGGAGTGATGAACATGCTCGACCTGGCGGAGCGCTACGGCGCCACGCTGCTGCAGGCGTCCACGTCGGAGATCTACGGCGATCCGCTGGTGCACCCCCAGAGGGAGGATTATTGGGGTCACGTCAATCCGATCGGCCCCCGCGCCTGCTACGACGAGTCGAAGCGGCTGGCGGAGACGCTTCTGGTGGCGCATGAGGGCCAACGCAACGCCAAGGTCCGCATCGCCCGCATCTTCAACACCTACGGGCCGCACATGCAGCCGGAGGACGGACGGGTGGTGTCGAACTTCATCGTTCGAGCGCTGCGGGGCGAGGACATCGCCATCTACGGCGACGGCAGCCAGACCCGCTCGTTCTGCTACGTCGACGACATGGTGGACGGCCTCGTCCGCCTGATGTGCTCGAACCTCCGCGGGCCTGTCAATCTAGGCAATCCCGTCGAGACCACCGTCAGGGAGCTTGCCGATATCATCAACGGAATGGCCGGTGGCCGCTCCCGCATCGCCCACCGGCCGCTGCCGCCCGATGACCCCTGCCGCCGCAATCCCGACATCACGCTGGCCAGGCAGCGCCTGGGGTGGGAGCCCAGGGTGCAGCTGGACGAGGGCCTCGGGAAAACTATGAAGTACTTCCGCGACGTGGTCGATGAGTAGATTAGGGCGCTGTGCCCAATCCATATAGAGACATGTTGATCCTGGAAGGGGGACTTACGGTCCTCGCCCTTATAGCGATGCTCGTCATCGGGCTGGTCCTGCTCGCGGTGTTAGTGAAGGTCCTACTCTTCCTGGTCATCCCGGGAATAATGGCCCTGGTGGTCTGGCTGATCACCAAGGACCCTTTCATGACGGGGGTGGCGTTCCTGGCGGTGGCGCTGCTGACAATCATATTCAAACGATGAGGGGCACGAACGACATTGGGTCAGCCGCCTACCCTTGAACAGGCGGGGTCCCTGGCGATACTCTTTATAAGGCTGGCTCCAATAGATTCGCTTCATCACGGGGGAAGTATGGGGCTAGTGCGGAACGTAGCAAGGAACAGTCTAGCCATGGGCACGGTGCAAATCGCCAGCCAGCTGTCCACCTTCGTGCTCTCTATCTTCCTTACCATGTACCTGCCGGAGCAGTACGGTACGTACACCTACGCGTTCTCGCTCTCCGCTCTCGTTTTCATACTGGCCGACTTCGGATTGGGCTTCCAGATGGTCGTGGAGGTCGCGCCCGACCATCGAAGGGCGTCGCAGCACCTCACCAATACCATCTTCCTGCGCGGGCTGCTGGGCGCCGCGGCGCTGGTGGTGACTTTCATCATCATCGCCGTGGACCAGCCGCCTCAGCAGGTGGCGTTCGCGATACTGATCATCGCCCTGTCCACGGCGTTCAACTGGATCACGATGACGTTCAACTCGATCCTGACCGCCTTCGAGAGCATGCACTACGTGATGTACACCAATCTGGTGGAGAGGGTGTTTACCGTCTCAGCGGCCATTGCCATGCTGGCCCTGGGATTCGGGCTGGAGGCGGTGGTGCTGGTCGTCCTGGCGGGCAGCGTGCTCAACGTGGCGCTCAGCTACCTGGTCACCAGGAGGTTCGTGTGCGTACCGGCCAGGAAGGTCGATGTCAAAGGTGCGTTCAGTCAGCTCAAGCGCGCCACTCCCTACGCGCTATCGGGCCTGATGCAGACCTCGCTGTATTCGCTGAACGCGGTCCTGTTGTGGCAGATCGTCCTGCGCATGGGCGGGACCACGCTGGACGCCAGCGTCACGACCGGTTACTACACGCTGGCTTTCAACATGGTGGTGGTGCTGGTCTCGGTGCCGACCATACTCATGACGGCCTTGCTGCCGGTCATCTCGCGGCTGTACCATTCGTCCACCGACCTCGCCAAGCTGACGCAGCAGAAGACCATGAAGTACATGTTCGCCCTCGGCCTGCCAATCGCCATCGGCGGCATGTTCCTGGCGCCGGACATCATCCTGCTGTTCTATCCGGACGAGTTCGCTCCGGCGGCGGACGTGTTCCGCGTTCTCATCCTTTCGGTGGCAGTGTCCTTCTTCGGAGTGGGCATCGGCAGCGTGCTCGCCTCCGCCTCGCTCATCAGGCTGAGCACCGTCGCTGCTGGAATAGGGGCGCTGGTGAACGTGGTGCTGTGCTTGGCCCTCATTCCGATGTTCCGGGAGATCGGCGCCGCCATGGCGTTCACCGCCGCATTCTTCACTGTTTCTGCAGTGGCGCTCTTTTTCATGAGCACCAGGGTGTTCAGGGTGAATCTGGCGGACATATTGTTGAAACCGATCGTGGCGGCGTCGGGCATGGCCGTGGTGCTTCTCGTCCTGCCGGAATTGAACCTGTTCCTGTCCATAGCGATCGGCGCCGGCGTCTATTTCTTCCTGCTGTTCGCCGTCCGGGCCATCGACAAGGAGGACCGGGAGATACTGGTGAGGATCCTGAACAAAGGAGCATGATGGATCATCATGTCAGCGGCCCATGATCGAGTTCATTGGCTAGCAGCTAGGCTCAGCCTCGATCGCCAAATGGCCTTCGGTGCCTCCTTCGCCCGCTACGTTCGGCTCGCTGACATGGAGCTTGCCGCCGACCCGCCTGGATTCGGCGGCGATGTTCCTTGAACCTTGACCGCGCGGAGCATCCTGTTCGGAAAAGGCCGAGATGCCATTGACGCCATGGCCTGCATTCGTCCCACCTTTGAACTGGGAGGTTCTGGAGATAATGTTATAATGGCCGGGCTGTGTCTTTTATCAAGAGGGATAATAATGCAAGAGACAAGCACTCAGAACCGCCCCTTGGAGTTGGGAGACCTCGAGGACAGGGACATAATCACCACCGACGGCCGCGTGATCGGCAAGCTGACAGGAGCATGGATCGACACGAGCTCCTGGACCGTGTCCAGCCTGGTGGTCGAGCTGAACAAGGACGTGGTGGACGAACTGAACGTGAAGAAGCCGATCCTCAAGCATGCTCGCATCAACCTGCCCACCACCTATGTGAAGAGGGTGGCCGACGTGGTGCAGCTCAACGTGGACATTAGCGGCCTGTCCGCATCGGTCAGCACTGGCACCAGCCAGTGATCAAACGTCTTCCCGTTCTTTTTCATCCAACGGCGACGCGGTCCCGTTCCGCTACTGGCGCATGCTTCGGGGCGCCTCGCTCTTTGAACGGCCCGGTGCGGTCACTGGTTCCGGACAATTTAAAAGGAAAAAGAAATGGTTTGCGGCCTGCCCCCGCGTTCACATACCCAGAGCCTGGCGCTTCATCTCGATGTGATCGTAGAGGATGGCGCAAGCCTTCGAGGTATCCGATTCCACCCAGAACTTGGCGTTCATCAGGTGCTCGATGTCGTCGGTGAGCATCTTCGTGACGTAGGGGCTGCCGCCCACCCGGGGCATGACGCCCAGCACGGTGCTGACGCCGCTGCCCACGAAGTACTCGGCAATGGAGACCGCCTTAGGAGAGTACCATTCCGGCGCGGCCCCTGCCACCGGCAACTGGTCGATGCGCACCCCCGCCAGGTTGGCCAGCTCGGCCACCAGGTTCAGTATCCTGGTGTTGTCAACACAGGAGCCCATGTGTAGCACCGGGGGAATGCCCAGTGAGCCGCACACCTCTTTCAGCCCCTTTCCCGCCATCTCGATGGCCGACGGCTTGAGCAGGCCGGCCTTGCCGGACGCGATGGAGGCGCATCCCGTCTCCACGACCAGGATGTTCCTCTTGATCAGCGACTTTGCCAATGAGACGTGCCCTTGATCGTGGCGGATGTGCGGGTTGTTGCATCCCACGATGCCCACCGCTCCGCGGATCTTGCCCGCTATGATGGCATCGAGCAGCGGCTTTAGGCTTCCTCCCAGCGCCTTCCTGATCGCTTCGACTGAGAAACCGACCATGGCCTCGACCGGCTGGTCGGGGATGAGTACCTTTTCGCTGATGCGATTGGGATAGTTGTCGATGGCGATCTCCAGCATGCGCTTCGACTGCTGGTAAGCATTTTCGGGATGGACCTCCACGTACTCGGAGCCGGCCATGGTGCCCTTCGGGGAGGTGGAGAAGATCTTGGTGTGATAGCAAGCCGCGGTGAACGGCAGCGACGGGAATATGCACTGGTAGTCGACGATCATCGCTTCCAGCGCACCCGTTATGATGGCGAGCTCCTGGTCGAGGTGGTTCCCGGCCTGAGGAACGCCCTTTCGCATCAGCAGCTCGTTGCCGGTGCAGCACAGACCGACCAGGTTCACGCCGGCCGCGCCGACCTTCTTCGCCCTCGCCACGATCTCAGGGTCCGATGCGGCCTTGACCAGCATCTCCGACAGCACAGGGTTGTGGCCGTGCAGCGCCACGTTGACGTGGTCGGCCTTCATCACGCCGAGGTTGACCTTGGAGGTCTTGATCTCCGGCGTTCCGAACAGGACGTCGGACATCTCCATGGCCTGCATGGAGCCGCCCCACCCGTCAGACAACGATGTGCGGAAGCCGTGCATGACCACATCGTAGGGGTCGTTGCCGACGCCCATGTGGATGCGGTGCATCGCTTCGACGACCTCGCGGTCGATCCCGCGGGGCAGGATGTCGATCCTCTTCCACATCTCCAGGCTGGCGGCCGGAACGCGCTTTATCATCTGTAGCTCCCCGCGCACGGTGCCGAACTCGTCCAGCATGGCCAACGCCAACCTTTCCGCGGTCTGCTGGACGGTCCCGCCGGCGTCGATGCCGTACTCCTTGGCCAGGCGGTTCAGCTTCTCCACGTCTTTGACAGGATACTCGGGCGCCACGCCCGTCGCTCCCTTCAATACGGCCTCCACCACGTCCCTCCCGTGGTCGGAGTGCGCGGCGGCGCCCATGGCCACCCAGTCCAGGAGGTTCCTTGCCACTATCAGGTTGGCGTCGTTGCCGCACACCCCTCTTATGCGGTCCCCTCCCATGATGCGGCATGGGCCCATGGCGCAGCGCTGGCAGGAGACGCCTTCAGAACAGAACTTGCAGTGCGGGGTCTGCCGCTCCAGGCGGTCCCACACCGTGTCGGTGCCTTCGTGCATGGCCTTCTTGAGGATGATCTGCGACGTGCGGTCGAGCGTCCTCTCCTCCGCCTTCTGGTCCATCTCCTCCTTGGTGAATTCTTGCTTGGAAGGCCTCCTGAGGCATTCCACAGATAGGATCTCGGGGTAATCGTCCGCCATGAATTGTGCTATTGAGCTAGTGGGATATAACCACGGCAGGACGATGCAGCGAAGTTTGTCGAACGTTATATTCTCAGTTCGTCCATCCTCTTTCTCAGAAGGGCGATCGCCTGGCCTCCGACGGCCGCAGTAGGCTGCCCAGCGAGGTCCGCCGCGATAAGGGATGCGTCATGCGGGATCACGGCCGCCACCTCCAGGCCGTGAGGGTCCAGCAGGTCTCGCAGCTCTCTCTCTTGAGCGTCGTCGGACACTTTATTCAGCACCGCCAGGACATTGCGGACGCCCAGCTCCCTGGCCATGCCGGCGATCTTGAGCGCTGTCTCGACCGAGCGGCGGCTTGGCTCCACTATCACCAGCATGACGTCCACCGAACGAGTGGTCGAACGGCCGAGATGCTCCAGCCCCGCCTCCATGTCCAGGATGACCACGTGCTCGGAGTCCAGCACCAAGTGGCTCATGAGGCTCTTGAGCACCGCACTCTCCGGGCAGAAGCAGCCTGAGCCAGGCGCCTTGATGGTGCCTAGCACCATCACCGTGACCCCGTCGATGCCGCGCACGCCGTACCGATCAACGAGATCGTCCACCTTGGGGTTCAGGGAGAACATGCTGCCGTAGCTTTCTCCCGGGCGGGCGCCGGTACGCTCCTCGATCACGTCCAGCATGTCGGACAGGGGGACGATGTTCTTTCTAACCCCCTCAGGAACGCCCAGGGCCGCGGGGAGCGAGGAAGCGGGATCGGCGTCCACCGCAACGACGTTCATCCCATCCTTCGCGTACATCGAGGCGAGCATCGCCGCGACAGTCGTTTTCCCTACGCCGCCTTTTCCCGATACTGCGATCTTGAGGGGCACTCAGACCCTCTCCAGAATCACGCGGTGGCGCAGCAGGTCGATCTCCGACACCCTGACGCCGTCGACCTTCACCTCGCGGCCGAGTATGTCCACGCATCTGACGCCCCCGCCCACGTCACGCACCATGACGGCCTCTGGCATGACGGTGCTGATGCCCTCGGCGGACTTCAAGAGAACGGTAGACTCGCACATCGGTCCCTCACTCGACGTGCGCGCTAATATAGCATTCCCGGAACGAGGCGCATGTCTTGGGCATGTCAGTGCCGCCCCTCTGAAGTCCACGTCTCGACAAAAGCGCGTCCCAGCGCCGTGAGGGAGTAAATCCGCCATCTCTTCTGCGGAACGGAACCGATCAGACCCGCCTTCTCCAGAATGTTGAGGTGGTAGGAAAGTCTCGAGTCCGACAGGTCGGTGACCTCCTTCAGGACGCAGGGGCATAGGTCACACACCGAGAGAGCATGGACGATCTGCAGCCTGATAGGTTCGGATAACGCCTGGAACACCCTAGCCTCCTCTCCAAGGTCCTGCCTGTCTGGAACGGCGGAACGGACCGCGTCCATGCCGCCTCGCTGGCGGAGGGATTCCTCTACCTCTTCGGGAAGGTTCATAATATCGGAGCAGTCCTGCTCCTGGCATTGCTCGGTGATTTTCTTGCCCTCGTACATCTGACAGAAAAGATGAGTGTCGGAGGCTCACATATATCTTCGCTTCCGGCGGGGTCACGGTGTCTCCCTGATCGGCGAGCCGGTCGCCCTCCCGCTGGCCGTGTCGCGGCACCTGCGACCGATTTCCGACATGTCCGCTGGACACTGGATGGGACCGCTTACGTTTATTTGAATACACTAGCGAATCTCTTTCCTTCCGTTTCCCATCATAAGGAAATGTCAAGTTGAAGTACACCTATAGCTTTCCGAATGCCTATGAAGAGTGCGAGAGCTGGAGCAGACAAAACAGCGGAGGCCTCTCCCGGAGAATGCAATTTGCCAGATGAGATCTCCGAAGCGATCGAGGAGATCGGAGGATTGGAAAATCTAGCCGCCCACGTCCCGACGGCTCAACAGATCAATAAACAGGCAAAGATCCATCACGTCCTGTCTGACAAGACCAGACTCCTAATAATGTGGGCCCTAAACTGTTGCGACCTGTGTCCGTGCGTGCTCGTCTCATTCCTGAAAATACAAAACACACGGTTGTCCTATCATCTAGGGGTGCTGGAAGATGCAGGGTTGGTAAGGTCTTATCCAAAAAAGAACTGGAAGATCTATACCATCACTAGGCTTGGACGAGAGGTCCTGGCCTGCAGCCATGACATAGGAGCCGGCGTTTCAAAGGAGATGAAGCGAGTGGACGGGACAGAAAAATTAATCTGAACCTATCAAGGTCGCCTTTGCTCCCGCCCTTGAAACGGCCTTCACGATGTCATCCAGGCTTACTATCGACGGATTATATGTGACCTTTAACTGATTCGTTATGGGGTTCGCAGAATAGCTTTCCACTCCCTTGAGCCTCTTCATTCTTCTCTCGACCATCTTGAATTCGCACGAGCATATTCCACCAATCTTAAAGCTCGATGTCTTAAGCCCCGTTTCAGTCTCCGTTTCCATTGTCATCTTATCACCTATTTCAAATCAATTCGAACTTATATCTATTTTGAGCATTTAACATATCAGCAATTGTTGCTTCGGCATATGCACGGAACGTTCCATTCAATTCGCAGCGCCCCCAGATGCTGACGGTTCCCTGTCCGAACTCACCGCCACGCTCGCATCCGTGGTCTTGGACCACTTAAGCAGCCTAAGCGCATTGAAGATCACGAAGACCGCACTTGCCTCATTCAACAGTAGACCGGTGACGAGCCCTAGGTAGCCAAGCAGCGCCGCGACGACCATGAAGGAGATGTTGATAAGAGATATCCAGATATTCTGCCGTATTATCGTTATTGCCTTGGTGCTGAGTCTTATGAGATAGTCCAGCTTGGATAAGTCATCAGACATTAGGACAATATCCCCTGTTTCGATGGCAATATCCGTTCCAGCTGCGCCCATGGCGATGCCGACGTCAGAGACTGCCATTGCTGGAGCGTCATTGATCCCATCCCCGACCATTGCGACCGTGCCGAATTCTGCTCTAAGCTCCTTGATAAGCTCGACCTTTTCGAGGGGGAGCAACTGACTATAATATCTATCCGCCCCCACCTGTTGAGCGATCATTTTGGCGCTCCGTTCATTGTCACCGGTCAGCATGACCGTTACGATGCCCATATCCTTGAGCCTTTGAAGCGCATCCTTGGCCCCCGGTCGAACCGTATCAGTAATGGCGATGAGCCCTAGAAGGTGACCCTCCGAGCCGACTAGTACGACTGTTTTGCCCTTACTCTCCAGCCCCTCGATGGATTCCCGATACTCGTTCAACAACACTCCCTTATCCTGCTGCAATCGGGCATTGCCTACCAAGTATTGTTTCCCATCCGCGCTGGCGGAGACTCCCATCCCGGAGATCTCTTGGAAATCCTTCACTTCTTTTCCGGAGAATGCGTTGATCTCTTTGGCCTTCCTGACGATTGCCGCGGCCAGCGGATGCGAGGACCTGGATTCAATGCTTCCGACCAGATCCATAAGCTCCTCCTCAGTGATGTCACTGTAGACCAAGATGTCAGAAACTTCTGGCCGCCCTATCGTGAGTGTGCCTGTCTTGTCGAAGGCGATGGCCTTCACCTCATCAACCACTTCCAGGTATGCCCCACCCTTATAGACCGTGCCATTCTGGGCCGCGTTGGCCATGGCGGCCACGACCGCCACTGGGACAGAAAGGGCCAGTCCGCATGAGCATGAGACCACGAACACGACCAGACCGCGGAGGATGAACGTATGCCAATCTGCTCCGAAGAACAAGGGGGGGATTGTAGCCACTGCCACTCCAAGGGCGAACATGGCGGGAGTATACCATCTGGCAAAATCGTCGGAAAACCTCTGATAAGATGTTCTCTTTGATTGCGCCTCTTCCACTGAACATATGATCTTCGAGAGCATGGTCTCGGAAGCAGTTCTGTCCACCCGCACTTCCATCGACCCATTCTGATTTATCGTACCGGCAAAGACCTCGTCGCCAACGTTCTTCTGCACCGGGATCGATTCTCCGGTGACCGCAGCCTGATCGACGAATGACATGCCCTGAAAGACCTTGCCATCGACGGGAATCCGTTCTCCTGGCCTAACAATGACCATATCGCCGACATCAATGTCCTCGGTCGGCATGATCACTTCGTGGCCATCCTTGCGCACAAGTGCTTTCTTCGGCACAAGTTCAGTAAGCGACCTGATCGCTCCCCTGGCCTTGTCCACGGCATAGGATTCCAGCACATCCCCGAGCGAATAGACGAAGATGAGTATGGCCGCCTCATACCACATTCCAAGCAGAATGGCCCCAGAAGCGCCGATTAACATGAGCAGATGAATTGTCGGAGTGAGGTTGATGAGGGCGATGATGGCCTTCCTAGCAGGATAGTAGACGCCTACCAGAACTGCAATCCCGAAGAGAGCATTGGTTATGCTGGGCCCTACTCCCAGAAACATCAGAATGAAAGAGAAAAAAGTGATAATGCCGCACCCGTAGAGGGCCAGTTGCTGCTTCTCCTTCCACCATGTACTGCGTTCCTTGACCTTGGCCATTGAACAGGTCATGCCCGTCTCAGAGATTGATCTGATAATCTCTTTCTCCGATGTTCGAGACGGGTCAAAGGTGACATCTGCTTGCCTCGACTCCATGTCCAAGTTGAGTTCTTTCACACCCTCCAGGGACCATATCTTCGCTTTGAGCAGGTCGGCGTCCCGGCCAGAGCCAGCACCTTCGATGAGCAGTGAGATTGTTTCAAGCGGTTCCTTACCCCCCTTATCGACCATTGCATGCACCCCACAATTTCAATTTGAATTGAATTAGATGATACATTGAAGCGTATATGTACATTTGCAGGAATCTCAGGGCGGTGCCAAGGTTGACGGACATCCATGCCATAGGCCGTAGGGCCTTCGGTTTCACGTCTGACCTTCCAACACAGTTGTGTCGGGTAGTATTCGGCGCAGACTCCTCGTCATTTTTCAGTACTCGAAGTGCAAGAACTCGGACGCGAGCATGGAGTTAATCCCAATTAAGTTGATTTTGAGATGAATTAATGGCTCATCGGAATCGTGGTTTCGAAAAAAGCCCAGCGATCTTCTCGCCTTCGGACATCTAATGGACATCAAAAGTGTAGGAAGCTCATATATGTCTCTGCTTACCGCATCGGCGAACCCCGTCTTGCCCTCGCGATACTATTACAAGATATTTTAAAACGAATCACCACCATCCCCCATTCTAGCATAAAGGAAGGGTATCGGTGATATCATGACGACCAGGGTGAGAGTTAACATGTTTCCATGCGAGAACAGGACCGAGATCACGGCGGAGGCGACCGATGACGGCAACTATGTCGTCCGGGCGATCAGTAGTTGCGAGAAGGCCCATCGGTACGTTGAAGGGCTGGGGCCACTCTCGTTGATCGATCTCACCGACAAAGCAGGAAGCAAGGTGTTCCGCGACTTCCTGAACGGAGACATGAGCGCCAACTGTCTGCTCCCCTCCGGGGTGATGACCGCGCTGTGGGTGGAAGCGGGGATGATCGCCCGGTCCATGGCCAGGAAGGGAGTTCCGCTCAGCATCGAGTTCGTCGAGGGTTGATCCATCGTGCCATCAAGACCGTCGCCTAAGGCCAACAAGACAATTGGAAATGTCATATGCCATTCAGACTAAGAAAACTGTGCTCATCGATCGAGGACTATGAAGCCAATGGACACGGTCCGTTAGACCTTGACATGTTCGATCGGCACCTATCCTGCCTGCCTGGCGTCGAGGTCTCAAGGCAGGGGCCTGTCCTGACCGCTTTGTTCGAGGATGAGGGGGTCGTGGTCAGACTATTTTCGAGTGGAAAGGCGCTGATCCAGGCCAGTTTGAGGGGGGACGCGGAACGTGTATGCTCGATATTGAACAAGGTAGCCGATGAACCATCGGGGTTGCCCGCTCTGTGATCCAAACAAGGGCACGAAACTCTTCCTCGCCCATGGTCGCCTTGAACGGCCCACTCATAATTAACCTCATTGCAAATTATCTTGAAATGACAAATTCTATATACTCTCGCCTACATATCGTTTCAAATTATGTTGAAATTGTTAACGGGCGATCGAGATTTGAGTAAAGAGAGGTGACCAAATGACAAAGAAATTGACCATATTCGAAGGTGCGTTATGCTGCTCCACGGGCATATGTGGCCCTGAGCCGGACAAAGCGTTGATTCAGCTGAACGAGGACGTTAAGAGGCTCAAGGCCGAGTTCCCGGAGGATACTATCGCCAGAAGCTCCCTGTCATTTAATGCCGCGGCATTCTTAGAACATCCCGAGGTTCTCAAGCGTGTAAATAAACAGGGAACGGGCGTTCTTCCCATCACCTCCCTCAACGGCAGGATCCTCGCCCAGGGCAGGTACATGACATATACGGAAATGAAGGCAGCCCTCCTGGAAAGTCGGCCGTCGAAGGGGGGTGAAGACGATGAATGATCTGTTCGAAGTTGAAAGGGGCAAGACCAAGTTCATCTTCTTCAGCGGGAAAGGAGGGGTGGGCAAGAGCACCATGAGCTGCGCCACCGCGGTATGGCTTGCCCGGAGAGGGTACAAGACGCTCATCGTGACCACCGATCCGGCGCCGAACCTGGGGGACATCTTCGGCCAGGAGATCGGGCATCGCGTCACCGCCGTTCGGGCCGTCCCGAACCTCTATGCAACGGAGATCGATCCGGACGTAGCATCGCAGGAATACCGCGAGCGGACGGTCGCTCCCCTTAAGGGCATCCTGGACCAGAAGAACCTGGATGCGATGATGGAGCAGATGAAGAGCCCTTGCGTTGAAGAGGTCGCGGCCTTTGACAGCTTCATCGAGTTCATGGATGACCCACAGTATGATGTGGTCATCTTCGACACCGCTCCG
>DATD01000007.1:0-17074 GCA_002504525.1 Methanomassiliicoccus sp. UBA345
GACGTGCTGATCATCGAATCGACGTACGGCAAGCCGCGTTATGTGTTCCCGCCCAGCGATGTCATCGCCTCGCTGATATACGACGAGGTGGAGGACAACTTCTCGCAGAACCGTCCCGTATCGCTGTACGCGTACCCGTTCGGCAAGTCACAGGACATGATCCGCGTGCTCCGCGACTTCGGTCCGTACGCTGACCTGTCGGTGTACAACGCCACCGCCCTGGTGCGGAGCGAGGACGACCCGCTCGAATGCAATCTGTGGGACGGAGGGGACATCGACGGACCGTTCGCGGTGATCTGCTCTCCGTGGTTGAAGCGCACCAGGCAGAGCGAACTGCTGTGCAACCGCGACATCAAGCGGCTCGCCGTCTCTGGATGGGCCATCGATGCCGGGTACAAGCGCAAGATGGGCGTGCACGAAGCGTTCCCCTTCTCGGACCACGCAGACTTCAACGACCTCATCGGGTTCGTCAAGGGCTGCGACCCGGAGCTGGTGCTCACCCATCACGGCTCGGCCGATTCGCTGGCCTACGAGATCAAGGCGAGGCTGGGCATCGAAGCAAGGCCTATGGTGCGCGGACAACGAACTTTGGCGGAGTTCTGACCGGTTCAGTGCTTCATTGCGGCCGCGCGTTCCATCACGATGTTGCCAATCTTCTCCAGACGATCCTCGGGGAACAGGCCGGACGAGATCATGCTCTTGCCCATGGACGAGAGCAAGAACACTTGCGCGCTGCTCACGTCGAAGTGCCTAGCCAGAGGACCGCGGACGACATGTACCATCTGCACATTGTCGTAGCTCATGATGACCGCCTCGCGGTCCAGTATGCCGTTCACGAAGGTGAAGAGCTCCTCGCCGGTGTCTACCTCCCGCACTTTTAACGACACGGACACGGAGTAGGCGATGGCCGCCACCACGAGAGCAGTCACGATGGGGATGGCATACGGCAGCAGGGCGCCGATGATGCCGTTCCCGGTCCCGGAGAACGCATCATAAGCGAGAAGAGATGGATACGCCATCACGGCGATGAGGATCACGGACGCGATGACTCCCTCGGTGATCAGGACGCGGCGGGCTCCCGCTGGCTGCTTCTCGGCCTGTCTCTCGTAAATGAACTCCGGCACCAGCTCCTGCAGCAGGCTCTGCGTTTTGGCGTCATTAGCCAGAAGACTGATCAGCGGCCTCGTAGTCCCACTGCCGTCGTCTGAGCCTATTCCTACAACCTCGGCCTCAATGCTCGAGCGGCGCAGGAGGCGGGAGGCGAGTGTGTTCTTGACCCTGATGGCGTTGATGCGGGAGATGCGGAACGACGTCTTGTACGTACGGATCAGCCCGTGCTCCAGGAATATGGTGTCGCCCTGCCGGTGCACCTTGAATCCGTAGTAGTAGATCATGTGCCGGACGGCTGGCAGGACCAGGAAGATGAAGAACAGCAGCAGGGAGATGAACGTACCTCCCGGGCCCGCATCTGCCTCGCCGACGGTGATGCGATACTGGTCGACGATGGAGTTGAGAAGGAAGAAACCTCCTATGATGGTCTGCTGGGTGGAGACGCTGAACAGCCCGTGGAGGATGACGTCCATGGTGGTGAAGCGGACCATCTGCTCGGTCTCCTCGAACGATGGCATCTCGCCGCGGTAGATGTGGCGGGATATGTCGTTCCGAAATCGGTCGGCGAGGTGCTGCTCGAAGGTCAGCGACGCCTCCGGCCGGACGGCGTTGTGGCCGGAGTTGATGTTCACCATGAGCTTCGAGGTCCCGGATAAACGGTTGAGAACGCCGCGGTTGAGGTTCACCGAAGCGATTCTGGAGTACGGTATGGTCTTCTTGAGCTTGAACAGCGTTTTTCGTTCTACAACGATGTCCGTTTCGCCGAAGCGGACGAAGGTGAGCTTCCACTGTCGATAGTAGAAGACCAGCAGCACGACGAGGGCGACCGCAGCGATGGCCGCGAGAATCGGTATGTCGAGCGGTACGCCCGCTACGAAGATCAGGACCAGCAGCCCTATGGCGGTGCGGATGGTGTTCTCCACGATGATTATGGGGTGAAGCCTCAGGCCTTGTTCGGACACGTCACTCCCTGTCCCGCAGCATGCTGTTGATCAGTTCGGTGAGGCGCTCGACGATCTTCTCCGCTTCGTCAATCTCAAGGTAGCTGATGGTGGCCACCCCGCCGGCGGTGGTGATGTTGACGTTGGCCAGGCCGAGCATGTTGTTGACCGGGCCGCGAGACACTTCCACCTGGTGCACCCTCTCGATGGGAACGAGAATGTGCCGCAGGATGATGATGCCGTAGCGCACGTCCACCTTGTCCGCGGTGATCATGTAGCGGTAGCGGTCGTAGTAGATGCGCGGGCCGACGATGAAGTAGACGAGGAGCAGGACCATGCCCGCCGCGGCCAGTATAGTGACGATGCTAAACGTCGACTCGCGCAGCGCGGGCACGAAGATTAGCAGTAAGATGAAGGCCGCCAGGAGTATAGTGTAAGTGATGCCATTGGTGATGTACATTGACAGCATGCACTTCCTGTTAAGCCGGCGGTAGCTGTCCGTTTCGGCGCCTGTTGGCTCAGACGTTTCCATGTCCATGGATGCACCCCGTGATGGCCAGAGATGCACATCTGGGATTAAGGCGCTTCGGTCCTCCGTGTATATAGCGGTGAAGACATTGTGTATGCTGTACCTCATTATTTGTCTACGTGGGCAGACGACTATGCTATGGCTTCGATCCCTACGGGTAATGTCCTCTGAAGCTCTATGATCGAGAAATAACTCGGCCCAGGATCGTCAAGCACATCGGACGGGCGTTTGTCCGGAGATTAGGTCGTGTAAATCGTTAGCTATCGGTTTGAACGCTGCCTACCGAATTGCAGCAGAGGGTACACATTTAGGCTGAACTCCAAGGACCTGATGGATGTGACTCGGCCCATACACCTAACCGGAAACTAAGTCGAGAGACAGTATGGAATTGCTGTTTTATGAGCCCCATCTCGGTGACGCAGTACATCGACGCTTCCTATCCGCCCTTCGACCTGGTGGTGTTCGACGAGGCGTCCCAGAGCCGGTGTGGGACGCGGTGGGCGCCATCGCCCGAGGAACGAGCCTCGTGGTTGTAGGCGACCCCAAGCAGCTGCCGCCGACCAACTTCTTCAACCGGACCGACTCGGACGAGCTCGAAGAAACGGACGAGGATACGGTCGAGGATATGGAGAGCATCTTGGACTAGTGCATCGCTGCGCAGCTTCCAGAGCAGTACCTCCGCTGGCACTATCGTTCCAGGCACGAGAGCCTCATCGCCTTCAGCAACAATCGCTACTACGAAAATGGACTGATCATGTTCCCGTCCCCGCAGAGCACCACCGCGGTGAACTTCACACTGGTCCCGGGCGTCTATGATGCCGGCTCTTCCCGCACGAACCGGAAGGAGGCCGAGGCAGTGATGAAGGAGATCGCCCGCCGCCTGAAAGATCCTGAGGCCTCAAAGTACTCCATCGGCGTGGTGACGTTCAGCTTATCCCAGCAGGCCCTGATAGAAGACCTGCTGGACGAGGCGAAGGGCAAGGACCCCGAGCTGGAGGCGCTGAGCGAAAGGGTCGAGGAACCGCTGTTCATCAAGAACCTGGAGAGCGTCCAGGGCGACGAGCGGGACGTGATCCTGTTCTCCGTCTGCTACGGACCCGATCGAGCGGGAAAGATCTCCATGAACTTCGGGCCGCTCAACAAGGCGGGCGGTGAGAGGAGATTAAACGTCGCCATAACGAGAGCGCGCTGGGAGGTCATGGTATTCTCGTCGCTCACGGCCGACAAGATCAACCTGCCCCGGACGCGCGCTGCCGGGGTGAGGGACCTCAAGTACTTCCTCGACTACGCGGAACGGGGCACGGCTGCCCTGTCGGAAGTAGCGACGGTCGACCCGGACGCCGGGACCGAATCGTACTTCGAGGAGGAGGTCAGCAAGGCGCTGCGTTCTGTTGGCCACGAGGTGCATCACCAGATCGGCTGCTCCGGCTACCGCATCGACATGGCCATCGTCGATCCAGAGAAACCGGGAAGCTACTTACTGGGCATCGAATGCGACGGCGCCAGCTATCATCGCTCCAGGACCGCGCGGGACCGTGACGAGCTAAGGCAGAGCGTGCTCGAGGGGTTGGGCCGGAAGCTGCACCGCATCTGGTCCACCGATTGGTGGTACAGCCCCAAGCAAGAGCTGGAGAAGATTGAGAAAGCCATCGAGCGGGCGAAGAGGGAGCGCTCTTCGCCGACCATTGCCCAAACGGAGGTACCGGCGAAGATGGAGCTGCCGCATGAGGTCGAGGAGGATGCGTTCCCGATAATCGACCGAGGCGCTCTCGCGACGCTGGAAGCGTACGAGGTGTACGCCAGACATACATGCACGACGACTCGGGCGATTCGTTCGAGTACTGGATGATTAAAGGGGAGCTGGAACGGTTGGTGGAGGTGGAAGGACCGGTGCTCCTGCAGGTGGCGGCGAAGCGCCTGGCGCCATACTGGAATGTGAACAAGTGCACCGAGCGGTTCGTCGACCGGGTCAGGCACGCCCTCTCTCAGACGTCCGTCCTGACGACCGACGGCGACGTTTCCGAGGTGCTGTGGCCAAGCGGCAGCACGCCGGAAAGCTACGCCGGATTCAGGGCGCCGGGCGACGACCCAGAGTCGAAGAGAAAGATCGGCGAGATACCTCTGATGGAGGTGATCAACGCCGCGGTCTTCGTGCTGAAGGGGCAGGTCAGCATGCCGGCCGAGGACCTGGCGAGGGAGACGGCTAAGCTGTTCGGCTTCCAGAGAACGGGCGCGGCGATACAGGCGAGGATCTCTGAGGCCATCGAGCGACTAGTCGAGGACGGTCGGATCCGCCACGACTCGGGCCGGCTGGTATACATGGGGCCGTGATCCTAGGGTCAGATTAGGTTCGGCGAAGGCATCGGAGACTCCCCCGGTCTTTCAACGGCCTAACGCCCCATAGGCCATTCATCTGCGCGCTCTTGGTATATATGGGCGTCCCCGACATAAAAATAGAAAAAGGGGTTTGGGGGAATATATGGGAAAAGGTTTGAGCGTTCGTGTGAGCACGCTTAGGGGATCACGGCTTTCTTCCACACCTCCACGTTCTCCAGCGGCGTTCCGGGAGCTATGTCACAACCTGCCCCGAGGATGAAGGCCCGGCCGGCCGCCTTCTCGATGCATGCTCTGGACTCTGCTCTCACATCATCAGGCGTTCCGCTGAACAGGGTCTGAGCGGGTTTCACATTCCCGAGTATGGTCTGCTTGTCGCCGACCTGTTCCAGGGCGTAGCCGACATCCACTTGATAGTCCATTGAGAAGATGTCGGCACCGACATCGACCACGTCGTTCAGGCGATCGCCGGTGTCCCCGCAGATGTGGATCAGGAGGTATTTCCCGGCGTCCCGCACGACCTTGCCGCACTCCCGCATGTATGGCTGCGAGAACTCCACGAAATGCTCCTTGGAAATCAGCGACCCCGAGGCGGTCGGATCGCACAGAATGATGCCATCAGCGTCAGAGGTCACCGCAACCTTGAGGTACTCCTTCATCACCTCGGTCGCTTTCCTGAGGAGGCTGTGCACGAAGTCGGGATCCATGACCGTGTCCATCATCATGGTCTCCACTCCGCGCATCTCCCCCGCAAGTGTGAACGGGGACACCATGGTCTGGACAAGGAACTTCTCTTTCCCCAGCTCCTGAGCCAGGATGCGGGTGGTCTCCATCGATGCTTCGAACCGGTAGTCCTTCTTCGGTTCGGGGATAACGACCTTATCCAGGTCTTCCGGCCCATTGATGATGTTGCTCCAAGTCGGAATGGAGCCGAAGTCGGGGATCCTCACCTCGCATCCCAGGGCCTCCACCGGCGAAAGCCAGTCCCACATGCTCTCCAGCAAGTCGAACTTGCAGGACTCAACAATGGCCATCTGGGCCTTGGCGGCCATCATGGGATGTTCGATGGAATCGCGAACCTTCACCTCCTCGACGCCAAGGGACCAGTAACCCTGGAACGGCGGGCCAATGGGTACTCGGTCGACCTCTTCCTTGTTGATTGCTGCTATTATCCTTTCCTTTGATGTCACGCTCATTAGATCTCCTCCATTCCTCTCTACTTCTTGCTCCCCGGCTCAATGCCGGCCATGGCTATCGTTTCGACAGTTGCAGCGTGCATACCGTACTTCTCTGGATGTTTTCGCGAGTCGATGACCAGAATCAGCCTGACCACGCCGACCAGCGCGAAGAACATGACGAAGAGCATCCACACATCTACCGTGAAGTATGCGAAGGTGAAGTACGAGATCACGAGGCCGCCGAAGAGGGCCAGGAATCCCATGCCCATGCCGCCGGGCACTTTCCAGGGTCGCGCAATCTCCTTTCCGGTTATCCTTAGCTTGATGAAGGCGAGGCTCACTCCAGTGTAAGTCACGCCTACACCCACGGCCATGAGGGTGAACAAGCTCGAAAGCCAGGCGCTTCCAGAGAGCAGGATGAACATGAGAACGACACCCAGAATGAACACGTTCGCCGTGCTGGGGACCTTGTTCTTGTTCACCTTGGCGAATATGGACGGAAGCGCTCCGGACCGGCCCATGGCGAGCAGCATTCTAGAGCCCCCCATCCAGAATCCGACCAGGCACCCACAGAGGGCGGCAACGTTCGCGAATACGATGATGTATTGCAACCAGGGGCCGTACGCGACACTGGCGATCTCTGCCCCCAGCATCGGAGTGAGGATCGCGGTATCGAAGGGCAGCATCCCCGATTCGGATAGAGTGATCGCGCCATCGAAGGCCATCACGAACACTATGGCTCCCACCATGAGCTTCCAATGCTTCTTTGCTGGATAATTGGCTTCCTCTGCGAACTGCGGTATGACCTCGAATCCGAAGAACATAGTGGTCATCAGAGCGACCGCGGTGAGGAACCCACTTGTACCGTTTTGGAACATGGGCTGCCAGTTGGCAACGTCGAACTGAGGGTGAGCGAAGAACAGGAAGGAATATCCAAATCCTACGATCGCGAGCATAGCAAATATGCCCACCTGCACCCCAGTACTGATGGAGACGTCCCTTGTGTTCAGCAAGAATATGGCAAACGCGATGATGGCTGCAATGACCATTGTGGTGAGCAGGCTCATGTCCGGCCACCACATGTATCCGATGATCTCCATCAAGGCCCTCAGCTGGAACGCCAGAACGGTCGTGTAGGATAACATCAGCGCCCAACTGAACCAGTATGCGACCTTGCGTGAAAATGCCTTTTCGATATATACGGACGAACCTCCTGCCTGAGGAAACATCGCCGTCAATTCTCCGAACACCAATCCGATGGGTATGCAAAGCAAGCCAAGAACGAAGAACGCCAGAGCGATCGATGATCCAGTCAGTGAGATCCACCAATTGGTCATCACCAGCCACGGCCCTACGATGGATGCTGTACCCAGAACAAAGAGCCGCAACGGTCCGATGGACCGGTTCAGCCCTCCACTACCCTCCTCGTTTGCCATTAGATATCCTCCTGTAACAATAGTATGCTTTGATACGAACTATAGTTGTTTTTCAGCATACTATTGTAGTGCATCTGTAATACAAATGTCATATATATGAAAATAATCCAATGGATTATTCTGCAGAAGAATCGTTGTGGTAAGCCAGATTGAGATAGCCCTCATCCTCAGCGGGACTCGAGACGGCCAAGGGCGACGATGGGATTCGGGCAGCCCTAAAGAGATTGCCCCTATGAGCATGTTATAGCAATAAGCTCAGGCAGAAATATTGATGAGGTGCCAGCCGATCGTCCAGTTCACTCCTTCGACAAGAGGCTGTCCGAGGCTTTCCTCATTGCCATGATGTTGTCCACTGGAGTTCCGGTAACGATGTCGTCCCCCAGCCCTAGGATCAATCGCGTATTCTCGGCGCGCTCGATGCATCTGATCGATTCTGCAAATCCTTCTTGAGGGCTCCGCCTGAACATCATCTGTGAGTTCACGTTTCCCAGAAAGGTCATGCGTTTCTTCACATGCTCGGTGACGTGCTGCAGATCCACCGAGCTGTCGAGGGAGAATATGCTGGTACCCATGTCGGCGATGATTTCCATAAGCTCGGATGTATCTCCGCAGATGTGCGCCATGGGGACGCATCCCTCCTGGGCTACGGTCCCCATGCATCTCTTCATATATGGGCGGGAGTAGTTCTGGAACTCCATGGGGCTGACCAGCGAGCCAGATGCGGTCGGATCGCACAGGATGACCCCGTCCACGCCCGTCTTGCATATGACTCGACAGTATTCCTGGATCATATCCGTGGCCATCTCAAGCATGTCCTGTGCGAAGTCGGGCTGCATGACAAGGTCGAGGAGGAGCGCTTCAACGCCACGCATCTCACCTACGAGTGTGAAAGGGCAGCAAATGGTGGAGTATAGGAACATCTCCCTGCCCATCTTCGATACAATCAGTTCGGCAGATTCTGCAGAGCTCAGGGCCCGGTAGTCCTGTCGGGGATCGGGGAGCGTCAGATTCTTGAGGGACTCCGGTCCTGTGATGAGGCGCGTCTTGGTCACGATCTCGCCCTTAACCGGTACGCGCACTTTGCACCCGAACATCTCCACCGGAGAGAGCCAATCCCACGACGCCTCCATGGCATC
Organism: Methanomassiliicoccus sp. UBA345; assembly: GCA_002504525.1. Lineage (GTDB taxonomy): Archaea > Thermoplasmatota > Thermoplasmata > Methanomassiliicoccales > Methanomassiliicoccaceae > DTU008. The sequence goes on from DATD01000007.1 coordinate 8,665, forward strand.
GAATCCACATCTCGAAGCCATCTCCATCTGAGCCTTAGCTGCCAGTTTCGGTTTTCTAATGGATTCGATTACTGGGATTCCTTCGATGCCTAACGTCCAGTAGCCCTGAAAAGGAGGGGCGACCGGGACACGGTCAGCCTCTTCTCCTTCAATCAGACGAAATATGCTTGCCTTTGACTCCTCACTCACCACTAGCCCCCCTTGGCATTGACATCGTTGACCATTCTGTCGGAGCTCAGAGGTCACAATGATGTTTGGTCCTTTACGATTGACCAGAATGTAGCAGAATTACTAATATATTGCTTACGGATGAGCGCAATAGCATATACATAAGTAATACAGCTACTAGTTAGTAGCTCGAACGCAATATTGTACAAGATAGGTTGGGGGCGGCCATGGCCGAGAAAACGAACGCGAAGAAAATGCCTGGAAAAGGAAGTGTTCTCGCTCAGAGCGATCATGCGAAAGAGGCCGATAGCTCAAATGTCAGCTCGACGGCAAGAGCTCATCGTCCAGGTAACCCTGGAAGGAGATCTGCTGAAGAGCGAGATGGGATGGGAACGGAACCAAGTGAAGATGAGATGCGCACCAGTGGACAACGTTCGAGGGCCATGGGGAAAGAGCCAGCTGCGAATGCGGAAGAGAAGCAGAGGACCCGCATAGTGAATTTGAGAGTCCCCACTCAGATAGTCGACGATATTGATTATTGGGTGGATCACCGGCGTTATAAGTCCAGATCCGAGTTCATCATGGCCGCGATTCGGCTATACTTGGATTATATAGAATATCGGGAGAGCTATAATATCAGGACGTTCCAAAGGGGTCAGCTGGAAGAAGCGCCCTCGGAACGCCTAGAAAGACTGAAGTACCTCAAGGGCCGGCCTTGAGCCCCGCCAACTTGCGTATGAGGATTGGCAAGGCGCCGCATGGAGCAAGATCGGCCAGGGAGTTGTGACAGTGTCACGCTCCCTTATCGGTCTCGGCACATCTCCAGAGGCTTTCTGATGGCGTGTTGAAGGCCTGTTCAGGGGCTGTTTTTATCTTTTTTCTCTATAATCTAGCGTTCACCAGACCCTATCTGACCTGATCTTTTGGAGCAATGATGCCTACTTTCAGCTACGCGATCTGGTTTCAGACGTTTGATCGACCATTCGAATATTCTCAGGTCCAGGATTCCGGGACATCATCGATATCTAAAATAATATAAAATTTTGAGATGCGTTAAATCCTCATGCTGCTCATCCAAGACGTTTGTCATTCTGAGGCACTGGAGCGTTTCATCAATGGGGAATTGTTCAGCACGGAAGCTATTGGGCCCAATGGTGGTAGCAGTACTGTCGCTCACGATATTGCTCTCATCGGCGACGGGCATGGTAATGGGATTGACCTACGGGGAGTTCAGTCATTGGCTCATCAAGGACGGCACCGAGGTGCAGATCACAGGGTTCTCCGGTTCGGGAGCTGACGTCGTCATACCCTACACCATAGATGGGAAGAGCGTCACCTCAATCAAGTACATCGCATTTTACGGAAAGCCGTGGTTGAACTCAGTAATCATCCCCGAAGGAGTGACCTCCTTAGGCAATTTTGCCTTTCAGGGGTGCTCGTCCCTGGCCTCGATAGGGATGCCGGACAGCATCGTCACGATCGGCATAGGCGCCTTTAGTGGCTGCACCAGCCTGACCTCGGTGGTCATTCTGGCCAACGTAGTATCGATTAATGTCACATCGTTCAGCGGCTGTACGTCCCTATCCGCCATTATCCTGCCTGACGGGTTGCAGCAGATCGGCAGCTCTACGGTCCAAGATTGTGCGGGCCTTACCTCGCTGGTCATTCCCGAGAGCGTGATCCGGATAAACACTTCAGCATTCAGGGCCTACGAGAACCTGATCTCAGTGACGTTGCCAGATGGCCTCACCCCGCTGGGGTACTCCGCATTCTATGGATGTGTCAACCTAGCCTCGACGATCACCCAGCTAACGTAGAAACAATTGGAGCGCAAGCATTCGCCGACTGCGGCTCGCTGACCAGGATCGAGTTCATGGGAGACTCTCCGGCGGTCGGTGATAACTGGGTCCTGAACCATAACTCCGGCCCGCCATCTACCACTTAGGCAGCGCGAAGGGGTTTGATGCGGCAGCGTGGGGCGGTCTGAAACTCATCCCCATGAACGCCCTTGGCGCGCCGCAGGATGTGCGGGCCACTGGATGCAGGGAGTCGGCCGTGGTCAGCTGCGAGCTCCGCTGACGAACGGCAACAGCGCTATTACCGGCTACGAGATGTTCTATAGCGCTGGTGACGGATGGAGCAGGTACGGCGACGCCTTGTCGGCCGATTGCCGCTCCATCACTCTGACCGGCCTTGAGGCTGGCACGAGGTATGAGTTCAGCGTCAAGGCGGTCAACGCCCTCGGCGCCTCTGAACTGAGCGTGGCGCTCGGCGCCGAGACCTGGCCGGTGGTGGTTCCGATACGCGGAAAGGTCGTCGACGCCGACGGCAACGGCCTAGCCGGCATCACGGTGACGTTGGACAACGAGACCTCAGCGACCACCGACGTCGATGGTACATTTGTCATCATGACCTCGCGTGGGGATCATACCCTGACTGTGAGCGGTAATGGCATCGAGAGCTTTACGAACAACGTCACCGTCGACGGCTTGGGGCTCGACCTCGCTGCCGTCGAAGCGTCCAAGGCCGCTGCCGATCCGCCTGGCGACATGAGCATGCTCATAATCGTAGCCGTCGCAATCACGGCGGTGCTGGTTGGTGTGCTCGGGTTCCTGCGCCAGCGCAGGAAGTGAGCTTCTTCCTAAACCCCTTCCTCTCTTTTTTCTTCTCGCACCGTCCGATCCATCATTGATATATCGGGCATCTTCATTCCCTGCTCATGGCCAGCATTCGACGCTGCCGAAGGTGCGGCGAGCTCTTCGTTCCCGGCCTGTTCGGGATCAATCTGCTGATCGTCAGGATACGGCGTTGCTCCGTATGCGGAAAGCTCACTCCTCTGTATGTGTGGGGCGATGCATCGGCAGAGCGAGAGGAAGCAAAGGTAGGGAAGGAAACGCTCATCGATGAGGAAGAGCTGCTCAGGCGCCGCATCGAGGAATCGAAATACGCCAAGCCGTGATCAGCGCTGCTTCGCGGCGTCGAAGCCGTCCGAGGACAAACGGAACAGATACCAGTCCAGCTGCTTCGCTCCCAGGCCTTCGTAGAATCGATGCGCCGGCTCATTCCAGTCGAGGGCGGTCCATTCCATGCGTCCGCATCCCTTTCTTTTCGCTTCCTCGGCGCAGAATTGGAACAGCTTCGTTCCGATGCCCCGACCGCGATACTGCTCGAGAACGAATATGTCCTCCAGGAAAAGCGCTCGCCGTGCCAGGAACGTCGAGTACGTGAAAAAGAAGGTGACGTAGCCGACGGCCACGTCGTCCATCATCGCAAGGAACGCATGGAACGGCCTGTCGGCCGAGGTCGCGTCGCTTATCAGTCGAGCACGGCCCTCCTCGCTCGGGGGATCGAGGTGCTCGAAGTTGGCCAATGCCTCGACCAGTTCGACATAGCGCTCCGCGTTCCTGGCGTCCACCGGCACGATCAGCACCTCGGTCATATCCTCGTCATCGCCTGCGGCGTTAATCCTTTTTCGCCTCCTCGTCGTCGAACAGGAACAGCTCGTCGATGCTGACGCCCAGCGCCACGGCGATGTCGTGAGCAAGCCGCAGCGAGGGATTGTACTTTCCCTTCTCCAGGAACACAATCGTCTCCCTCCTGACGCCGACCTTCTCGGCCAGCTGCTCCTGCGTCAGGCCGAGGCGCGCCCGGTTCTCCTTGATGGCGGTCCTCATTCCACATCTCCGCGGCGGCCGAGGTACCAGTTGAGGCCAAGGATCGACACCACCATGACGATGAGCATAGCCCCCACCGCCTGTGACATGCTGATCTTCCAGCCCCCGCCGAACCCGAACACCATTGCCATGAAGCACACGAGGATGAACATCGCATACCACGAGTATGTCGCCGCCCTAGTCCCTATGCGCGCCGCCCGCTCATCTTTCAGCGGCTTCTCCAGGCCAAGGTGCTGGAACAGACCCCCGCCGAACAGGCCAAGGCCTAACAGCACCTCCAACCACAGGATGCCGTCCAGCGTGTCGTTCAGCAGCATCAGGATGCCGCTGAAGACGAGCAGCGCCCCTCCCAGCACCATGCTGATGGTCCTCGCCTTCACCATGCTTATGGCCATTATTGTCCCTCCTGGCGATCCGCGATCATGTCGAATTTATCCTGCTTGATCCATGTCATCATGTCACCGTTGTTATGTATTTCTAACTCTATGTGCGAACAACATAACATTTGTACTTAAGCTTTGTTATACATTTCTAACATCAATCGGCCGATCGTCGTCATCGATATGTACCCCGGCCTGACCAAGGTGGAACGATGGCCGACAATCAAGGCTGGGCTCCTGGAGGCCCCGCAACGCTGTTCATCCTGGGCGTGCTGCATCTGGGGTTGTTCTTCTTCGCCACGTCGAGCGATCAGGCAGCGCTTGCACCGGCCCTGGGGCTGTGAATTCTCGGAATCTCGGCCCCGCTCATCATTCTAGGCATCATCGAGATGCGTCGCAACGAGGTCTTATTCGGCACCATGGGCATAGTGTTCGGCGGACTGCTCGGCCTGGGCGCCGGCCTCTCGTTCATCCGAGGTATTACCGTCCCCGGCGAGTCGGTCATGGACGGCTACTGGTTCGCCGGCACCAGCATAGTGTTCTTCATGCTGATCCCGTCGATGCTGCGCCTGTCCCGCCTCATGTCGGCAGGGCTGGCGATCATAGGTACAGGCCTCCTGCTTCTCGGACTTAGTCTCGCCGGCGTGTTCGGAACCGCCACGGTACCGCTGATCGTCGCCGGGTTCCTCGCCCTCGCCTTCTCGCTCATATGCTACTATTCCGCCGCGGCCCAGCTCACCAACTCCGCCTACAGGCGAAAGATCCTTCCCCATGTGACGCTTCGTCAGGGCGAGATATCGGGAAACGAGCATATTTCATGGGGCATCGCGTTTCTCGGCCGGCAAACATGAGGCGGGTCGTCCTATCCTACAAAATGGTGAACAAGAACATCTGCACCAATTTCCTCCCCGGCCTGGTGGACAACGGCCTCACGGTGGAGGCGATGCGGTGCGCTCCCACCGGTCCGAGGTCGGGATACAGCCTGGTGCGCATACAGGGGCCGCCGGAGCAGTGCGAGAGGGAGCTGTCGAACCTGGACAGCAGGCTGGGCGAATGGTGCACGGTGCAGCTCACCAAGCACGCGCCGGGCGATTACATCGCGATGGTATCCAACGACGACTGCGACATCTGCCACCTCATGCCGGCATGCGGCTGCTTCGTCGAATCGGCCAGGGCGGAGCCGAACGGCGGTGTATCATGGACCATCCTCGGCCCTGATTCCGAATCGGTGAACAAGCTCATCGCCATGCTGCGCGAAACGGGGCGCGACATCGTCGTGCGCAGCAGCCGCGACCAGAGCTCCAGCACCGGGCTGACCGGCCATCAGCTGAAGGCGCTGGAGCTCGCGTTCGACAACGGCTACTACGACATCCCGCAGCGCATCACCCTGAAGCACCTCGCTCCCATGATGGGATGCTCCAAATCGACCCTTAACATCATCCTGCGTCGGGCCGAGAGGAAGCTGCTGGCCGAGCACCTGTCCCGTTAGAAAAAAACAGGCCGGGGCGGAACGGCATGGCGGAAGATATCGCCCCGGCCTCTGGGATCGTTCACCTTCTCTTGGCAGGCAGGCCCTTGACCGCGTCCACCATGGCCTGCAAGTTCTCCTTCTTGATCAGCGCCGACAGTCCGCACCCGGCGGATATGATGTTGAAGCCAGCGTCCACGGAGCGCAGCGCATCATGCTTGACCTGTTCCGGCGTCCCCTGCAGCAGCGGCTTGACGACGCCGACGTTGCCGATCAGCGCGGCCCGGCCGTCCACGATCTCCACGGCCTTGTAGGGGTCGCTCTTCTCCTCGATGCTCAGTCCGTCCGCTCCGGTGGAGACCATCTGTTCGAGCATCGGCACCATGTTCCCGCAGATGTGCAGCACCTTCTTGGTGTCCTCCAGTCCGCTGAACGCCCGCCTGACGTACGGTCCGGCGTACTCATCGAACCAATCGGGGTTGATCATGTCCCACGACGCGGACGGTTCTGACATCTGTATGAGGTCGACGTGCAGCTTCTCCACCTCCTGCAGCCACATCCGCTCGTACTCGGCGGCAAACTTGACGATCTTGTGGGTCTTCTCCGGCTCGGTGACGATCCACAGCAGCAGGTTGTCCGTCCCTACCAGGTGGCCGGCGATGGTGAACGGCCCCGTGACGCCGACGATGGTCGGCAGCTCGTTGCCCGCTCCCTCCTTCATTGCGCGGGCGGCGTCCAGGATGACCTTGTTCCTGGCCATCGTCTTGATCTCGTCGCGGCTTGGCAGCACGAGGTCCTCGTCGATGCGCGACAGCAGCGGGTTGGACTTGACCATTGGCGTGCTGTTCTTCTTCCCCAGGTCCACCTTGCAGCCCAGCGCCTCGGCCTCGTACGAAAGGCAGTATGGTATCCGGCACGACTCCAGTCCGACGAAGGGGTACATCGAAAGACCCAGCTTGGTCATCAGCTTGGCGTCGGTATGCACGTCCGGCCATGCTGCTCCGCAATAGTCCATCAGCTCGGTGGTGGCGGCGGTGGTCATGCCCGCTACCGCCGGCCGGTCAACTTCCTTGCATGCCAGCGAGCGGAGCAAGCGCTCCCTCGGCGTCATTCCGTTGTCCTTCCTCTCTTCAGTTGCCATATTTTGTCACGTCCATTGATGTGTGAGAGGGGGCGCTCGGCGCCCCCTCGGTCCGTTCAGTTGGTCTGCCCCCTCTTCTGGGTCTCCACCTTCGGCAGGGTCGCCGGAGCGCGCGCCTTCTCCCTGGACAGGAAGCCGGCCACGGTGGCGATCACCATGCATACCAGCATGAACAGCCATATCGTCTGGTATCCTGCCGCGGTGCGCTCCACCAGCATGAGGCCGGTCAGCTGCTGCAGGATGGCCCCGCCGGCGAAGGGGAAGATGTTCAACGCTGCGGTGGTAGTTCCGACAATGCTGATCGGGAACAGCTCCTTGATCTGCGCATAGCTCACCACGAAGAAGCCTCCGAAGAAGCCGAACATGAAGTTGATGGCGATCTGCGAGATCACGGTGTCCAGCATCCCGGCGGTCATCCATATGACCGCCCATATGGCGGTGTATGCGACCGTTCCGACGATCAGCACCTTCTTGCGGGACTTGAGGACCTTGTCCGACAGTATCCCGGCCAGCGGGCAGCCCACGATCATCCCGATGCCGATGAACGTCAGCACCGTGCCGTAGGTGGCCTTGTCCCAGCCCAGGACGTCGGCGTAGTACGGTCCGGCCCACAGTCCCTGGTACACCATGATGCTTCCGTACATGAAGAAGAACCAGATGGCCAGGGGCCAGAACTTCATCCCCGAGCCGAAGGTCATCCTTAGCGCCTTCCTCATGGGGATCTTCTCTACCTCCTTAGCCTCCGGTATCGGCTCTCCGGTCTCGTCCGACTCGATCTCCTGTATGGTCGGCAGGCCCATGTCAGCGGGGCGGTCGCGGGTGATGACCCATGCCACCACGGCCAGGACGACGGTGATGACGCCCAGCACCAGGAACACCTGCTGCCATCCCACCGCGTCGGACATCAGCGCGAGCGGTCCGGCGGCGCTGAGGGCGCCGATGTTCCCCACTGCCAGCAGTATGCCGGACAGCGAGGCGAACTCGTTCTTGCGGTACCATGTGGCAAGGATCTTCATGATGGGGATGTACACCATCGCCACGCCGACGCCGATCAGAACCCTGCCGGCGATGACCAGCAGGAAGCTGGACGCGATCCCGGTGAGGATCGCGCCCACCGCAGCCACCAAGGTGAAAATGCTCACCGTCTTCCGCGGCCCCCAGCTGTCGGTCAGCAGGCCGGAGGGCAGCTGCATTATGGTGTAGGCGTAGAAGTACGCCGAGCTCAACAATGCGATCGAGGCCGCCCCTACGCCGAATGTGCTCTGCAGGTCCTCCGAGACCACCGCCGTTGATACGCGGTGGAAATACACGAAGAAGTAGGCGAAGGCCAGAATACCGAATATCGCCCAGCGATACCGGAACACCTTCGTTCTTGCTTTACTGTCGAGTGCCATTCCTTTTCTCCTCCGTCGGCCCATCGTTGGCCGATCCAGGGGAGAATGGGTGTGTCGCTACTAGCATCCCGTGGCGGATATGTTCGATTTTGTTGCCGTGAAAAAGCCAACGGCGAACAGGTCCGCCGTGACAAAGCGATGCATACCATCGTACATATCCGATGTACGGTCGGAATCATTCATAC
>DATD01000007.1:17343-30085 GCA_002504525.1 Methanomassiliicoccus sp. UBA345
ATGTTCCATTGCGGCAGAATAGCATCGAGCCAGCATGGGTTTTTCATACCACGCTAACTTTAAATATCATAACCATTATCGGACCCATACGCTGAACGCGCTGAGGACGTTCGACCAGACGCCATGGGCAATGCTCTAGCATCCCAATTTCCCCTCTACTCCATTCTCGGAGGGCGGATAACGCGTCACGGTCGAAGGTGCTGACCTCGAGCGATCGATATCGAGCGATCGAGAAAATCACGCGTAGCACAAAGAGAGTGGATTCTCTCCAGATGCGAGAGGGAGAACCATGCCAAACAAAAGACGTCCACGGAAAGGCTCGAAAGCATATTCACCGCGCAAGAGAGCAGTAAGCCAGACTCCTAGACTAGACTCGTGGCCCGAGATCAGCGAAGGCCCTAAGCTTCAGGGATTCGCCGGGTACAAGGCAGGGATGACCCATGCCTTCGTGGTCGATTTCAGACCCAAGAGCCTCACCACCGGCCAGGAGATCCAGATCCCTGTCACCGTGCTGGAGGTCCCGCCCATGAAGGTGGCGGCTGTCAGGGTGTACGAGAGCACCCGGTACGGCCTGCGCACCGTCGGAGAGGTTTGGGCCGGATCGCTCAACAGCGAGCTGGGAAGGAAACTGCCCATCCCCAAGAACTATGATGCCGAGAAGGCCTGGAGCGAACTGACAAAGAGCGACATCGAAGATGTCCGTATTCTCACGTACACTCAGCCCAGGATGATCACCGGCGTTCCCAAGAAGGTCCCCGACCTGATGGAGACGAGGGTCGGCGGCGGCACCATCGATGAGAGGCTCGAGTACGCCAAGGCGCTGCTGGGCAAGGACATCACGGTCGCCGACTTCGTGAAGGACGGAGGCGTCGTCGATGTCTCCGCCATCACCAAGGGCAAGGGATTCCAGGGCGCCGTCAAGAGATGGGGCATCAAGCTTCTGCACCACAAGAACTCCAAGCACCGCCGCATGGTCGGCAACTTGGGCCCCAAGAGGCCCGGGTATGTCAGGCCGACCGTGCCTCAGGCCGGTCAGGTCGGTTACCACCAGAGGACCGAGTTCAACAAGCGCGTCCTCAAGATCGGTGAGAAGGGAGAGGAGGTCACCCCCAAGGGCGGCTTCCTCAACTACGGCGAGGTCAGGAACAACTACGTGCTGATCCACGGCTCCGTGCCCGGACCCACCAAGAGGCTCATCCGCCTCAGGGACCCCGTCAGGCCGAGCGGCCCCGCACTGAAGGAAGCTCCGAACCTGGTCTATGTCTCCACCCAGTCCAAGCAGGGGGCCTGAAGATCATGGCAAAGAACAGTGTCAATGTTTATTCTGTAAAAGGCGACGTTGTCAGGAGCGTCGAGCTGCCCTCCGCCTTCGAGGCGGAGTTCAGGCCCGACCTCATCCACCGCGCCGTAGTGGCCGAGCAGGCCAACAAGCGCCAGGCCTATGGCCCCAGCCCCACCGCGGGTGTGAGGCACTCTGTCTCCCAGTGGGGAAAGGGCCGCGGCGTGTCCCGTGTCCAGAGGCTTTCTCAGGGCAGCAAGGCCGCCGAGTCGCCCAACAACGTGGGCGGCCGCCGCGCCTTCCCGCCCAAGCCAGAGAAGGACTACTCCAAGAAGGTCAACAGGAAGGAGAGGCAGAAGGCAAGACTGTCCGCACTGGCCGCCATGGCCGATGTCGAGATCGTCCGCCAGCGCGGCCATCTCTTCGATGAGGGCATCACCACCCCGGTGATCGTGGAGGACGTGTTCGAGAGCCTGTCCACCACCGCCGAGGTCTACGAGGCCCTGGACATGATCGGCGTCTCCGCCGACTTGGGAAGGGCCAAGGACGGCCGCAAGATAAGGCCGGGAAGGGGCAAGATGCGTTCCCGCAGGCACAAGGGCAAGCGCTCCGTCCTGCTGGTCGTCTCCGCTCTGGAGGCTCCTCTGTTCAAGGGGGCCGGCAACCTGCCCGGCGTCGAGATCGTAAGCGCTGACGGACTTAACACCGGCAGGCTCGCCCCGGGCGGAATGCCCGGAAGGCTGGCGGTGTTCTCTGAGTCCGCCCTCAAGATGATAGGAGAGTGGTAAGGATGGCCAAGGATAACATCCTCATGCACCCCTATGTCACTGAAAAGACAATGAACGGCATGACCGGCACCCCCACCCAGGACTTCAAGGACGGCAACCGCATCGAGTTCGTGGTCCTGAAGTCCGCGACCAAGAAGGACATCAAGGAGGCCTTCGAGGCATACTTCGAGGTAAAGGTCGACAAGGTCTGGACCAAGGTCACCAAGAATGGGAAGCGTGCCACTATACTGCTCGCCGAGGGATACTCGGCAGAGGACATCGGAATGAGAATCGGAGTGTTCTGAGGGGATACTATGGGAAAACAACTCAGACAGCAGAGGCGTGGCAAGGGAACGTCGGTATACCGCAGCCCTAGCCACAGGCACGTTGCAGACATCCGGTATCCCCGCCTCGATGCCACCAGCGGCACCATCGAGGACCTTGTGCACGCTCCCGGCCGGAGCGGCCCCCTGGCGAAGGTCGACTTCGCCGGCAGGAAGGTCTTCCTGATCGCCGCCGAGGGCATGATGGTAGGGGAAGACGTCAGCTACGGGGTCGCCGGGAGCATCGCTCCGGGCAATGTGGTCCCGATCAGCAGCGTCCCCGAAGGAACGTTCGTATACAATATCGAAGGACAGCCCGGCGACGGCGGCAAGTTCGTGCGCACCGCCGGAACGTCCGCCACCGTGGTCAGCAGGGGCGACAAGGTCGTGTTGCTAATGCCCAGCGGCTCATTCAAGTCGTTCGACCCCCGCTGCGCTGCCTCCGTCGGCGTCGTTGCCGGGGGCGGCATGAAGGAGAAGCCGTTCGGTAAGGCCGGCAACAAGGTCCACGCCTACCGCAGCAAGAGCAAGGCCACCTTCAAGGTGAAGGGTCTGGCCATGAACGCGGTCGATCACCCCCACGGCGGTGGAGGACACCCGCATGTGGGTAAGCCCAGCACCGTTAGCAGGAATGCACCGCCAGGACGTAAGGTCGGTCGTCTATCCCCCAAGCGGAGGAAGTGATTAAATGGCAAAGGAAAAGGTAGGCAGCCAGAAAGCCGCGCGCAGGAAGCAGCGCAAGAAGAAGGGCGGCATCACCGCGAAGAGGAAGAAGGAGTTCACCTTCCGTGGATACACCATGGAAGAGCTCCTGGAGATGCCCTTCGACGAGATGGTGCTGCTGCTCCCCTCCAGGGCCAGGAGGACCCTCTCCCGGGGTATGAACGAGGACCAGAGGATCGCGTATAACGTCCTGAAGAACGAGGACCGCGAGGTCACCAGGACCCACCGCCGCGATGTGCCCATCGTCCCGCAGTTCGTCGGGAAGAGAGTGTCCGTGTACAACGGGAAAGAGTTCATCGAATTCGAGATCAAGCCCGAGATGATCGGGCACTTCACCGGCGAGTTCGCGATGACCCGCGGCGAAGTGAAGCACTCCGGACCGGGTGTCGGTGCCACCAGAGGCTCCAAGTTCCTGCCGCTGAAGTGAGGTGAACACACATGGCTGGATACACACAATATTCGGATCCGGACACCACCGCTCGGGCCATCGGCAAGGAGATGCCCATCTCCCCCAAGAACTCCCGCGAGGTGTGCAGGATGGTGCGCGGCAAGAAGGTCGATGTCGCCATCCGCATGCTGCAGGAGGTCGCCGAGCTCAAGAGGCCCGTGCAGTTCGCCCGCAACAACGCTGGCGTAGCGCACAAGAAGGGGGTCGGCCCCGGGCGCTTCCCCGAGAAGTCCGCCAAGGCCATCCTTAGGGTCATCGAGAGCGCCAGGCACAACGCCGAGTACAAGGGCCTTGACGCTGAGAACCTGCGGATCAAGGTCATCACCGCCAACCTCGGCCGGACCACCCCTGGATACATGCCCCGCGCCTACGGACGGAGCACCCAGTGGAATCAGCAGACCGTCAACATCGAGGTCATCCTGGAGGAGGTGCAGTAATGGCAAACGAGAGGAAGTTCATAGCAGAGAACGTCCGCCGGGTCCTCCTCAAGGAGTACCTCATGAAGGAGGTCAGCAGGGCCGGCTTCGGCGGTTTGGATGTGCAGAGGACCCCCATGGGGACGAGGGTGACGCTGGTCACCGAGCGCCCCGGGATCGTCATCGGACGCCGCGGCGCGGCCATCAAGAACCTGACCCGGGCGATCGAGGAGGACTTCAAGTTCGACAACCCCCAGGTGGAGGTCCAGGAGGTAGAGAGCCCCAACCTCAACGCCCAGATCATGGCCGAGAAGCTGGCCTTCGCTCTGGAGAGAGGCTGGCACTTCCGCCGGGCCGGGCACTCCACCCTGCGCAGGGTCATGGAGTCCGGCGCCCGCGGCTGCCACATCATCATCGCCGGCAAGCTGACCGGCCAGAGGCACCGCACCGAGAAGTTCAAGGACGGCTACATCAAGTTCTGCGGCGAGACCAAGCTCACCAACATGGACCGTGGCTATGCCGTCGCCAAGCTCAAGCCGGGCGTCATCGGCGTCACCGTGGAGATCATGCACCCCGACGCCAAGCTGCCCGACGAGGTAGATGTTGCCATTCCCGCAGAGGCGGCCGAGAAGTTCCCCGACCTTGCTGAACTCATCAACAAGAAGGAGGCGCCCATCGTTGCCGTCGAAGTGAGGGAGAAGGCCGAGGAATCGGCTGAGGCAGAAGAGCCGGAAGAGCCCGTTGAGGCGTCCTCCGGCGCGGAGGAGGGTGAGCAGTAATGGCCCTCCTGCGCTCTGAGGAGATCCGGAAGATGTCCGTCGAGGACAGGAACAAGAAGCTCCGCGAGCTCCGCGACGAGCTCATGCATGAGAGGGGTGCGGCCGCCATGGGCGGTGCGCCCGTCAACCCCGGGAAGATCAGGGCCCTCAGGTCCAGCATCGCTCGGATCGTGACCATCCAGAGGGAGGTGGAGAAGCACTAATGGCTGAGATTTGTCCGGTATGTGGACTACCCCAAGAGCTGTGCATGTGCGAAGAGATCGCACGTGAGCAACAGACCGTCCGTATTAGCACTGATAGCCGGCGCTACGGCAAGATCGTCACCGTCGTTGAAGGGATCGATGAGAACGACATCGACATGGATGACCTTGCCAAGAAGCTCAAGAGCAAATGTGCTGCCGGAGGTACGGCCAAGAAGGGCCGCATCGAGCTTCAGGGCGACCACAAGAAGAAGGTCAAAGAGGCCCTCGAGCAGATGGGCTTCAAGACGGACGTCAGATGAGCAGGGTACGAAAGAGGGATGTCATGAGATCGGAACTCATAGGTCTGGATGTGGAGGTCAGGTCGTCTGGCCAGGGCGCCTTCGAAGGCACCGTGGTGGACGAGACCAAGAATACCTTCACCATAAGGCGGCAGGACCGCGAGGTCGTGGTGCCGAAGGACCACAGCGAGTTCCAGTTCACATACCAGGGCGAAAAGGTTCTCCTCCAAGGATCGGAGATCCAGTTCCGACCTGAAGATCGAATCAAGAAAATTAGGTGATCCCAATGGCTAACGAAGTCAAGGATATCGGAATCGATGTCAAGGTTCCTGAAACCACCTGCACCGACAAGTACTGCCCCTTCCACGGGGAGCTTGCGGTCCGGGGTCAGATCATCGAGGGGGTTGTAGTCTCCACCAAGATGGACAAGACCGCAGTGGTCGAGAGGAACTATCTGAACTATCAACAGAAGTACGAGAGATACGAGAAGAGGACGAGCCGCTACTCGGCGCACAACCCTCCGTGCATGGAGGTCAAGGCCGGCGACCATGTGAAGATCATGGAATGCCGCCCGCTGAGCAAGACCGTCTCCTTCGTTATCGTAGATAAGAGGTGAAGGTGATGAAGGGAATCGCAGGGAACCAAACGCGCGGGGTCTGCAACGGCTCCACGCTCAATGTCGTCGACAACACCGGCGCCAAGACGATCCAGATCATCACCGTCCCCGGTTATCACGGGACCGCTCGCAGGGTCCCCTCGGCCGGCGTCGGCGACATCGTCATCGCGTCGGTCAAGAAGGGCACTCCAGAGATGAGAAGGCAGATAGTCCACGCTGTCGTGGTCCGTCAGCGCCGCCCGTTCAGGCGCGCCGACGGCGTGATGGTGATGTTCGAGGACAACGCTGCGGTCATCACCTCCGAGACGGGCGAGACCAAGGGAACGGACATAAAGGGTGCCGTGGCCAGGGAGGCCGCCGAGAGGTGGCCCCGCATAGCCGCAACGGCATCCATCATCGTCTGAGGTGAATAGAATGGTAGACAGCAAGAAGGCAAGAAAGCAGAGGAAGGCGCTGTACAACGCGCCCAACCATGTCCGTAGCGCCATGGTATCCTCCCACCTCGACGACCCGCTGCGCAAGGAGTACAAGCTGCGCGCGGTCCGTGTGGTCAAGGGCGACACCGTCAAGATCATGCGCGGGGATGAAGAGGTCCTCGGGCTCGAGGGCAAGGTCCAGGAAGTGCAGACCAAGACCGGGCGCATCATAGTGGAAGGCGTGACCATCGCCAAGGCCGATGGCACCCAGACCGCGCGCCCCGTGCACTCCTCCAAGGTCATGATCACCAAGCTTGACCTTACCGACGCCCGTCGCAAGGAGAAGCTCACCAAGGCCAAGGAGGTTTCACAATGAGCAATGAAATGAAGAGACTGACCGCCCCCAGAAGCTGGCCGATCAAGCGCAAGGCGCACCTCTGGATCACCAAGCCGTCCCCCGGAGCACATGCCCTTGAGGACAGCGTGCCGGTGACCGTGGTGGTCAGGGACCTGCTCAAGATCTGCAACACCGCGGCCGAGGTCAAGACGATCCTGTCCAACCGCGACATGCTGGTGGACGGAAAGATAGTGAACGACTCAAGGAAGGGCATCGGCCTGATGGACGTAATCTCGTTCCCGAAGGCCAACTCCCACTACCGCATGGTCGTCAATGTCCGCGGCAAGCTGACCCTGGTGGCCATTCCCGAGGAGAAGTCCTCGTGGAAGCTGTGTCGCATCGACAACAAGACCATCGTGCCCGGTGGAAAGACCCAGCTCAACCTCCACGACGGGAGGAACATCCTGGTGGAGAAGGACGAGTACAAGACCGGGGACGTCCTGAAGATCGAGGTCCCCACCCAGAAGATCCTGGGCGCGTACAAGATGGAGCAGGGCAGCATGGCGCTCATCACCTCCGGTTCCAGCGTCGGCAGGGCCGAGGTCATCGATGAGATCATCGTCAGGAGGCTGTCCTCCGACAACATCGTCAACTTCAAGAACGGCTCCTCCACCACGAGGGGCAACGTGTTCGTCATCGGCAACAAGGTGCCGGAGATAGAACTGCCCGAGGAGGCGGCGATATGAGCGACGTCATGAGGGCTCCTTACATCGCCAAAGTCGTGGTCAACATCGGCGTGGGCGAGGCGGGCGACCGCCTCAACAAGGCCCAGAAGGTCCTCGGAATGCTCACCGCCCACAAGCCCAAGGTCACTGTCGCCAAGGTCACCAACCGTGACCTGGGGGTCAGGGATGGCATGCCCATAGGGTGCAAGGTCACCCTCAGGCGGAAGGACGCCGATGAGTTCCTGCGAAAGGCCCTGTCCATCCGCGAGAACCGCATCGCCACCTACAGCTTCGATCGGGAGGGCAACATGTCGTTCGGAATATCCGACTATACCGACTTCGAGGGTATGAAGTACGATCCCGAGATCGGCATATTCGGAATGGACGTCAGCGTGGTATTCAACCGCCCTGGTTACAGGGTGGCGAAGAGGCGCATCGCGCCCAAGAGGATACCCAGGGAACACCGCATCACCCGCGAGGAGACCCAGGCCTTCATGCGCGAGCGGTTCAACGTGGAGGTGGTCGATTGAAGACTAAGAAGGAATTCGGCAGGAAGAAGGGCTGCCTGCGTTGCGGCAGGAGGCGCGGCATAGTGCGCAGGTACGGTATGCACCTGTGCAGGCAATGCTTCCGTGAAGCAGCACCGGAGATCGGTTTCAAGAAGTATTCGTGAGGTGATGACATGCAGAGCGACCCACTTAACGATGCTATGTCGACCATCAAGAACGCGGCCTCAGTCGGCAAGAGCGAATGCGTGATCCACCCGTCCTCCAAGATGATCGGAAGGGTGCTGAAGGTCATGCAGGAGCACGGTTATATCAACCAGTTCGAGTTCGTCGAGGACGGCAAGGCCGGACTGTTCAAGGTTCGAATGCAGGGCAAGATCAATGATTGCGGCGTAATAAAGCCGAGATACTCGGTCCAGAAGAACGACCTCGAGAGGTTCGAGTCCCGTTACCTCCCGGCACAGGACTTTGGCGTGCTGATACTCACCACCACCGCCGGTGTGGTCAGCCATGCCAGGGCCAAGGAGCTGGGCGTTGGCGGCAAGCTTCTGGCCTACGTGTACTGAGGGATGCAGATGACACTGAGCGGAATGATAGAGCAGAGAATCACCATCCCCGCGGGCGTCACTGCCTCCGTCGACGGAGGCATGGTTTCCGTCAAGGGGCCTAAGGCCACCCTCCAGAGGGAGTTCACCTACCCCAAGATCAAGATCCAGGTGGAGGGTGACGAGGTGGTTGTGAGCAGCGAGCTCCCCCGTGTCCGGGAAAAGGCCATGGTGGGAACCTTCGGCGCTCACATCGCCAACATGATGGCGGGCGTGACCAAGGGGTTCGAGTACGAGATGAAGATCGTCCACTCCCACTTCCCCATGAAGACCTCGGTGAAGGGCGACGTGTTCGTCATCGAGAACTTCCTCGGGGAGAGAGCGCCCCGCAAGGCCAAGATCCTCGGGAACACCAAGATACAGGTGAAGGGGAACGACGTCCTGGTGACCGGGAACGACCTGGAGAAGGTCTCCCAGACGGCCGCTAACATCGAGCGCGCCACCACCATCAAGGGCTTCGACAGCAGGGTGTTCCAGGACGGGATATATATCACTAAGAAGGGAAAGAGGGTGAGCCCGTGAGCGCTGACGAGAAGATGGAGATCAACGAGCTGACCGACCTTCCTTACTACAGGAACGAGTACACCGCCCAGCTGGAAGCCATGGGCATCACCTCGGTGGCCGAGCTGAAGAAGGCTCTGGCCGACAAGGCCAAGGCCCAGGAGATCGAGGACCAGCTCGAGGGCATCGGCCCCAAGTACATGGCCCTCTGGAAGAAGGAGCTGGGCGTGAAGGCCTCCCGCAAGAAGAAGGCGGACGAGGAAGAGGCCGAGATCGTCGAGCCCGAGGCCGAGATCGTCGAGGAGGGCGGTTACCGCGTCAAGAAGAAGCCTGAGCTGGACGAGGAGACGAAGAAGCTGCTGGCGTTGCGCAACGAGATGTCCAACGACCGCATCGCCTTCCTCCGCCAGGAGTGGTTCCGCTTCCCCCGTCTGGGCGAGAAGTGGAGAAAGCCCCGCGGCATGCACTCCAAGATGAGGCGGCACTACAGCTACCGCCCCAACGTGGTCAGCATCGGCTACCGCGGCCCGGCCAAGGTCCGCGGCCTGCACGCTTCCGGATTCCAGGAAGTCCTGGTCCACAACCCTGACCAGCTCGATAACGTCGATCCGAAGATCCAGGCGGTCCGGGTGGGCTCGAGCGTTGGTTTCAAGAAGAGGCAGGTCATCGAGGCTAAGGCCGACGAGATGGGCATTCGCGTGCTCAACAGGACGGGATGAACATGGACCTCAAGAACCAGAAGCGTATGGCCGCCGAGATCCTTGACTGCGGGTACAACCGCGTATGGATCGACCCCAACCGGGCAGAGGACGTGGCCGACGCCATCACCAGGGCGGACATCAGGACCGCCATCGCATCCGGCACCGTAAAGGCGCTGCCAAAGAAAGGCATCTCCAAGGGCCGGACCAGGCACAACCGTGCCCAGCGCAGGAAGGGCCGCCAGCGCGGCCCCGGCTCCCGTAAGGGCCGGGCCGGTGCGAGGACCCCGACCAAGAGGGATTGGATCCAGACCATCCGTCCCATCCGCGCCACCCTCAGAGATCTGAGGGAAGAGGGCAAGATCACCCGCTCCGTGTACCGGGAGTTCTACATGAAGGCCAAGGGCGGGATGTTCAAGAGCCGTGCTCACCTGATATCCCACCTGAAGACCGAAGGACACCTCCAGGAGGGACAGTGAAATGGCAGAGGGTCCAAGATACAGGGTCCATTTCCGCCGCAGGCGGGAGGGAAGGACCGACTACAGGCAGAGGCAGCGTCTGCTCCGAGCCCGCGTTCCGCGGGCGGTGGTGCGGCTGTCCCTGCGCAACGCCAGCATTCAGTTCATCGCGTTCGAGATGGAAGGCGACAAGGTGCTTGCCCAGGCAAGCTCCCGTGAGCTCGCCGACCTGGGCTGGAACGGCGTGACCGGAAACATCCCGGCCACCTACCTCACCGGCTACCTTGCCGGCAAGAGGGCAATGGCCAACGGCATCGAGGAAGCGGTGCTGGATATAGGCCAGAAGGTCCCGGTCAAAGGCTCGAACGTATTCGCCGCCCTCAAGGGAATGGTCGACGCCGGTATGGACATACCGTACGGCGATGGCGTGTTCCCCTCCGAGGACAGGCTTGCTGGGAAGCATATCAGCGAGGACATCGCGAAGATGATCGAAGAAGTGAAGAGCCGCATGGAGGCTGATTAAGGATGGCCGACTGGATACCAAAGACCAAGCTGGGCAGGATGGTCCTGAACGGTGAGATAAACACCATGAGCCAGGCCCTTGCCACCAAGCTCCCCCTGAGGGAGCCTGAGATCGTCGACATCCTCCTTCCCGAGCTCAAGGACGAGGTCCTCGACCTCAACATGGTCCAGCGCATGACCGACTCCGGAAGGAGGGTCAGGTTCGCTGTGACCTGCGCCATCGGCAACGGGGACGGGTTCGTCGGACTTGGAAGGGCCAAGGGCAAGGAGGTCGGGCCGACCATCAGGAAGGCCATCGACAACGCCAAGCTCAACATGATCGAGATCAAGAGGGGCTGCGGCTCCTGGGAGTGCGGCTGCGGCACCGCCCACTCGCTCCCCATGACCGTCGTCGGCAAGACCGGCTCCGTCGAGGTGACGCTCAGGTCGGCGCCTCGCGGGGTCGGCCTTGCGGTCGGCGACGTGCCCAAGAGCATCCTCGGCCTGGCCGGGGTAAAGGACTGCTGGGGCTTCGCCCGTGGCCACACCAAGACCACGGTGAACTACGCCCTCGCCACCTTCGATGCGCTCAAGAGGACCTCTGAGCTTCGCGTCTCCGACGAGCAGGAGAAGCGCCTGAGGATCGTCAGCGGGCCCGCTCAGATCAATATCGTCGGGACGGACCTCCCCGAGGACGTCCAGGGCAAGGAAGCGTGATTGAAATGGCATTTGCTGTCATCAGAGTGCGCGGGCACATAAACATCAAGAAGGACATCGAGGACACCATGACCCTCCTCCGCCTCAACAGGGTGAACCATTGCGTGGTCATCCCCCAGAACGACGTGTATAAGGGGATGCTCCAGAAGGCAAAGGACTTCATCACTTGGGGCGAGGTATCGGACGAAATGCTGGCCAAGATGATCCAGAGCCGCGGCCGGCTGGTCGGGGACAAGATCATCGACGACGCCTACGTCGCCGAGAACACCCCCTACCAGAGCGTGGACGCGTTCGCCAAGGGCGTCGTGGCCGACGAGGTCAAGTATGCCGACCTCAAGGAAGTGAAGCCTCTGTTCAGGCTTCACCCTCCCCGGCAGGGCTACGAGGCTGTGAAGAAGGACTTCAAGACCCACGGTTCCTTGGGATACCGCGGCGAGAAGATCAACGCCCTCATTGAGAGGATGCTGTGAGGTATCAAAATGCCAAGCAGGACCAATAAGTTCAGGGGTCGCAGGACCCACGGAAGGGGCAAGAAGGCGGGTCGCGGAGCCGGTATCCAAGGTGGACACGGCAACGCCGGTCTGCACAAGCACAAGACCATGTCGGTGCTCAAGTACGACCCTCTGCACTTCGGCAGACACGGGTTCAAGCGCCCCCAAAAGATGGTTTCGGCCAAGATAACCCTCAACATCGGGGACCTCGACGAGAAGCTCGAAGGGTTCCTCAGGGACGGCTTCGCCGAGAAACAGGACGGCAAGGTAAAAGTAAACCTAGCCAATATGGGCGTCGACAAACTCCTTGGCTTCGGCAAGACCACCAACTCCTACGACATAGTCGTCGCCGAGTTCTCGGCGAAGGCTCAGGAGAAGTTGGAGGCGGCCGGTGGCTCCATAGAACAGCCTTAAAAGACGTTCAGGGATGAACATGGCCGAAACGAAGAGCATGCTATACAGGCTGAAGCCGCTGACAGACAGGCTTCCCACCGTCAAACGTCCAGAAGGGCACGTGCACTTCCGGACCAAGATCATGTGGGTAGTCCTGATGTTGGTCTTCTACTTCATAATGACAAACGTCTTCCTCTATGGACTGGACCAAGGCAAGAGCCTTGACGTGTTCGCCGGGTACCGGGCCATCCTGGCGGGCGCTCAGGGTTCGCTGATGCACCTTGGCATCGGTCCGATCGTGACGGCGTCCATCATAATGCAGCTCTTCGTGGGGGCCAAAATCATCCGCCTGGACCTCTCGAACGAGGAGGACAAGTCGGTGTACCAGGGGACCCAGAAGTTCCTGGTGCTCGTCATGATCCTCATCGAGTCGGTCCCCCAGGTGTTCGGCTACCTGGTTCCCTCCGGCAACCTCATCGACGGCCTCAACAGCGTCGTCGGCGTGGGCGGCCTGATAGATGGCCAGGGGCTTGCGCAGATCATCATCATAGCGCAGCTGTTC
>DATD01000007.1:30321-40273 GCA_002504525.1 Methanomassiliicoccus sp. UBA345
ATATCGCTGTTCATCGCGGCCGGAGTGGCGCAAGCCATATTCACCGGCACGGCGAACTGGGTCCCCGCCGTACCTAGCGAGGCGGTCAGTCTGAACAACCCGCCCTCGGGGACCATCCCCAAGACCATCTATTTCCTTACCAACATGTCGGCGGGCGACCTCGCGGGAGGCGGCTATGAGTCCATACTCATATCGCCGCCCAATCCAATGGTCGCTCTGATCGGCACCATAGTCATATTCATGTTCGTCGCCTACATCGAGTCGGCGAGGATCGAGCTGCCTCTGGCCCACGGCGGCGCCAGAGGGGCCCGCGGAAGATATCCGATCAAGCTGCTGTACGCGTCCAACATCCCGGTCATCCTGATGGCCGCGTTGCTGGCGAACGTCAGCATGTTCACGCTCCTGCTGTGGAACCCGGACAGCATCCTGTCGCAGATCCCGCTCATCGGGCACAATAGCGCGCTTGGCTACTTCGAGCCGGGGCAGACCAATCCGGCCGGAGGGCTGGCGTGGTACCTGTCGGCGCCCCGGGGGCTGCATGATTGGCTGCTGCCGATGCTCAATCCCGCGGCATACTCGGCGCAGGTGTACGGCCACAGCTCGCTTCAGATAATGATACGAGTGATCACGTACTTCGGCGTCATGGTCATCGGTTCGATCATGTTCGCCAAGTTCTGGATCATGACCACCAACATGGGCCCGGAGGCTGTGGCCAGGAAGATCGAGAGCTCCGGCCTCCAGATACCCGGGTTCAGGCGCGACCCCCGCGTCCTGAAGCGCGTGCTGGAGAGGTACATCCCGGTCGTGACGGTGATATCCGGTGCGCTGGTCGGCGCACTGGCCGCCGGCGCGGACCTCATCGGAACGGTCGGCAACGCATCCGGTACCGGCGTGCTGTTGGCGGTGGGCATCCTGATCCAGTTCTACGAAGCGCTGGGCCGCGAGCAGATGATGGAGATGCACCCCATGCTCAGGGGCTTCTTCGGAGGTGAGTGAAAGTGACGACCGCATCCCCGCCGGTGCCTCCGGCACCCTCGGCCAAGAAGCAGTCGAGCACCTTCATCACCATATTCATCTTCCTGTTCGCGATGTTCGTCCTGTTCGATCAGGACCTGCGGCGCGGACTGGGCAACCTGGTCGGATATGTGCTGGAACCGCTCATCGGGTTCAGCGGTTCCTCTCCGGTGCTGACGCTCATCCTGGCGGGCATCGTGATGACGGGACTGACCACCCTGCTGAGGCACTTCTTCACCGACTACGTCGGCCAGGCCGAGAGCCAGGCCGTGGTGAGCGCGTTCAACAAGGAGCTGCGCCAGGCCCGGCTGGACAACAACATGTACAAGATGAAGAAGCTGTCCGAGCAGCAGAACAAGATCCTGCAGAAGAGCATGGACATGTCCACCACCCAGATGAAGCTCATGCCGGTCACCATGCTGATCATCATCCCGGTGTTCGCATGGGTCTCGGTGTTCATCGCCGGCCTTCCGGCCGGAGCGGCCATCGTGAACGTGCCATGGGCTTCCGGTGTCGACCTCAACGCGTCCACCATCATGCCGCACTGGATCCTGCTGTACTCGCTGATCAGCATCCCCTTTGCCCAGGTGCTTAATCGTGCCCTCCGGTACTTCAGCTTCAAGAAGAAGCTCCGGGGTATCGAGGCGGCCGGGGCATGAGGATCACCATCTCAGGCCCGCCTGGCTCCGGCAAGACCACCGTCTGCCGGATGCTGGGTGATCGCCTGGGCATCGATGTGGTGATATCTGGCCACATCTTCAGGCAGATGGCGAAGGAGCATGGAATGTCCCTCCAGGAGTTCGGCAGGATGTGCGAGGCCGACCCCCAGGCCGACATCGCGCTCGACGAACGCATGGTCGAGATCGCGCGCCAGAACGACCACGTATGCCTGGAAGGCCGGCTGACCGCTTACATGCTCACCCGCCACGGCATCGATGCGTTCCGCGTGCTCCTGACCGCCGACATCGGCGAACGGGCGAGGCGCGTCGCCGAACGCGAGGGTGGCGACGCCAACCAGCGGAAGGCGGAGATAGAGGAGCGGGAGGCCTGCGAGGCCAAGCGCTACCAGGCGTATTATGATATAGACATCAGGGACAGAAGCGTGTACGACCTGGTGATCGATACCACTCACATCCCAGCGGAAGAGGTCGCCGGGGCAATCATACGGGAGGCAGGCAATGGCCGAGATGCTCGTTAGGGACAAGAGCCCGCTGTCGCTACAGGCCGGGAAGCGGCCGGCCGAGCGCACCATGGAGGAACTGCTCGAGGCGGGCGTCATCAACATGGACAAGCCCATGGGCCCCACATCGCATCAGGCCACCGCGTGGGTCCGGGAGATCCTGCATGTCGAGAAGATCGGACATGGAGGAACGCTCGATCCCAAGGTGTCCGGCGTTCTTCCGGTGGCAACCGGCCGCGCCGTGCGGTCGCTGAACCTCGTTCTCAAGTCCAACAAGGAGTACGTATGCATGATGCGGCTCCACCGGGACAAGAGCGAGGAGACCATCCGTAAGGTCATGGCCACCTTCGTCGGCCGGATATATCAGACGCCTCCGGTCCGCTCGGCGGTCAAGAGACAGCTGCGCACCAGGACGATACACGAGCTGGAGGTCCTGGAGATAAGCGGTCGGGACGTCCTGTTCCGCGTCGACTGCGACGCGGGCACCTACATCCGGACGCTATGCGTGGACATCGGCGATGCCCTGGCGGTCGGCGCTAGCATGGAGGACCTTCGCAGAACGCGCTCCGGCGATATGACGGAGGCGAACGCGTTCACTCTCCAGGACATAAAGGACGCTTACGTCGAGTGGAAGGAGGACGGCAACGAGGAATGGATGAGGCGCATCGTCCAGCCGTTCGAGGTTCTGTTCGAGCCGCTGCCCAAGGTGATCGTGAAGGACAGCGCGGTCGACGCGGTGTGTCACGGCGCCGACCTCGCCGCCGTTGGCGTCTACAAGATCGACGCTTCGGTGGAGAAGGAGACGCTGGTGGCGTTCATGACCGCCAAGGGGGAGGCGATCGGCGTCGGAAGGGCCAAGATGACCGCCACCGAGATGGTCTCGGCCAAAGAAGGAGTCGCGGTATCGACGGACAGAGTGTTCATGCCCGCCGGGACCTATCCCAAGATGTGGTAGGTCACCTCTTCAGCGACGGGTCCCCGTCGTTGTAGTTGATGCTTATGTGAGAGCCGTCGCAGAACGGCTTCCTCTCGGAGGCGCCGCAGCGGCACAGCGTCACACGGTTCCGGACCTCGTACGTTTCGCTGTCGGCCGCGACGATCGGGATGCCGCCCCTGACCCACAGCGGACCGCTCACGCCTTTATGGGGATGCTGGACCACCGCGATCTCCTTCTCCGCCGGGATCTCGATGATCTCATCGTTCTTCTTGTTGCGCAGCACCAGGCGGCCTGCCGGGCATTCGTTGACAACACCGATGGCCGCGATCCTTTTTTCCTCCTCGTCCGAATGCTTGACCAGCGTCCACGCCCCGGTGAGCTGTTGGCAGTGTCCCGCCCGAGCACACAGGTCTTTGCGGTCGTAGAGCGTCAGGGTCGGTCCTTCCAGCACCGCGCAGCGCTCGCTTAGCGGAGCGCGATCGGCCTTCTCGGTGCCGTCGAAGCCGATCGAGGTGTGAGTATTGTCGCAGTAGGGCGGTGTTGACGTGCGTCCGCAACGACACAGGGTGTACGCCTTTCTATCCGGATACCTCCCTCCTTTCTCCCAACCGGTGGAGATCCCTCCCTCCGAGATTATGTTCTCCTTGACCAGAGGGACGCTTCCCGAGACGACGTAGGGGCCGTCCTTCATCACGACGATCTTTTCCTTTCCGGGGCTTGACGATGACTCGGACATGGTCAACGTACAAGAAACGATGCCACGATAGTTAAAGACGCCCCCAGGGATGCTTTTTCCATCAACTTTACTGAAGAACGATCCAAAATGGCGATACGCTTTCGCCCGGTATATGGGGATC
This sequence comes from Methanomassiliicoccus sp. UBA345, assembly GCA_002504525.1. GTDB lineage: Archaea > Thermoplasmatota > Thermoplasmata > Methanomassiliicoccales > Methanomassiliicoccaceae > DTU008. The sequence continues at coordinate 34,310 of DATD01000007.1, forward strand.
CACAATGTAGCCGCTCGCGCTACAAGTCGCGCAAAGGAAACAACGCGTTCCACTCCACGTCAAAGGCACTGTTCAGGTTCACTGCTGATTTCGTAGAAATCCATGCTTGACGATGGAAAGTGTGCGGTCCGACGAACTGTCATTACCCAAGCCCATATGGATGAACAGGTGTCCGACGGCAATATCGTGGAATCCGGCGAGAAGAGGCTCGTTAGAACCGAGCGGTCCCTGCGAAAAGGTGAATAATGCATGTTCCATGGACTAACCATGGCCATCCTCTATTTCCTCGGGGGTCACGACCCTTTCCTGGAGGGAGGGATCAAGATCACGATGAGGGCTCTGCGCGAGGCGGGGAGCGATCCCCGGGTAATGCTCCTCCTGTGGGGGCTGAAGCGCGAGGATGCGGAACGGAAGGCCGCAGAGCTTAGAGGCGCCTTTCGCGACCTCGGAGGGACGGCGGAGGCCACCTGGCCGGACGAGGGGGTCGAAGCGTTCGCCCGAAAGCTCCGCGACTCCGACATGGTCTTCATCGCCGACGGCGATCCGAGAACGATGCAGAGGGCGCTTCGACTCTCCGGCATGAAGAAGCTACTGCAGGATTACCAGGGCGTGATCGTCGGGGACGCGGCCGGCGCCATGATGATGTCCCTGATGGCCCTGCTCCCGCCCGACCGGTACAGCAGCACCTACAACATGATCCTCGGCCTCAACCTGGTCGACTTCTGCGTAGTGCCGCATTACCAACGCGCCGCGGACCAGTATGTCGTCGAAGCGTCTGCCGGCAGGATCGTGTTCGGCATCCCCGAGGGGAGCGCAGTCATGTACGGCGCTGGCATCCTCAGTCACAGCGGTACGGTACACATGTTCAAGCATGGCAAACGTACGATCCTGACCGACCAGCTGTTCGTATGAGCGCTCATGATCATCGCCCGGGACACCCCGTCGGCTCCGTTCGATAATCATCCGGCGTGCAGAGCCGCGTCCCGTTGACGGTAGAGCACCGGTCCTTTTCGCACCGCTCCACATGTATGACTTCCGTGCCCGGGAGAGCGGCCTTGACCTTCCGGCCCATGATGCCGGGCAATGCTGAAAAAAAGGTCAGTTATGGGGTTTGGCGCCCCCGCAGGGGCCGGCAGTGGTCAGAGCTTGCCTTCCTTGGCCTTCTTCTGCATCCGCTTGGATCGCTCCTTGGCGCTGAACCCGGTGGCGGCCTGCATGAACGCGTTGTACCTCTTGTTGGATTCCAGCATGGCCTCGGTGGAAGCGCCCTTGTCCGATTGGGTGGCAATGTCCAGAACGGTCTTGCTCATGAGCTTGGCTTCCAAGCGGGTGGTGGCCCCGAACGAGGTGACCAGCTTGTCCCCATCTTCCGTCACCGGGCCGAGATTCTCCTCCATGAGCTTCCTCAGGCCGTCCCCTTCCAGCGATGCTCCGTGTCCTCTCTTGATGTCGAATTCCATGATATTCACCCTTTAATCGAACTCCAGCTCATTGCTGAGATGCCGGCCCACGTCCACCGTGGTCCCCATGGTCCCTTGGACGTCCATGAGGGTGGTCCACTCGTCGCGGCACCCGCATTCCAGGCCGTCCAGATCTTCGATCTTCTGCTCGAAGGAAAAGCGCTGGACCGCTTCAAGAATTTTTCTGTCGCATGCGTCGCAGTTGTGGACGCCGCGCACCGTCCCGCCGCCGGACGGCGATGACATCAGCCGGCACTGCGACAACTCGCTGCCGCGCCTCAGCACCTCCACCAGGCTCCACAGCCATGGCGGGCGGTAGTCCCCGCGGCGGAACAGGGACTCGACGACCGTCCCCCTCTGCACATTGACCGGGTTCACCGACACGCTCTCCGAGAACCTTGAGGAGTAGGCGATCGATGCCACCGCGTCCTCCACCGCCGCCCTCTCGGTGAGGAACGGGGGCTTCAGCAGGAGATAGGTGCGAAGCGGTATGCCGGCGGCGTTGAGCGCCTCGGCGGCGCGGCGATAGTCGTCGACGGTGAAGCCCTTGCGCACGCACTTGCGCAGGACCTCCTCGTTGGCGCTCTCCAGCCCGATCGCCACTTCAGACCGGCGGTCGAGGCCGTCCAGCGCCGAGGGCGTGACGAACTCCGCCCTGCTCTCGAACAGGATGCGCTCAGCGTCGCCGAACGTCCTGAACACCTCTTCCCGGAACGACAGCGGTATCTCGTTCTCGTCGAGGAAGGAGCCAGAGGTGTAGATCTTCACCATCGGCTCCCCGCCGTAACGCTCCATGGCCTTGGACAGCTGCGTACGGAGATGTTCCTCGGTCACTTTCGGCGACGAGTCGGCGTTGTAGCCGCACATCAGGCATCCTTTCTTGGCCGACCACCAGCAGCCAGTGGTCAGCAGGATCGTCACGAAGGTGTCGACCTTGCGGCCTTCGATGACGTCCTGTTCCTTCCAGACGGCGGCGGGGCTTCTTAGGTCGATGACGCGGGGCATGTTATCCCTCCCTGATGAGGGCCGGCATAATTAGATTTGCCCTCGCCCAGCCGCCCGCGCGCAACGGCAGAGCGCACCGCGGCGCGAGAGCCAGCATCGCCACCTCCGCAATTATTAATAATATCTGGAACATGCCTCAGAACTGGGAGAACATGGGCAAGAAGATCGTGATAGTAGGCTCGGGCGCGGCCGGCATGACCGCCGCCTCATTGGCCAGGGAAACGGATAGAGAAGCAGAAGTGACGGTATTCACCGAAGAGGAGCACATCGCGTACTCGCCCTGCGCCATACCTTTCGTCCTGGAGGGGAAGATAAAGGACTTTCCATCCATCGTGATGCACGATCCTGAGTTCTACCGCAGGGAGAGGAACATAACCGTTCGGACCGCGACCACCGTTAGTTCGGTCGACGGCGACAAGAAAGCTCTCACACTTGCTAACGGCGAGACCGTCGCATACGATGCTCTCATCCTCGCCACCGGCGGCAGGGTGTTCGTCCCTCCGGTGGAAGGCGCCGACCTTCCCGGAGTGTTCAGGGTACGCAACATCGCTGACGGCATCGAGATCCAGAACGCGATGAAGAATGCCAAGCGCGCCGTGGTGGCGGGCGCCGGCGTCATCGGCCTGGAGATGGCCGTCGCACTGAAGCGCGCCGGGCTGGACGTCACGGTGGTGGAGATGTTCTCCCAGGTCATCCCCCGCATATGCGATGACGACATGGCTCGGATGGTGCAGTCGTATTGCGAGGAGATCGGCATCAAGTTCATGCTGGGGACGCCCCTCGGCGCCATCAAGGGCGACGGAAAGGTCAGCTCGGTCATGGCCGGGCTGACGGAGCTCCCCTGCGACATGGTCATCATGGCCACCGGGGTCCGGGCCAATCTGGACCTGCCGAACATGCTCGGCCTTGACATAAGCCCCCTGGGCGCGGTCCGGGTCTCGGCCACCATGCAGCCGTACAAGCGCGGCCGCCTGGTCCCCTCGGTCTTCCTGGCCGGGGACGTGGTGTCGTGCGAGAGCGCCGCGGCCCCCGGGCCGACGATGAGCCAGCTGGGCTCCACTGCGGTCAGGCAGGGCCGGGTGGCGGGCATCAACGCCGCCGGCGGCTACGCTACGTTCCCGGCCGTCCTCAGCCCCTGGATCTCCCAGGTGGGCGACATGCAGGTCGCCGGGGCCGGCATGTCCAAGGGCCTCGCCGCCTACTATGGCATCGAGGTCGTGGAAGGCCGCGCGTCCGGCCTGACCCGGGCGAGATACTATCCCGGCGGGAAGCCGCTCATCGTCAAGCTGATCGCCGACCGCGAGAGCCACCGCATCATCGGCGCCCAGATGGCCGGGGGGGAGGAGCTGAACGGGCGGATCAACTGGGCCTCGTCCGCCATCCTCAAGGATGTCACGGCGGAAGAGTTCGTGACCTCGTTCGAGAACGCCTATTGCCCCTCTACATCCATGGTCAAGGACGTGGTCAACAAGGCCGCCGAGGACCTGGTGAAGAGGTGGAAGGATTGACCAAGGTGCTGTTCCGCACCTTCGGTCCGCCGGCCGCCGTGGCCGGGGTCAATCAAACCGAGCTGGTGTTCGAAGGGACCACCGCCCGGGACTTCCTCAAGGGGCTGGAGGCGAGGTACGAGGGAATGAGGAACCTGATCCATCCTCGTGGCGAGGAGCTCTCCGACCTGATGTATGTGCTGGTCAACGGCAAGAACATCCTCAGCCTCGACGGCCTCGAGACGGTCGTTCGAGATGGCGACATCGTCTCGGTACTGCCGGTCACCGCCGGCGGATGAGCATTTCTTTTCGTTGCGCTCTCATCGATGCAGAAAAAGAGGGAAAGGTTTTCGGAAATGGTTCAGGTATCGAAGTACAGATAGAACTCGGATGGATGAGGCCGCAGGCGGATGTGATCAACCTCCTTCTTCTGCTTGTACTCGATCCAGGCCTCGATGAGCTCCTTGCTGAACACGTTCCCTTGAGTGAGGAAGTCATGGTCCGAGGCCAGGTGCTCCAGGGCCCCTTCCAGCGAGGCGGGCACGGTGCGGATCAGGGCCGCCTGCTCCTTGGGCAGGGTGAATAGGTCGGTGTCGTGCGGATCCCCGGGATGGATCTTCCTCCTGATGCCGTCGAGGCCTGCCATGAGCATGGCCGAGAACGCAAGGTAGGGATTGGAGGTCGAGTCGGGCGGGCGGTACTCGATCCGCTTAGCGCGCGGCGACGACGAGTACATCGGGATCCTGACCGCGGCCGACCTGTTCCTCTGCGAATAGACGATGTTGACTGGGGCCTCGTAGCCGGGCACCAGTCTGCGGTAGGAGCTGGTGGACGGAGAGGTCAGCGCAAGCAGGGCTGGTGAGTGCTCGAGCAGGCCGCCGATGTAGTACAGTGCGGTCTCGCTCAGCAGCGAGTAGCCGTCCGGGTCGTAGAACAGGTTCTCGCCGTTCTTGCTGAGAGACTGATGCACGTGCATCCCGCTGCCATTGTCCCCGAACATGGGCTTGGGCATGAAAGTGAGCGTCTTCCCCGACGCCCGCGCAAGGTTCTTGAGCACATACTTGTACATCATCACCTGGTCGGCCATCCTGCTCAGGTTCTGGAACCGCATGCCTATCTCGCACTGGCCTGCGGTGGCGACCTCGTGGTGGTGCACCTCGCACTCGATGCCAGCCTTCATGAGCTCGATCATCGCGCGGGAGCGGAAGTCTTGCAGGGAATCGGTCGGAGGCACCGGGAAGTACCCCTCCTTGTGCCTTGGCCGGTGACCGTGGTTGACCCCGTTGACGTGGTTGCCGGAGTTCCATATGCCCTCGTCGGAGTCGATGTAATAGAAGCCGGAATTGCTGTTTTGATCGAACCGCACCGAGTCGAACACGAAGAACTCCAGCTCCGGACCCATATTGGCGGTGTCGGCGATGCCCGTGCTCCTAAGATGCTCTTCGGCCTTCTGCGCTATGTACCGCGGGTCCCGCTCGTACCTCTCCCTCTTGACCGGTTCCCACACATCGCAGGTGATGGACAGCGTCGGAACGCCGCAGGCGGGGTCGAGGACCGCCGTGGACATGTCCGGTCGTAGCAGCATGTCGCTCTCATCTATGTGAGTGAACCCCCGGATGGAAGAGCCGTCGAAGCCGACGCCCTCTGCCAGCATGTCTTCGTCCAGTCGATGGGACGGGTAGGTGATGTGCTGCATTGAACCGGGGAGGTCGGTGAACTTGAAATCCACCATCTGGAGATGGCCCGATGAGCACATCTCCATGGCCTCCCTCTTTCTCTCTTCCAGGCCGATCTTCTTGACGTTGTTGGTCATCGCCGCGCCTCCGTTCCTGACCGCTGGACCGCACATGGCATCATCCGGGGCTCGTCAGCGGTCCCCGGCGCTTCGCCCGGCCTTACGCCGGCCTCAGAGCGATTCAGTGCCGTTGTCCGTTGGGACAACAACTGTAGACAAATAATCAGTATTAATCTTTTCTAAGCGACAATTGTTTGATTATGATTTAGTACAATAC
>DATD01000007.1:40535-80865 GCA_002504525.1 Methanomassiliicoccus sp. UBA345
GGCAACGCCCCAGGTGAAATGATTTATAACTCCGGCCGCATGTTGAGACGAGTCATATGGACGTCGAAGAGAGATACCGCCTTGTAACCAGGAACGCTGAGGAGATCGTCACCGAGGAGGAGCTGAAGAAGATGCTCGCCACCAAGGGGTCTCCCAGGGCGTATATCGGTTTCGAGCCGTCCGGACTGGTCCACCTAGGCTGGGCGCTGGTGGCGGCCAAGATCCGGGACCTGGTCGACGCCGGTTTCGATGTCGTCGTGTTCATGGCCGACTGGCATGCCTACATCAACGACAAGCTGGGCGGCGACATAGAACGCATCAGGCTATGCGCGAGGTACATGCAGGATGCGTTCGAGTCCCTGGGCGTGCCGAGGGACAAGGTCACATACGTGCTCGCCTCCCAGATCATGGAATCCACCGAATACTGGGGCCTCCTCATGAAAGTGGGCAAGGTAACCTCCCTGTCGAGGGTCAAGAGAGCCATGACGATCATGGGCCGCAAGGAGGACGATGCCGAGCTGGATTCCTCAAAGTTCCTCTACCCCCTGATGCAGGCCACTGACATCTTCCGCCTGGACATCGACCTGGCCTACGCTGGCATGGACCAGCGGAGGGCTCACATGCTGGCCCGCGAGGCGGCGGAGAAGCTTCACTGGAAGGTCCCGGTGGCGCTGCACACCCCCCTGCTGCCCGGCCTGCAAGGAGGCAACCGCATGGACCCCATCGCCAACAAGATGTCCAAGAGCCACCCTGACAGCGGGATACTGATCCACGACTCGCCGGCCGACATCGAGAGGAAGATCAAGAAGGGGTTCTGCCCGCCCGAGGCCGAGGGCAACCCCGTCTTGACGCTCGCGCGCCTGATCCTGTTCCCACGAATGTCGCAGATGGTCATCGAGCGGTCGGAAAAGTTCGGCGGGCGGCTGGAGTTCAACAGCTACGAGGAGCTGGAGGCGGCCTACCTGTCAGGGGGGCTGCACCCCATGGACCTGAAGAACGGTGTGGCCAAGGCGCTAAGCGATGTTCTCGCCCCGTCGAGGCAGTACTTCGAGGAGCACCCCGAGAACTATGTAGCGCTCAAGGCGTCGTTCGAGCGGAACTGATCACGGTTCCGGGGTCTCGGCGCGCGCGGCGTCCCTGACCTCGCGGAGGAAGTCGAGGGCCTTGGACATGCACATGTTCAGCACCGCCTCCACGTCGCCGGTGCCGGTCAGTCCGGCCGCTCCGGCATGGCCGCCTCCGCTGTTGTCCGTCTCTCCGCCCACCCCGTCGAGAAGCCTGCCAAGGTGCAGCCCCTTTCGAACGAGGTCCTGTTTGGCTCGGGCGCTGATGCGGAAACGCTCGTCGCGCTGCGAACCGACGAACGCGACGTCGGCGCCGGCCAGAATGATCGCGCGGCACACCGAGCTCTCGTGGGCGCTTCCTTGGGATGCGGCGGCGATGCGGTCGCCCACCCTCTCGAAACGGAGCCGCTGAGCTCCCTTCAGCTGGGAGATCCTCTCCGAGACGTCGGACTCCATCTCGGTGAGGTCCATGACCTCGTCCATGCCGACCCCCCCCGCCCTGAGCACCGCGGCCATGCCGTCAAGCAGCTCGGGATTGGCGAACCGGAAATGGCCGCTGTCGGTCAGCATGCCGGCCGCAAGGGCAAGCGCGGTGTTGCGGTCCGGAACGTGTCCTGCGGTCTGCAGGAGTTCGAACACTATCTCGGCGCAGCTGCGCCTGCTCTCGTCGATGTGATGCAGCGGGCCGGTCCACTGACCGGTCGGAGCGTGATGGTCGATGACCACCGTTACCGCGGAGCCGTCCACGCCGAGCTGTTCGGCCGAGGAGGAGTCCACGGCCGCCACCAGGTCATACTCTGTAAGGTCGACCTTCTCAATGACGTCTATCGACAGCTTGGCAGCCACGACCTTGGAGACCCTGTCCATGCCGCCCGGGGCGGCGATGATGACATCTCCGAACGCTTGTTGAATGGCGAACGCGCTCCCCAAGGCGTCCGGGTCGGCATTACCGTGCAGGAGGACGACCTTGCGTCCGGGAGCCCGTAACGCCTGGACAATGTCTAGAAGCATCCTTCAATGGTATGGGGATAGGATATTTGGCAGTTTCTAGAAGAAAAGGAACGCTAGGTGCTGGAAAGGTTTATGGGAAAAGGGTTTCAGAAGGCCTGTCCGCCCTGCGCGCCAGGGCCGAACGACTTGCTGATCTGTTCCTGGAGCTGCTGATAGCGATCGCGGAGGCTCTTCTCCTGACGATCCAGGGTCTTCACCCTGATGTCAACGGTCTCCTTGTTCTCCTCGATCTCTTTTAATAGCTCGTCCTTGCCCTGGGCCTTGATGAGGAGGGAGCCGACGCTCTTGTACACCGTGACGTCGGCGGGAGCCTTGTTCAGCTCGTCGATGGTCCTCTGCATCTCCTTGGCCTGGACGTCCATCTGGTACTTCTGGTTGATAAGCGCCTGGAGCTGCTGCTGGAGCTGCTGGAACTGTGCGATCTGATTCTGGACCTTGGGGCTCAATTCATCCATCCTGTTCACCTACCATGTTGGAGATCTCTTCCGAGATCTCGATCCATCTTAGATATGAGTTGAGGGCGGCCCGGAGCGCGCCGAGGTCTGAAGCCTCCACGTCCAGGACGATGTCCTCGCCGTCGCGGGTCAGTTTGACCCGGGAACGAGGGATCTCTCTCCCCACCTCGGGGAAGAGCGCGCCCATTACGGCTGGTGCGTGCGGGGTGGCCAGCCGGAGGGTTGCCCGTGGCATCCCTCACCTGGCTTTGACGATCTTCTTTACGTTGGGTCTTTCCTTGTAGAAGATCTTCGAGCCGCACTTCTCACACTGTATGCCAACGGTGTTGACGTTCGACCTTATGGGCTCGTCGCATTTCCCGCACTTGTACATGTTCACTCACCCTGCTCGGTGGGCACAGCGGCCGCAGGCTTGCTCGATACCGCCACCAGCGCCTTCTTGGATATCGGGGAGTACGCTCCCGCAGCGAACTTGGCGTCGCAGGTCCTGCACTGCCAGATGCCGGAGCTAACCCTCTTGACACCCAGGCGGTGGCAGCGGGGGCATTCATGGTCCGCCGTCCGCATGCTGTCGATGTCGCGGACCCTGTTGCGGACCACGACACCGTAGCGGGTACCGAAACGGCCGGAGCTTCCTACTTTCTCGGTTGACTTGGACATGTTTATCACCCTATGATCTCTCTAAGGTCCTTGCTAAGGCGCAGGGACGCGCTCATTATGCTTTTGACCTCGTCCAGCGTGAATGCGCCGGTAAGCCCCTTCTGCATTGCCCTCAGGTCACCGTTCTCATCGGTGGTGACGGTAAGGCGAGCATCTGCGACCTTCTCTTCGTCCAGAGCCGGGTCAAATAATATAGAGTTTTCTATCTTCACGGCAGTGGTCTGAATGGGGAAGTGGCGCAGCGGCATAGGGTAGTCGTCTCCCTTGCCATGCTCCGCCGCCGGAACGACGGTGTTCCTTAGCGCGGCGACCGCTCCGTAGAAGCAGGCGTCGAACAGGTTGCCGTCGTAGTCGATGACGTATATGTCAACGAAGTTGATCCACACTTCCTCGCCGTGCTTTATGCAGAGCTTCTGCAGGTCGATCATCTCCGACTCGCGGATGCCGCGGTCGATGACCCTGGCCAGTTCGATAGCGGCGGGGTCTGGAGGTCCCGACTCGAAGGTGGGGGAGGCGAGCGGTATCAGCTCGGCGTTGGTGGTGAGAACACCACGGTCCGGGGTGTCGGCGAACGGGGAGCCGACGTCCATCTTGACGCCAACGACCACCTCGGTGCCGCCGACCTTGACCCTGGCGGAACCCTGGGCGCTCTCGATCAACCCGGTCTCCACCACGATGGGCCTGTATTCCTCCGCTCCGCGGCCGTCCACCCTCCTGCCCATGGTGAGCAGCTTGTGGATGTGTCCTCTCTTGATCTGTGAAATGACCTCTTCTCCCATTCTCAGGCCTCCTCATCGGACGAGTCGTCGTCACCGGCCGCCCCGCCCGCCACGGCGTACCGGCGGCGGAGAGCGTCCTTCTGCACCTCGTAGATCTCCTGGCATGCCTTCTTGGCGTAGCCAAGCGCAAGGTCCACCTCTTCCATGGTCATGTGGCCGTCCATCTGCATGAGCAGGACCTCTCCGGTCCGGGGAATCATGGCGATGGGCAGGTCAGCGCTGCCATAGTTGTCCTCCTCCTTGTTGAGGTCCAGGACGATCTGCCCTTCGGCCTTTCCGACCGCCACGGCGGGGACCAGGTCCTTCATGGGAATCCCGGCATCGGCCAAGGCGACCGAGGCTGCGGTCAGGCCGGCCACCCTGGTGCCGGCGTTGGCCTGCAGAACCTCGATGTAGACATCGATGGAGGTCCTTGGGAAGTTCTCCGTGAACACGACGTATTCGAGCGCCTCGGAGATGATCTTGGAGATCTCGATGGACCGCCTGTCCGGTCCGGGCCTCTTGCGGTCGCTCACCGAGAACGACATCATGTTGTACTTGCACTGGACAATGGCCTTGGCAGGGTTCTGCATGTGGCGGGGGTGGCATTCCCGGGGTCCGTACACCGCGGCGATGACCTTGTTCTTCCCCCACTCCAGATAGGCGGAGCCGTCCGCTCTCTTCAATACGCCTGCCTCGATCTTGAGGGGCCGCATCTCGTCCACCTTGCGGCCGTCTATCCTGATCCCGTTCTCGTCGATAAGCTTGATATCACTGGGCGTTCCTGACATGTGATCAACCTCACTCTGAACCTGCAGCGGTCTGCTGCGTCACGCTCTCCAGGTACTCCTTCACTCTTTCGGTCAGTCCGAACGAATGGGCGTCCTGCTCGATCATCTGGATGGCCTTGATGGCATGCATGATATCGTCGACCTCGCCATCCAGCCATATCCTCCCGTTCTGTCCTACGAAGATGCGGCAGTTGGTGTACCCCTTGATCATCTGGATCATGGAACCGCTCTTCCCTATGACCCTCGGCACCTTGCTGGGGGAGATCTCCACAATCTGTCCGTCCTGCAGCTTCCTCAGGCCCTGGTCCTTCAATGTCACCTGGAACCTCATCGTCTCATCGACCATGAGGATCTTGGCGAGGATCACGTCGCCCACGTTCATGTAGCGGGCGGTGTCGCCGAACTCGACCCTCCAGGGGACCTCGTTGACATGCAGGGGGGCTGGGTGGGGAGCGTTGATGTCAATAAGCCAGTTGGACGGGCCGATGTCCTCGACCTCCCCTATCACGCTGTCTCCCACACATGGAATGTACCTTCCTCCCATCGGGATGATGTTGATGTAGTTGGACTTGACAGTCTTGATGCCGAGCAGTGCCGCGTATATCTTTCCATCCGACACGTAGGTCCCGGCGCCCGGTCGCAACTTGTCACCGTCAAGGAGATCACCTGGCATAACGATCTCCCGTTCTTGCCTTGAAGCATCATTGGTCATATATTATCTCCATCTACAAATGTACGGATCGAACTGCCATTCTATCTATATATCTTATAGGCGTGGTCGCGGAAACATGTTTTAGGACTTAATATTATTCCTAAATGGCACCTTTCAGTATCTTGGTGTCCACTTCGCCCTTGGTGAGCTCGTTCAGCTTGCCAAGGAAATCATCGCGCATGCCCGCGGGCAGTTCCAGGACGCCTATCCAATTGCCGCTGGACTGCCACTCCTCTTTGGTGAGCTTGCCCGAACTGTTCATGAGATCATAACATCGCCCATACTGTTCGCCGGTGAGGCGGACCGCTATGCGGACCTTGTCGAACCGTATGGGCATGAGAGGGCGGAGGACCTTGAGAACGCCTTCCACCTGGGACTCCGCCGACTTGAAGGGGTCGATATGCACCCTCGCTTCCTCCATTGCCGACTCGATGCGAGCCGGGGGATGCGGGGCGCCGGTCTGAGGGTTGATAGCGTTGCGTGCGATGATGGCCACCACTCTCCGGCGCTTGCTCTCCTGCATCTCCTTGCGCTGCTGGGTGGTCAGCTGGACCTCGCCCTTGAGGATGATGTGCCGGGCTATGGCCAGCGGATCGCTGGTCCCGAACACCTCCTCTATCTTCCTATCCTCGGGCTTGGTCCCCTTCTTGGCGTCGCGGTAGATCTGGTCTAGGACCATGTGCTCCGACAGGTCGATCTCCTTGCCCTCCCGGACAAGGCTGACGACCCGTGGGTCGATCAGGATCTCGAAGGTCTCGCCGTGCGACTCCAGCCGTCCTATGATGGCATCATCGATGTCGACCATCTTCCGGTGCCCCGCTCAGGCGCTGTTGGCCTTCGCGACCACAGCCTCGACCTCTGTGTCGTCGAGGCGACGGAAGTTGGAACCCCTGCGCACCACGCCGATCTCGACCGACTTGGGGTTGAGGTTCTCCTCTTCGGTGGCCTTCTTCAAGGCCCGGAGACCGAGGACGAGCGCTTCCTCCATCTCCATGCCTTCCTGGTACTGCTCCTCGAAGACCTCCATGACGACGTTGCGGCCGGCTCCGATGCTCCCCGCCTTGTACGAGACGAGCGCGCCGGAGGGGTCGGTCTCGAACAGGTGGACCCCCTGATCGTCCACGCCGGCCACCAGAAGGGCGGTGCCGAACGGCCTTACCCCCCCATACTGGGTGTAGTTCTGCTTGTAGTCGCAGATCTTCTTCACCAGCATCTCCACGCTGATCCGCTCGTCGTAGGTGATCTTGCTTACCTGGGCGGTCACCCTGGCGTTGTCCACCAGAACTCTGGCGTCAGCGACCAGGCCGGATGTGGCGCAGCCGATGTGCTCATCGATCTGGAATATTTTCTCGATGGACTTGGGCTCCATGAGCCTGCTGGCGATCCGCTTGTCAACGATGAGCACTACACCATCCCTGAACTTCAGTCCAACGGTGGTGGTGCCTCTCTTGACTGCTTCCCTTGCATACTCTACCTGGAAGAGCCTACCGTCCGGCGAGAACACGGTAATGGCCCGGTCATATGCCATTTGTCCTGGTTGCATTATATCACTCCTAGCACGCAATTCTCACTTAAAGCTTGCTCCGATATATATCTTATATCCTCTGGGGGAAGTTATACCGTTGCTTCGACGGGCCTAATAGTTGCGGTCCTCATCTTTGCGGAAAGAACCTCTCGCGCAGCGTCCGGAGGGTCCCCGAAGCCGCCAGGGTGGCGATCCGAAGCCCCTCGCGTGGAAGCCGCAGGGCCTCGACCGCGGCCTTCTGGTCCTTCCCCTTCACCCGAACGATGCCCATTCTGCCGTCGTACTGTATCAGCTTGTATGATGTGACGCCCGCACCGCGGAGGGCGGATCCCAAGGAGTGCAGGAGCTCCTCGTCCGTGGAGGAATCGGTGGTGAAGGCGATGTACCGCCTCCGTCCCCGCTTGGACTTGACGACCATGATCAGCGCCCCTGGGGGGGCATGTACGGAGAGGTGACGCCCGTGATGACCACCATGACCTTCACGCTACCCTTGAGCTCCGGCTCGACCGAGCATCCCCATATGATCCTCGCCCGGGGATTGATGCGACTGCTCACCATCTCGGCGGCGCTCTCGGCCTCGGCGATCGTCATGTCGGGACCGCCCTGCACCCGAACCAGCGCACCGCGGGCGCTCCGAAGGTCTATCTCGCCGAGAAGCGGCGACTCGAGGGCGTCCTCCACTGCTATACGTACCCGTTCCTTGGGCTCATCGCTCTCCCCCAGGCCGATGGTGGCCATGCCCCCGTTGCGCATGATGCTGGAGATGTCGTTGAAGTCCACGTTGACCAGGCCGGGCCGGGTGATGGTGTCGTTGAGCCCCTTTATGCTCTGCATGAGCACCTCATCCGCGACCTTGAACGCCACCTCAAGGGGCAGCTTGGGCACCATCTTGAGAAGCTGGTCGTTCAGGATCGTGATGGTGGTGTCGCAGTACCTGCTGAGCTCCTCCAGCCCTCGCAGCGCATTGTCCGTTCGAATCTTCCCCTCCGCCTTGAACGGGAGAGTGACCACGCCGATGACCAGAGAGCCGTTCCGACGGGCCAACTCGGCCACGTAGGGCGCGGCGCCGGTGCCGGTGCCGCCGCCCAGGCCGGCGGTGATGAACACGATGTGGCGGCCCTGGAGAAGGCCCCTGATCTCTTCCTGCGCCTCCTCCGCGGCGCGTCTTCCCACCTGGGGCATGGAGCCCGCCCCGAGCCCTCGGGTGGTCTCCTTTCCCAGTATGAGCCGGTGCGGCGCGGATATGCTTAGGAGGTGCCGGGCGTCGCTGTTGGCGGCCACCAGGGTGGCATCCTCGACCCCGACCTGGGCCAGCCTGCTCACGGTGTTGGAGCCGCCGCCACCACACCCCATGATGGTCGTCTGGATCCTCAGGTCATCTACCAGCTTGCGCAGCTCATCATCGGCGGCAGAGGACGACGAGGACGTTCCCTCATACCCAATGCCGACGCCCATATCCTTCGGCGACCTCATCTATGCATCCCTTCGATATGCTCGATGCATCGCCATGAGGTTATTTTAACCTATTTGGGAGCCAGCGAGGTCATACGAATTCGAAGTCCGCCCCGCAGGTCGGACAGGTGACCGCGTCCTCGGGAAGGTCCTCGCCGCACTCGGGGCAGCGCTCCTGCAGGAGGCAGCCGCATCGGGGACAAACCTCGGCGTTGGGCGACACCTCGACATTACATTGTGGGCATTGCGGCATCTCCACTTTCTCGAAGGCCCTGCCACAGCGGCCGCAGGACGAGTCGCCCTCCTTCAGCTCGGCACGGCAATCGGGGCAGATGAAGGTGCCGTTGGCGTTGACGAATATGGCCCCGCAGCTGAGGCAGTGCGGGGCATCCCGCTCCAGCACCGCGCCGCACACCGGACATGAGATGGATCCATCGTTCGCCGGGGCAGGGGGAGCGGGCGGCACGGGCAACGAGACCGGGGCCTGGGCCGGTCGAGGCTGTCCCTCCCTCCCCTTGATCTCCAACGTCCTCTGGCAGTAGGGGCATTGGCCCACCCTGTCCAGGCATATGGCGTGAAATGCCTTTCCGGAGGAGCACCTGACATACTCCGTACCCTCCTTGATGCGCCCCAGGCAGATCTGACATACCACCTGCTGAACCTTCGGGCCGCTGACCTGCACTCGGGGCCTGGCAGAACCCTGGCCATCCCTCCTCCGGGTCACATAATGGTACTTGCGAATGAGCTCGCCGAATCCCGCCCCGCCGAGTATGGCGGCGAAGGGGAGCATCTCCCACACGCCTCGGGGTAAGCAGGCCATCCACAAAAATCCTTCTCTGAAAATTCATTTTTCGATCGGACCGCATATATGCTTAAAGGATTACGAACGTTCGTCTCCTGAGGGCCAACTTAGCGAAATGTTTAATTAGTATGATGCCAAAAACGGGTCAAAAACACCTAAGAACAGGAGCAATATACGATATGTTAATATATGAACACCCCTTTTCCCCGAAAAAGCACCCGTGCCAGAATCATCATTCATCTTCGAATGTGGGCCTGGTACATGCCAGCTGTTCGTCCAGGCTGCGGGTCTTTAATTCGGGCGAAAGGCGCTGCTCAGTGTCCCGCCCTCGAACTGGAGGAAGAATGTTCGTATGCGAGACAGTAAGGATTCCGATGAACGGGGTCGAACTGACCAGAGGACATTCATATGAGAACTTTTGTACAGGTGGAGTGAGAACCATATTGCATGGAGGAAGTCAAAATGTCGGATGATATGGGTGCAGTAATGGTCGTCGGGGGAGGAATCTCCGGCGTCCAGACCGCTCTGGATCTCGCCGAGTCGGGATTCAAGGTCTATGTTGTAGAGAAGAAGCCAAGCATCGGCGGGGTCATGTCCCAGCTGGACAAGACGTTCCCCACGAACGATTGTTCGATGTGCATTCTGTCGCCGAAGCTTGTTGAGATGGCGAGGCATCCCCTGATCAACCTCATGACCCTTACCGAGGTCGTTGATGTCAGCGGCGAGGCCCCCAACCTGAAGATCAAGGTCCGCCACAACCCTCGTTATGTGGACATGGACAAGTGCGTCGGTTGCGGCATCTGCGCGGAGAAGTGCCCCGTGAAGGTGCCCAATGAGTACGATTCCGGTCTGATAAACCGAAAGGCGATCTACATCCCCTTTGCTCAGGCCGTTCCCCTGAAGTACTCCATCGACGAGACCAAGTGTCTGAAGTTGACCAAGGGCCGCTGCGGGCTGTGCGAGAAGAACTGCCCTGCGGGAGCGGTCAACTATGAGGATAAGCCGGTCGAGGAAGAGCTCGATGTCGGCGCGATCATTCTGGCGCCCGGCTTCGACGTGTTCGATGCCAGGCTGAAGAAGGAGTACGGCTACGGCGAGTACAAGAACGTCGTAACCTCCCTGGAGTTCGAAAGGTTCCTGTCCGCCACCGGCCCCTATGGAGGCCATGTGCTCAGGCCCAGCGACCAGCAGACCCCCAAAAAGGTGGCGTTCCTGCAGTGCGTTGGTTCCAGGGACAAGAAGACCAACGAGTACTGCTCTTCCGTCTGCTGCATGTACGCCATGAAGCAGGCCATCATCGCCGGGGAGCACAGCGCCGAACTGGAGCCCACCATATTCTTCATGGACATCAGGGCGGTAGGTAAGGAGTTCGAGGACTACAGGGCCCGCGCGGAGAAGGAGTACGGCATCAAGATGCACCGCGCTACCCGCGTTGCCAGCGTTCAGGAGGACCCCGTCACCAAGAACCTTTACCTTCGCTACACCAGCAACGGTGAGATCTTCGAGGAGGAGTTCGACCTGGTCGTCCTGTCCGTCGGCCTGGAGCCGCCACAGGGAGCAAGCGCGCTGTCGAAGATCTTCGACATCAACCTCAACAAGTTCGGCTTCGCCGGCACCAACGTGTACAGCCCGCTGAACACCTCCAAGCCTGGCGTGTTCGTCACCGGCGCCTTCGCGTCCCCCAAGGACATCCCGACCTCGGTCGCCGAGGCCTCGGGCGCTGCGGCAAAGGCCGGGGCGTTCATCGCTGACAAGAGGGGCGTCGTCAAGGAGAGCGGCGTGGTGGAGACCAATGTCTCCGGACAGGAGCCCAGGATCGGTGTGTTCGTCTGCGACTGCGGTATCAACATCAAGGGAACCGTGGACTGCGCCGGCGTCACCGAATACGCCAAGAGCCTGCCCAACGTCGTCTACGCTGAAGAGAACAAGTACACCTGCTCTGCCGACTCGCAGCAGAAGATGAAGGAGATCATCCAGAACGAGAAGCTCAACCGGGTGGTCGTCGCGTCCTGCACGCCCCGTACCCACGAGGCGCTGTTCCAGAGCACCCTCAAGGAGGCCGGCCTCAACCCGTACCTCTTCGAGATGGCCAACATCCGCGACCAGTGCTCCTGGATCCACATGGGCGAGCCCGAGAAGGCCACCAAGAAGTCCAAGGACCTTGTCAGGATGGCCGTGGCGAAGGCCAGGCTGCTGGAGCCTCTCACCGAGAGCAAGCTGCCTGTGACCCACGCAGGCGTGGTCATCGGCGGAGGCATCTCCGGAATGACCGCCGCGCTGGACATGGCCGCGCAGGGCTTCAAGGTCGACCTCATCGAGAAGGCCTCGGAACTCGGCGGAAATGCCATCAAGATCTACCATGAAGAGGACAACCGCAAGGTGCGCGAGTATGCCAAGGAGCTCATCACTCGGGTGAACAACGCCAAGAACATCACCGTCCACCTGAACACCCACGTCGAGGACGTGGCCGGCTTCGTCGGCAACTTCAAGGTGAAGACCAACAACGAGGAGATCGAGACCGGCGCCATTGTCGTGGCCGTCGGCGCCAAGGAGTACACTCCCAAGGAGTTCCTCTACGGCGATGACAAGAGGGTCGTCACTCAGCTGGAGTTCGAGAACAAGATGCAGCAGGGCCCTGTGAACGCCAAGACCATCGCCATGATCCAGTGCGTTGGTTCCAGGAACTCCGAGGCTCCCTACTGCAGCAGGGTGTGCTGCGCCAATGCCATCAAGAACGCCATTGCCGTCAAGAAGGCCAACCCCCAGTCCAATGTGTATGTCTTCCACAAGGACATCAGGACCTACGGGTTCCGCGAGGAGCTCTACAAGGAGGCCGGCCAGCTGGGCATCAACTTCGTCAGGGTCCCTGAGGACATGCCTCCAGAGGTGACCAAGGAGGGAGACTCCCTGAAGCTGGTCGCCAAGGACACCATCCTGGGCGAGGACCTCATGATCCGCCCAGACCTGCTCGTCCTGAGCACTGGCATCAGGCCCCACGAGGAGAACGAGGAACTCGCCAAGATGCTCAAGGTGCCTCTGAGCAAGGACAAGTACTTCCTGGAGGCCCACATGAAGCTCCGCCCGGTCGACTTCGCCACCAACGGCGTGTACCTGGCAGGGCTGGCTCACTGGCCCAAGTTCACCGATGAGGCCATCGCTCAGGCCTCCGGTGCTGCTTCCCGCGCCATGACCATCATCTCCAAGCCGGAGCTGAAGAGCGAGGGCGTGATCGCCGCGGTCAACGAGGACGTCTGCGACGGCTGCGCCATCTGCGAGCCGGTGTGCGAGTACAAGGCCATATCCATCGTCGAGGACCCCAAGAACCCCGAGAAGAAGAAGGCCATCGTCAACGAGGGCCTGTGCAAGGGCTGCGGAGGCTGCGTGGCGGCCTGCCCGTCCGGCGCGATGGAGCAGAGGGGCTTCAAGAACGAACAGATCATCGCTGCCATCGACGCGGCTCTTGAGGAGAGTGAGTGAACAATGTCTTCGACCCAACACGAGACCCAGGCCGCTCCGGCGGCCGCAGAGGGGCAGTTCGAACCGAGGATCATCGCGTTCTGCTGCAACTGGTGCTCCTACGCCGGGGCCGACCTGGCGGGGGTTTCCAGGCTACAGATGCCCACCAACTTCCTTGTGCTCAGGGCCATGTGCTCGGCAAGGGTAGACCCCGAGCACGTGCTCAGGGCCTTCGCCAAGGGCGCTGATGGCGTCATGGTCCTCGGGTGTCACCCCGCGGACTGCCACTACATCGGTGGCAACTACCGCACCCGAAGGAGGATCGCCCTCCTGAAGATGCTGCTGGAGCAGTACGGGCTCGACCCGAACCGCCTCAAGCTGGAGTGGGTATCCGCTTCCGAGGGGCTGAAGTTCCAGGCTACCATCAAGGACTTCGTGGAGAGCATCAGAGAGATGGGCCCCAACCCGCTCATTGAGGCGGAGAAGGAGGACAAGGCCGCGAGGGCCAAGCATACGCACTGAGGTGTAACCAATGGCAAAAGCAGTATCTATTGCACAATATTGGGGCGCCGGATGCGGTGGCTGCGACGTAGCTCTCCTCGACATCGATGAAAGGATCCTCGGAGTGGCTGAGATGGCGGACATCGTCTTCTGGCCGATCGCCGTGGACACCAAGCTGAAGGATGTCGAGGCGATGCCGGACAAGAGCATCACCGTCTGCCTTTACAATGGCGCCATAAGGAACAGCGAGAACGAACACGTCGCCAAGCTGCTCAGGCAGAAGTCACTCATCATGGTGTCCTTCGGGTCCTGCGCCTGCTATGGTGGCATCCCCGGGCTGGCCAACGTCACTAATAAGAAGGAGATCCAGGACTACGTCTACAACACGACGTTCTCCACCGTCAACCCTGAGAGGACCCGCCCCCAGCCCCGATTCCAGGCTCCTGAGGGAGAACTGGAGCTCCCCGTCATGTACGACACCGTCCTCACCCTGGACGATGTTGTGGACGTGGACTACTACATGCCAGGCTGCCCGCCCGCGGTCAGCCTGATCAATGCATTCTTGGACGTCGTCGAGAAGCACGTCAAGGAAGGCGCCGAGCTTCCCCCCAAGGGAACCTTCATCGCTTCCCAGAAGACGCTCTGCGACGAGTGCGGCCGCGAAAAGTCCCTCAAGACCATCGGGGGCGTCCACCTGCCTCACGAGATCGACATCGACCCGGAGAAGTGCATGCTGGAGCAGGGAGTCATCTGCCTCGGCCCGGCCACCCGTGCCGGCTGCGGAGCGCAGTGTCTGAACGCCAACCAGCCCTGCCGCGGCTGCATGGGCCCCACCGCCTCTGTCGAGGACCAGGGCGGTTCCATGCTGAGCGCTCTGGCGTCCATCTACAGGACCGAGGACAACGAGAGCCAGCTCTCTGAGGACGACATCCTCCAGCTGATGAGCGAGATCAAGGACCCCCTGGGAACCTTCTATGCGTTCACCATGCCCAAGTCCATCATCAAGAGGAAGGTCACCGAGAAGAAGGCGGAGGTATCCGAATGAGCCCTGAAATCACCGATCAGACCCACAAGTCGGAATCGAAGAGGATCACCATCGATCCCGTCACCAGGCTGGAAGGCCACGGCAAGGTCGAGATCTTCCTGAACGACGAGGGTAACGTAGAGAACACCTACTGGCAGGTGCCCGAGCTTCGCGGTTTCGAGAAGTTCTGCATCGGCCGGTCGGTCGACGAGATGAACAAGATCACTCCCCGTCTGTGCGGAGTGTGCCCGGGTGCCCACCACCTGTGCTCCACCAAGGCGCTGGATGCGGTCTACAAGGTCGAGCCCCCGCCCGCTGCGGTCCGGCTCCGTGAGCTGTTCTACGCTGCTCACTACGTCCACAGCCACATCGCGCACTTCTACGCCCTGGCGTCCGCGGACTTCGTCATGGGTCCCGCAGCGCCGGTCTCGAAGAGGAACATCCTCGGCGTGGTCGACACCGTCGGTCTCGAGATCGGCGGACAGGTCCTGAGGGCCCGCTCTCTCGCTCAGAAGACCCAGGAGATCATCGGCGGAAAGGCCACCCACCCCGTGTGCGGCATTCCCGGCGGCATGTCCAAGCCTCTGGCCGAGGAGGACCGCGCCAAGATCGAGGAGTGGTCCAAGGAGCTCGTGAACTTCGCCAAGTTCACCGCTGGCCTCCTGGATGACGTCGTCTTGAAGAACGAGGCCTACCTCGGCCTCATCAAGGACCCCGGCATCTACTACCACGAGACCTACTACATGGGCATGGTGGACAAGAACAACAAGATCAACTTCTATGATGGCGACATCAGAGTGGTCGACCAGAAGGGCAAGGAGTTCGTCAAGTTCAAGCCGGCGGACTACCTGCAGCACATCGGCGAGCATGTCGAGCCCTGGTCCTACGAGAAGTTCACCTTCCTGAAGAAGATCGGCTGGAAGGGGTTCACCGACGGCCCTGGCAGCGGCATCTACCGTGCTGCGCCTCTCGCCCGCATCAACGCCTCCAACGGCTTCACCACTCCCCTTGCGCAGGCGGAGTACGAGCGGATGAAGGGGTTCTTCAAGGACCTCGGCGTGGATGGGCCCATTCACCACACTCTGGTGTACCACTGGGCCAGGGTCATCGAGCTCGTGCATGCTGCCGAGCTGATGCAGGAGTGCGCTCAGGACCCCATCATCACCAGCAAGGACATCAAGGCCAAGGCCGGGACGCCCGGCGAAGGTGTCGGTGTTCTGGAGGCGCCTCGCGGTACTCTCTACCACCACTATGTGTCGGACGAGAACGGCATCGTGCAGGACGTCAACCTGGTGGTCGGCACGACCAACAACAACGCCCCGATCAATCTGTCCATCAATAAGGCCGCCAAGGCCCTTATTAAGAACTGGCAGATCTCCCCCGGAGTCCTCAATGAGGTGGAGATGGCGTTCCGTGCCTACGACCCCTGCAACTCCTGCGCCACCCACACCCTGCCCGGCAAGATGCCGATCAGGGCGGTGGTCAGGAACCCCGACGGGTCCGTCTATCAGAAGTTCCAGAACTTCTAAACCCCTTTCACAACCTTTTCCTTTTTTCACATTTTTCATTTCTACAGCGAAGTCGCTTGACCTCATGCTAAAATAACTACTCCGCCGATAGCGGTGCATGTCCAAGCTCGACCTGCGAAAGCGGCTCGGACCGCTGTACGACGCGCGATCGGAGCCGGCCCTGGTGGAGGTGCCGGCGATGAGCTACCTGATGATCGACGGCTCCGGCGACCCTAATGCAGAGGGATACCAGCAGGCCACGGAAGCGCTGTTCGCTCTTTCGTACGCGCTCAAGTTCGCCATCAAGAAGAGCGGCGGACCGGACTACGGCGTCCTTCCGCTGGAAGGCCTGTGGCGGGTCGACGACCTGGCCGCCCTCGACCTTCAACACAGGGAGAACTGGAGATGGACCTCCATGATCATGCAGCCCGACCAGGTCACCGCGGAACTGGTGGAGCGAACGAGAGAAGAGGTCAGGAAGAAAAAGCAGTTGCCGTCATTGGACAGGCTTCGCTTCGAAACCTTCGAGGAAGGCCTTGCGGCGCAGGTGCTTCACATCGGCCCGTACGCAGATGAACGGCCGACCATTGAGCGGCTGCATCGCTTCGTCGAGGACAACGGGTACGAGCTGAGGGACAAGCACCACGAAATATACCTTGGCGACCCTCGGCGGGCCGCGCCCGACCGGCTAAGGACTATCCTGAGACACCCGGTGCGGAAGCGTCAGTGATTGGTCCGGCTGCGGTGGGGGAGCGTCCTTATACTGGTGCTGCTGCGCACCATGAGGTCGCCGATCGTGCCGAGATAAATGCCGTCGGTGAGGTACACCCTCCCCTTCTCGATCTCCAGCAGGTCCTCTGAGAACATGGGCCCCAAAAGACGCCCGCCTTTGATATTCACAGGCGAGCCGCCAAGGCTGCGGTTGAACGCCGGTAGCATGATCACCTCTTCCGGCACCTCCACGTATCGCTTGCATGCGTCCTTCCGGACGGGGAACCGGACCCAGCAAGGCTCCTTGCTGATGTTGCCCAGGGAGTCCTCCAACGCCACGGTAGGATGGTTGTGCGCCATGAGCAGGTATCGTCGGGACATCACCTCAGGAGAGGGCCATGTGTGGCCGTGGATGAAGCCGACGTCCCCCATGACGAAGCCAGTGGCCGGGTGAACGTTCACACCTTCGGGAAGGAACTCCTCGATACTGGTGTCGTGATTGCCTCTGACCACATCGACGCTTTCGTAATGGCGCTGCAGCGCCCGGATGAACCGTGGGATCTCCGCGTACTCCTGCCGGGAGCTTCCGGGCACCTTGTTCTTCAGATCCCCAAGCAGAATGATGCGCTCATGTCCTGGGCTAAGGTGGATGAGCTCCCGCTCCATCCGGTGGGTCTGCGAAGGCACGTGCACGCCCTTGGAGCGGAGCTCCGATTCCAGCCCGATGTGGAGGTCCCCCACGCACACCGCCCTGGCGTCCTCGATCTCCAGGGCCAGGCGGTCAGGGATGGGGCAGGGGCCGTTCATGGGTGATAATGAACGAGGGGCGAGGGTTAATCCTTTCCCTCAGATGCCCGCCTCCAGACGTTCGAGGAGCCATCGGGGAAGGCCCGCTTCGGCGACCTTCCGGGCCACCATCTCGATGTCGTAACCGACCCGGTGGTTCTCCACCGTCCGCTCGGTGGTGTCGATGATGGAATAGCTAGCCCGGGGGTCGCCGTCCCTGGGCTGGCCGACAGAGCCTGGGTTAACGATCAGGCCGCTGGAGAACCTCTTCACGAATGGAATGTGGGTATGGCCGAGGACGAGGATCGAGCACCTCGCCATGGCCAGGTAGCTTTCGACGGCCTTGTTCTCATAAACGTATTCCAGAGGGTCCTGGGGGGAACCGTGGTAGACGCTCATGGCCTGGCGGTCGGAACGAACCGTGGTGCACTCCGGCAGCGACCCCAGGTAGCGCCGGCTCTCCTCGCTTAGGTGACTGGCAGTCCACAGGACGGCATCGCCGGCGAGAGGATTCAGCCTCGACGTGTCGACGTGCAGCACCGACCGGTCATGATTCCCCCGGATGCTGATGATCCGGCGCCCCCTCAGCATCGCGATGGTCTCGTTGGGGAACGGATAGTAGCCCACCACGTCGCCGGCGCACAACACGCGCTCGACGTCATGTCGGTCGAGGTCCTCCAGCACCGCTTTCAGCGCCGGAGCGTTGGCATGCACGTCGGAAATGAGGCCCCATCTCATACGCGGGTAAATGACCAACAGGGTATAAACCGGTTCTTAGCTCAGCTTGCGGAGGGAACGCCGAAGGACATCGGGTATCTGCTCGATGACATCGGTGGCCATGATGGAGTATCCGAGGCGCTGGAAGGCGAGGTCTCCCGCCGTCCCGTTGAGGAAGGCCGCTATGCGGGCGGAGTTGAACGGGGACACCTGCTTCGACAGCAAGGCGACCGTCTCTCCGGCCAGCACGTCCCCGGTGCCGGCCACCGACATTCCCGCATTCCCGGTGCGGTTGAACTTGGTCGTGATGCCGTCGGAGATGATGTCGATGCGCCTCTTCGCCAGGATGGTGAAGCCCAACCGGGCGGCCGCCTCCGTTACTGCATCGCCCCTCTCATCATGGTCCTTGGGCAGGGGCGAGCCGGTCAGCGCCTCGAACTCTTTGGCATGGGGCGTGATGACCCCGGTCTTGCCCTTCAGCACCGAAATGTCGGCGCCCACCGCAGGGATGGCGTCGGCATCGATGACCATCGGGCGGTCGCACCTGCTAACGAATGAGCGAACCGCGTTCATGGTGCTCGGATCGTTGCCGAGGCCGGGGCCGATCAGCACCGCGTCCGACTTGCTGGCGAGGCGCATGCAGTGATCGACGTCCTCCTCGGTCAGGAAGTCGCCGTGAAGCTTGTGGGTGATGATGTTCGGAGAGTAGCCGGCCACCACATAGTAGGCCTTCTCGGGAACCGCGACGTTGACCAGGTCGACGCCGGTACGGTATGCGGCCAGGCCCGACAGGGCCGGCGCCCCGGTGAACGGACCTCCGCCGATGATGAGGACCTTGCCGTTCTCTCCCTTATGGGATTCCTGCCCTCGGGTGGGGTAGTAGACCAGCTCTCCTGGGCCAACAAAGCGGCTGGCCTCGAGCGGTATGCCGATGTCCTCGACGACGATCTTGCCGGAGTTCTCCGCCGTCATGCCCGACTTCACGTCGGTGAAGGTGATGGTCATGTGCGGTCGCACCGAGATGTCGGTAAGGAGGCCGGACGGAACATCGATGGAGACTATGGTCGTGCCCGAGTTGTTGAGGCGGTTGATGATGGTGCGATACGGCTCACGCACCTCCTTCAGCGTGCCTGTGCCCAGCAGGGCATCGACCACGATATCGTACTTGCTGTAATCGATCCCGACCGATGATGAGGCGATATGCTTCACGCGCTCATACGCCCGCCGGGCCGCCTCGGTGTGTATCTCCGCCGGGGGGCTGGCAAGCACCACGGTAACTTGGTTGTCGCGCATCAGATTGCGGGCGGCGACAAAACCATCGCCGGCGTTGTTCCCCACCCCGCATGCCACCGCGATCTTCTTACCTGTGCCCATTTCCCGGATGATGGCGTCGGCCGCCGCCTCGCCGGCGTTCTCCATGAGAGCGTCTATCGGGACCCCAAGATACTCGGAGTTAATGTCGAGCACCTTCACCTCTTGGAAAGGGAGCATGATATGGAGTATGGGGAAGAGGTGATTAACCTTTTGGACGGCCTGTTTGCCAAGGACCGGATACCCAGCGTGCGCATCTGGTATGCTGTACGCTCATTATTTTATATGTGCAAACCATTGGAAGAGCAAGGATAAGTGAAGGTCTGTGTCAGACATAAAAAGAATAGTCCTTGATGTCCTGAAGCCGCATCATCCCGGCATAGTAGAGCTCTCCCAGCACCTCAGCGTCCTGGAGGGCGTGTCCGGCGTGAACATCACCATCATCGAGGTGGACCAGGATACCGAGACCGTAAAGATCACCGTAGAGGGAAATGCGATCATTTTCGAGGATGTGGAGAACAGCATCAGCGAGGCCGGAGCGGTCATACACTCTGTTGATAGCGTATCTACGGGAAAGCGCCTGGTGGAAGAGGTCGAGACCTCTCAGGACCGCTGAGCCTACCATCTGCCGGCTATTATATATTTAAGAATCGAAGGCCCGCGTCCGATATCGGATCGCGGCCCGAACATCTTTTTTCATGGACAGGCGCTCGTCGCCGATCCCCGCAAGCTCACTGTCGTTGGATGCGCTGCAATTCCTGGGCGACCTTGAGCAGCAGGGCGGATTTGGGCATATTGTTCTCCACCAGCAGGAGGCCTTGTTTGTTCCACCATGCGCCGGGATAGCTCTTCCCATCCTCTAGTTTCCAGCCAAGCCCCATCCTCTCCACCGCCTTCACGATGTTCACCATCTGGGGCTCCTGGATCGCCAGGCTCTTCTTGACGCGTCGGCCCTGATCCCGAGTGCGCCGAATATCAAAATACTCCGGCCACAGCACCCATGCCTTGTCCGCGTCGAACTCCTTAGCCATGTCGGGAAGAATATGATGGAGCTATTAAATGATTCCATCGGCGGTCGCACGGGCGTCCGCGCTGACGCTTGGACATGTCAAAAATGGATGAAAAGGGGTAAGTGATTGGGAAGAGGTTCGACCGAGCGGGCGATGCCCTTACTCGGCCACGAGAACGGCGTTCACGGTGCCGTCCTGTCCAGGGCGAGAAGTGATGCGAGCCGTCCCGGCATCCGTCTGGATGGTGGCGCCCCTGGTGATGATGTTCCTCTGAACATAGTTGGGGTCCGCCGGGTTATGCACGACCTTGACGATCCTGACCCTGGTGACCTTGTTGGTCGCAGGGTCTACAACGTTGGCATAGGCAGCGCTAAGCATCCTGTTCTTCGAGTTACCGCCCATCGTGCGGTACTTCCTCAGGCTCTCAGGACCCAAGTTGGTGAACAAGGGCTCGCGCCCGACCTCGAAACGCCGCTTCTTTCTGCTCTGGACCAGGCGTCCGCCGCTCGGCTTCCGCTTGGACTTTCCCTGCCACAGTGCCATACTAATCCTCAGCCACTAATTTGACAGCAGTATAAAAGGTTTGCTTTCCTTTCGCATATGCCGTACCTCTGCGGCGCCTGAATCACTATCGGGCGCGGGACCGTTCACTCGACCACCTTGTCCAGGAGGACGCCGTTGATCTCGCTCCCGATGTCGAGCAGTGCCGAATGGCCGTCCTTGGCGGCCCCTGGGTTCATGAACAGCGTGCCGTCCTCCCTTATCACTCCGCGGTCCTCGTGAATGTGGCCCGATAGGACGGCGCGGGGGCGGTACTGCCTCACCATCTCCAGGATCGCGGTGCTGCCGACGTGTTTGTCGCCCATCACCTTGTCGAGATAGCCATACGGCGGGCAGTGGAGGATCATCACCGCGTTCTGCTCCATGAGGGGCTCCAGCTTCCGGCTGATCTCATCCTCCTCGAGCTCGAACGGGGTATCGAAGATGGTGGGATTGGAGCCGCCCAGCCCGATGAAGGTGATCCCTCCGACCTCTGCCTTCCTCTCATGCAGTGAGGTGGCCGCCCTATCGATGTACGGCAGGACGGCCGGAGGGTCGCAGTTGCCCGGCACGGCGTACGCCGGCAGGTCCAGAGAGTTGAGGAACTCTTCCGCCCAGTCCGCTGGGCTGAAGTTGACTATGTCACCCAGGACGATGAACGCGTCCGCCCCATACTCTTTCGCCAAACGGTTGGCCCAAGCTATGGTGCGATTGCTGCTGTGCACGTCGGATAGCACCAGGAATCTCATGGTGAAGATTATGCCATCAGGGGTTTTACTTTTTATCCTAGCCCTATGGCGCCCAGCCCGATGCCCTGGTACACGAGCAGGTATGTGAACAGGTATCCGAGTATGGCGCCGCTGTTAAGGAACGGCAGCCCGGCCTGAGGCTTGCCTCGCATGACGAACCTCAGAAGGACGAGGTAGCCGAGAAGGC
Source organism: Methanomassiliicoccus sp. UBA345 (assembly GCA_002504525.1). Taxonomy (GTDB): domain Archaea; phylum Thermoplasmatota; class Thermoplasmata; order Methanomassiliicoccales; family Methanomassiliicoccaceae; genus DTU008. The sequence goes on from DATD01000007.1 coordinate 62,266, forward strand.
CTCCGATGATGGTCCCTAGCGCCACCCACAGGTTGGCCGTGAGGATGAACGAGTCGAACGCCGGGAGATAGATGGACGCAGATACGGTCAGGATGCCCGGAATGACCGTATCCCCCACGCCCATGAAGAAGGCCGACCGCTCCTGCCCACCCTTCCGGGTGATGCCACCCTCCTCCTCCAGGTTTTCCATGGAGAACCCTCTGCGGGTTGGCACCACGAACATCACCGGGAGGCGCATGGGCGTCACCCCTTCGGCCAGGGCCACCATGTGCTTCGTCTTGTAGACGGCGATGGCGTCGTACACGGCCATGATGATCAGCAGGATCATCACCGGGAGAATTCCCAACGACATGCCCAGGATGGCGGTGATGCCGACCGCCAGGATGAGCCCTATGACGTTGATGACGTACCATTCCCCGCTCTTGACCAGCGCCAGCATGAGCACTGCCGCGATGGCGATGGCGCCGATGAGGGACGCCCAACCGTCGGAATCGGGGGCGAGCGCGAGCTCGATCTCCCACAGCAGGGGAGTGAACACGTAGAGCAGGGTCACGAAGACGGCGATGTAGAAAATGGCCTGTAGGATCCTCTTTCGCCCGTACCTGATGAGGACGAGCATGAGCCCCGTCATCAGCAGCACCAGGGCGATGTAGATGAGGGGATTGACCGGATCGTTGGGGTCCGGGAACGCCCCCATCTGGGGAAGGAATATCGGTGCCAGAAGCACGGCCCCGACCTGCACGCCGATGAAGAAAAGGGCCATCGTCAGAACTGGATGAGGCCGCATCGGGCGAATTATGCAACTCCGGGTTAATAACCATGCCGAAGGGTCCGGGCATAGTATTAAAAAGCGTCCGGACGTCGAAAAATGCGTGAAAAGCGAAGACATCGCCAGGGTCTATCCCACAAGGCTGGAGAAGGCCAAGGACCTGGCGGACATTTTCGAGATAGTGAAGGACGCCGTGAGGTCGCGTCTCGGAACGTCGCGCGGAGGCTTGATGCTGGGCCTGGCGGAACTCGGCGGCAGCCCTAATGGCTGGATCGGCGGCCTGTATCCGGTGGCGACGAACGTGATAGTCATGAACAAAGGGCCCATGGAGCGGATAATGGAACAGTCCCCGGAGCTGTACAAGCCGTACTGCTTCCACATCCTGCTGCATGAGTACATCCATGCGATCGGCTACATGGACGAAGCGCTGACCCGCCGAAAGGCGCTGGAGATCTCGGAGGCGCTGTTCGGCAGGGAGCATCTGGCCACCATGATGGCAGCGGATATCATGCAGTTCTTTCCCACACTAACGTACCCGGTCCCGACCCCGGCCCCGCAGGGGATGAACATCGAACTGGTGAAAGGATTTGACCGCTCGAGCGCCAGCTACATCTGCTAGGCTCCCGGTCGGAGGGACGCCTTCCGCGGTGGCGCGGCGATGCCCCGCGGCCGCTTCGGCGAGGCTCCCGCTTCGGCAGCCGTGCTTACGCGGGTCGGCACGCGATGCTCCATTTTTCGGCCTTTTTCTGCGCGTCGTAATATACTACTACATTAACTACGGCGGAAGGATTCCGGCGTTCCGGCGGGGAAAAGGACTCTAGATAAAGAAAAAACGGAGAGCTAGAGACCATTGCCAACCTTTTTATACTACTTGTGTTTTCGTGGGTAATACAAGGATGTGGCAGAACAACAAGAACACATCCTTCTGGAATGCGGCTTTTGCCTGTTCGGAAGCTTTAAATACCTGACTTACATAGCTAGGAAAGCTTACCGGGAGAACGCGAAATGCGATCTCCCGAAACTTGCAGGCGCCCCGGATGCGAGGTATTAAATACTACCTCTGTATTTGTGGGAAAGCTGCAAAAGACAGCAACCGATGCTGCGAAACGGTCCTGAGCGACGGTCGAAAGGCCGGCTATGATGCGATCGTATCCAAAGCTTCGGACAAAGACAATGGAGAACTAAGATCTCCGCCAATCAGGCGTGCTCTCTTGGTTCTGACGCTCGATGCAATGATACCATCCCAATAATATCAGCGTGGTATCGCTGGTGAAACTTATAGATCCTGCCGATTCAAAAAAGTGTGTAGTCCTTAGGCAACTTCGGTTGCTAAACGGAATTGATTCCGGTTGATCCTGCCGGCGGCCACCGCTATTGGAATACGATTAAGACATGCGAGTCGAGAGACATTATGGTCTCGGCGGACCGCTCAGTAACACGTGGATAACATGCCCTAAGGTGGGGGATAATCTCGGGAAACTGAGGATAATACCCCATAGGTCTTCTATGCTGGAATGCTCGAAGGCCGAAAACTCCGGTGCCTTAGGATTGGTCTGCGGCCTATCAGGCTGTAGTGGGTGTAATGGACCCACTAGCCCGTGACGGGTATGGGCCTTGAGAGAGGGAGCCCAGAGATGGACTCTGAGACATGAGTCCAGGCCCTACGGGGCGCAGCAGTCGCGAAAACTTCGCAATGGGGGCAACCCCGACGAGGGAATTCCAAGTGCCAGCACTTTGTGTTGGCTGTTCTCCTGTCTAAAAAACAGGAGGAGTAAGGGGCGGGTAAGACGGGTGCCAGCCGCCGCGGTAATACCCGCGCCCCTAGTGGTGGTCGATATTATTGAGCCTAAAACGTCCGTAGCCGGTCTTTTAAATCCTTGGGTAAATCGGGCAGCTTAACTGTCCGAATTCCGAGGAGACTGGAAGACTTGGGACCGGGAGAGGTCAGAGGTACTTCTGGGGTAGGGGTAAAATCCTGTAATCCTAGAAGGACCACCGGTGGCGAAGGCGTCTGACTAGAACGGATCCGACGGTGAGGGACGAAGCCCTGGGGCGCAAACGGGATTAGATACCCCGGTAGTCCAGGGTGTAAACGCTGCGGGCTTGGTGTTGGGGGTCCTTTGTGGGCGCCCAGTGCCGGAGAGAAGTTGTTAAGCCTGCTGCTTGGGGAGTATGTCCGCAAGGATGAAACTTAAAGGAATTGGCGGGGGAGCACCGCAACGGGAGGAGCGTGCGGTTCAATTGGATTCAACGCCGAAAAACTCACCAGGAGCGACGGATATATGAAGGTCAAGTTGATGACTTTACCTGATTTTCCGAGAGGTGGTGCATGGCCGTCGTCAGTTCGTACCGTAAGGCGTTCTCTTAAGTGAGATAACGAACGAGACCCTCACCTTTAATTGCTAGTCTCTTCTCCGGAGGAGGCGCACATTAAAGGGACCGCTGGCGCTAAGTCAGAGGAAGGTGAGGTCAACGGTAGGTCCGTATGCCCCGAATCTCCTGGGCAACACGCGCGCTACAAAGGACGGGACAATGGGCTTCCACACCGAAAGGTGGCGACAATCCTGAAACCCGTCCATAGTTCGGATTGTGGGCTGTAACTCGCCCACATGAAGCTGGATTCCGTAGTAATCGCCTGTCAACATCAGGCGGTGAATATGCCCCTGCTCCTTGCACACACCGCCCGTCAAACCACCCGAGTTGGGTTTCAGTAAGGATATCTCTCATTGGGGTCTTCGAACTGAGATTCAGCAAGGAGGGTTAAGTCGTAACAAGGTATCTGTAGGGGAACCTGCAGATGGATCACCTCCTACGTAATATACGTAAAATTGCAAGGAAAGGCAATCGTTGTCTTCCTGACCGATTCCAGGTAGGACTATAAGCACCAAAAATGCATCGAGCGTCATTGTCAGTCTATTTTGTATTGATATATCTCTTCAAGAGCGATCGCTCTTCGATTTTCTCAGGGAACAGATCGTTTCTTTTTCCAACCTGACATATCGAACGAGCGCAGCCGACGCACCGTATCGTTCTCGTCGAATTCCGGATCTCGCCCTGACAGCTTCGCTGCCGGCCGTGACGGCAAGTATCTTTAACCCGCCTCTCCAAGGCGATGATATGCAGACGCGCATGGGGACGAACTACGAGGTGGCGAGAGATTACTTCGACGCCCTCGAGGCCGGGGACATGAAAAAGCTGGCCTCTATATTCGCCGATGGCATCATCTGGCATCAGCCGGGTTCTGGCAGCCTGTCCGGCACCTATCGTGGATCGGACAAGGTATTCTTGCTGCTGAAGCAGTTCATGGACAAGAGCAGCGGGAGCTTCAAGATCGATGAGGTGAGAGCGATCATGGAGAACGGCGATCTCGTCTCGGCCGTGCTGCATTTCTCGGCCAAGCGGCAGGGGGCGAGCATGTCGATGCCCGGGATCGACGTCATGCGCATCGAGAGCGGCAGGATCGCCGAGATGTGGCTTTTCTCCTCCGATCAGGAAGCGGAAGACCGCTTCTGGAGCAAGTGAACGACGAATCGGACGTTCGTCCGCCAATAAGCGGGGTAATCGGGGCGTCCGCTCGATCGAGCGGAGCCAGCTATCATGTGCGCGCAGCCTCTTCGGCCTCAGCCATATGGCCGTCCCACATCGTTTTTGAAAGACCGTCGTCGTCCGCCCCCAAGCTGCCGCCGTGAAACATCGACCTTAGCTTGGTACTTAAGAAAGGATAAAATATGTACCTGATATATGGGCGGTTCCCATGGAGACGATGAAATACATTTTCGTCACTGGTGGGGTTATTTCTGGCCTTGGTAAAGGCATCACTGCATCATCCATCGGCCGTCTGCTGAAGTCTCGCGGCCTCAAAGTGACAGCGGTGAAGATCGACCCTTACCTGAACATCGATGCCGGCACCATGAACCCGTTCGAGCATGGAGAGGTCTTCGTGCTGGAGGACGGAGCGGAGGCCGATCTTGATCTCGGTAACTATGAGAGGTATCTCGACATCAACCTGAAGAAGGACCACAATATCACCACAGGAAAGGTGTACCGCGCCGTCATCGAGAAGGAGCGGGCCGGCGAGTATCTCGGAAAGACGGTCCAGATCATCCCTCACATCACCAACGAGATCAAGCACCGCATCAAGAGCGTCGCCGAGGCCTCGGGAGCCGATGTCTGCATCGTGGAGCTTGGGGGCACGGTCGGTGACATCGAATCGATGCCGTTCCTCGAAGCGGTCCGCCAGATGAACAGCGAGATGGGCAAGGGGCGGAACTGCCTGTTCGTGCATACCACCCTGGTGCCGGTCATGGGCACCGTGGGCGAGCCAAAGACCAAGCCGACCCAGCACTCAGTGAAGGAGCTGCGCTCCATAGGCATACAGCCCGATATCATCGTGGCGCGGTCGACCAAGCCGCTGGAGTACGCGATAAGGCGGAAGATATCCTTGTTCTGCGACGTGGCATTGGAGGCCGTTGTCTCCACCCCCGATGCGAAGTCGATCTACGAGGTGCCGATCATACTGGAGGAGCAGGGACTGACCGACTACATACTGGGCCGGCTGGGCATCGACGCCCCGGAGAAGGACCTGGTGGAATGGCGGGAGTTCCTCGATCGCATCCTTTACTCCCACGAGTCGGTGACCGTCGCCGTGGTGGGCAAGTATACGGACCTCGCGGACGCCTACCTGTCCCATCTGGAGGCGTTCCATCACGCCGGGGCTGAGCTCAAGACTCGGGTGGACATTCGATACTTTGACTCCGAACTGATAGAGAAGAACGGGATCCCAAATGAGCTGGCGTGCTGCAACGGCATCCTGATACCGGGAGGGTTCGGTTCGCGAGGCATCGAGGGAAAGATCCAGACGGCGCGGTTCGCCAGGGAGAAGGGCATTCCATTCCTCGGCGTATGCCTCGGCTTCCAGATCGCCACCATAGAGATCGCCCGCAACATCCTTGGCCTGGCCGGCGCCAACAGCACGGAGATCGCGCCGGACTGCCGCAGCCCGGTGATCGACATCCTGCCGGAGCAGAAGGGCGTCATGACCAAGGGCGGCACCATGCGGCTAGGCTCGCAAAAGGTATTGGTGAAGGAAGGTTCGATCGCTCATAGGTTGTATGGAACGACGGAGATCATGGAACGGCATCGCCACCGCTACGAGGTCAATCCGGAGTTCATCACCGAGCTCGAGGGAGCGGGCTGGACGTTCACCGGCAGGTCCGATGACGGGGTCAAGATGGAGATGGGCGAACTGAAGGGGCATCCGTTCTACGTGGCATCTCAGTTCCACCCCGAGTTCAAGTCGAGGCCGCAGCGGCCGTCCCCCCTGCACCTTGGTCTGGTGAAGGCCGCCTTGGAGAGCAAGAAGGCGATGGAGAACCATCGCGCAGGGTTCTGAGCAAACACCTTTCCCCCGCGGGGGGAGGCGTTAGGCCGACAATATCTCGGGGGTGGCCTACCCTAACCAATGAAGTTTTTGACAAGAGAGAGGTAACGTAATGTGCTACCCATGTATCCCATGCCCTGCATTATGATTATCATCATCAATTGATTCTGTTAGGGCAGTATTATACACTAGCATGCAAATGCTGTACTGTCCACTGCCCGCCCTCAATATCGCAGGTGAGTGGACGAATATGGGAGGGGAATAAGTGGCTAGTGAAATGACACCAACACGTAGAGCACTCTCTGCGATTCTGGGAGGAAGAGTGGACTATGTTCCACCTGCCAATCCTCTGGCGCAGACGACCTATGAGCTAATGAAGTTCGCGAACGCTGAGTGGCCAAAGGCTCACTTTGACTCGAAGATGATGGCCGACCTCGCGGCGGCCCCTTTCGAAGTATGCGGCATCGAAGCCGCCAGGCCCCAGTTCGATATCTCTCTCGAGGCAGAGGTACTCGGCTGCAAGCTGGACTGGAACAAGCCGGACAGGCCCCCCGTCACGGCTCCGGCATATTCCGACCCCAAGGACATCAGCTGGCCCGACAACCTGGAGGAAGCAGGTAGGATTCCGCATGTGTTGGGTGCGATCGATATATTGCACAGGAGATACGACGGAGGGCTCCCGATTCTACCGGTCTATACCGCTCCGTTCACGGTCGCCGGGCATATCGCTGGGGTGGAGAACTTGGTCATGATGACAGTGACCGACCCTGAAAAAGCGCATGCATTCATCAGCGCAGCCTGCGACTTCTGCATCGAGTATGGAAAGCTTCAGGCTTCGTATGGCGCACACGCCCTCTTCCCGGCCGATCCTTCAGCGTCGGGCGACCTGATCTCGGGAGAGACGTACAAAGAATTCGTTCTGCCGTACCATAAGAGGATGGCCGCGGAGATAAGCATCCCACAGATTCTTCACATCTGCGGTAACACCAGCGAACTGCTACCATATGTCCGCGAGAGCAATCTGGATTGCTTCTCCTTTGATAACGTGCCGGTGTGGTATGTGCGCAAGGCGCTGGGCAACCGCATGTCCATCCTGGGAAGCCTGGATGTCATTGACCTCATGCCCAATGGAACTCCCGAGCAGGTGTACGCTCGGACGGTGGAATGCATCCGACAGGGTACGGACATCGTAGGCTCGTCCTGCGATGTATCCTACGGCACATCGCTGGACAACCTGAAGGCATATGTGAGAGCATGCAAGGAGACGCCCATACCCGACTATGATGACATCGAATCCATGGTTCGGGAGATTGGCGCAGGCAAGGCAAGGCTGATGAAGGCCGAGAGCCTGGGGGGTGGTCAGTAATGGTTAGGCACATGGACTTATTGGTGGAGGAGCTGCTGGAGTTCCGGGCGAGAGACCCCACACGCTACAAGCGTCTCATACAGGAGGGTATGCTCACCGAACTAGGTTTCGAGATCGAGTCCAAGGCCGCCAAGGTGGCCACGGTGGATGAGATCAAGGCCAAGTACCGTCCTCGGGATGTTGCGTATGCTTCGATAGCTGACGCGGTCATCGCCGGCAATCGGGCCAAGGTAGAGGAACTGGTCACGGCCTCCATAAGCAAGGGCAAGGACCCTCTGGACATTGTCACCAACGCGCTCATGCCTGGTATCCAGACCCAGTGCGAACTCTATGATCGCGGGGACGCATTCGTGCCCGAGATCCTGATGTCCAACGCGGCCATGCAGGTCGGCATCAAAATCGCCCAGGAGAAACTGGGAGACGTGCCGACGAAGGGTAAGATTGCATCGTTCGTCGCTGAGGGCGACCTGCACGATATCGGAAAGAACATCGTGGTCGCCATCCTGAGGGCGAATGGCTTCGACGTTCTGGACCTGGGTAGAGACGTGTCGGCCGATACCGTCGTGGCCGCGGCCAAGGAGAAGGGCCTGCAGATGATCAATGGGTCCACTCTGATGAGCACCACCAAGGCCGGGCTGAAGAAGACGGCGGAGACGCTGGAGGAGGAAGGGCTTAAGGTCCCGATCGCCTGCGGCGGCGCCGCGGTGTCAAGGGGCTACGTGGAAACATTCAACAACTCCATCTACGGGAGGTCCCCGTTAGATGCTGTGAAAATCGCCACGGGGGTCTGCTCGGGCAAGGGCTGGGAGGAAACGCGAAAGGCGCTACGTTAGGGGCGAAACCTCTTCCTTTCTATTTTTATTGATGGCATGTACGCGCTGGGCATCGATGTTGGGGGCTCTTTCACCGATGGAGTTCTTATGGAACTGCCCGGAAGGGCTGTTCTCAAGGTGGCCAAGGTGCCAACCGATCCGGACGATCTCGCGGCCAGCGTTCTGAAATGCTTCTATGCTCTGGCCATCTCTGCTCCATCATTATTGTCGCGTTTCTGCGTATCGACGACCCTTGCCACCAATGCAATGGTCGAAGGGACGAAGAAGGACGTATGTGCGATCTGCATCGGACTTAGGCCGAAGCAATCTATCGAGTACGCCAACGAGGTGGTGACGATTGATGGGGGCCACGACGCATCCGGCAATGAGGTCCATCCATTGGACCTGTCGAAGCTGACCTCGGCCATGGCCCGCGTGAATAGTAATTCCTTTGCCATATCTGCCAGGTTTGGGGTCAGGAATCCGGAGCACGAGGTCATGACCTCGAACGAGGTGCTTAATGTCCGTCCAAGCGCCACGGTGGTCCGTGGGAGCGAGCTGGTAGGGTCCCTTGGCATGGAGGAAAGGCTGTTCCTGGCGGCTAAGAACGCTGAGCTAGCACATGTCATGAGTGGGCTGATAAGGGCGATCGGCTCGGTGACCAAGGTCCCCGCTTCCTCAACATATATTCTCAAGGGCGATGGGAGCCTGGTCTCGACCGAGGAGGCAGCCTTGAAGCCGATAATGACAGTCCTCTCAGGACCGGCGGCAAGCGCCATCGGCGGGAGTGTGCTCACCGGGTCAAGGAACGCCCTGGTGATCGACGTGGGCGGCACCACGACTGACATCTCGCTCATACATGATGGGCGTGTCCGATTAGCTCAGAATGGGGCGGCGGTCGGTGGCTCCCGGTTGAGGGTTCCCGCGGTCGATATCACCACCATCTCCTTGGGTGGGAATACTGAGATTTTCTTCGATGACGGACGGCCGAAGCTGGGCCATAGGGCGGTCCGACCCCTGTGCCTTGCTCCTGATGCACCTCGTCTGATGAAGGACCGCTCCTTCCTGTTCCCGGTGAGCGGCAAGGTGTATGGCATCACGCCGACCGACCTATTCCGTGCCAAGGGTCGCAGCGAGTATGGGGACAAGGGGATCGCGACCGCTGCGTTGGCAGCGCTGGCTCAGGCATGCGATCTCTCGACCGACGAACTGTTCGGAACGTTGGAGGAAATGATTCGTTCCCGTCTGCTTCGGTCGCTGTCCACCGCTCTGACGGAGGTAATGCTCTCCGAGGGCGGAGATGCAGATACACTGCTGAGGGGTGGCCCTCATCTCCGAACAGTGCTGAGGGTCGGAGTCCCCATCGTAGGCATAGGCGCGCCGGTCCGGCCGTTCCTCGACCTGCTTGAGGGAAGGATGGAGTGCGAGATGATAGTCCCTGAGCATCATGAGGTGGGCAATGCCGTGGGAGTGGTATGCACCGGAGTCTTCGGACGGAGGGAGGTGGTGGTCAGATGCGAACCTCGCATGGTGCAGGGGGAGCAGGTGATGACATACAATGTTACGACATCATGCGGCCAGAGAACATTCCCTGATTGCGAGGAAGCCGTGAAGTTCGCGGCTGCCATCGGAACTTCCGAGCTTCGCGATTATATGGAACGCAGCCGCGTGAGGAAATATCAAACGAAGGTGTATGTCAGGGACATTACATATCAGGAATACGGCGTCCGTAAGGTGGCCGAGACAGTGGTGACCGTGACCGTGGAGGAGCGATGAACCAGGCCATATCGATCGATATCGGGACCAGCGGGATAAGGGGACAGCTCTTGGATTTGGATCGAAAGAAGGTCATGCGGACTTGCTTGATCTCCCGCAACCCACTCCCGGGGGCCAACATCATGGACCATCTGGACTTCGCCATGGAGCGGGGGCCGGGATTGGCGCATGATATATTAGTGGGGGCCATCCGAAAGCTCATCAGGGCGCTGGCCGCCGACAGGCTCGAGCGCATCGCGGTATGCGGCAACCCCATACAGCTCTCGCTGTTCGAAGGCATCGAGATACGGGACCTGGCGTTCGCTGGAGAGAACAAGCTGAGATCACAGGACATAGTGACGCCGGACCGCAGCGGGCACGTCGTCAACGGGGACGACATAGGCATAGGAAAGAGCGTGGATGTCATCATCCCTCCCGCCATCCGGCATGAGATTGGCGCGGATGCGCTAGCTATGATGTACAAATCTGGTTTCCTGGATGATGACATGTGCATGGTCACCGATTATGGGACCAATGCCGAGATGGCCCTTAAGGTCGGCGACGAGGTCTTCACCGGTTCGGCGGCCGCGGGGCCTGCGATCGAGGGGCAATCGATCAATGCTGGCATGCTCGCCTCGCCCGGAGCGATAAGCGATCTCATGCAGACCTCTGAGGGCTGGCGGACGATGGTGCTGGATGAGCGGCTTGAGGTGCAGGAAGGAGCGCTTATCAGCCTCAGGGGCAATACAATGAAACTCAAGGGACGCCGTGCTGCGGGAATCACCGGTACGGGAGTTATAGCGCTCATGTACGCTGGACTGGCCTCGGAGCGTATAACCCCGCCTCGCATTACCGGCGGGGACATCATGCTCGACCGCGGCATCAGATTCACCGGCGCAGACTTAATAGAGGCGGGGAAGGCCATTGGAGCGATCCGGGCCGGGCACCTGGCCCTTATTGGCCAGGCAGGCATGGATCCGTCTATGTTGGACACCATGTACATGGCCGGAGCCAGTGGAACGTATGTCGATGCAGCCAAGGCCTGGTCGGTTGGCATGGTGCCAGCGTCCGCAAGGAGAATAGTGCAGATAGGGAACACCTCGTTGGAGCTGGCAAAGGACCTGGCCCTTGACCCAGGACTGATGGACCACCTGAACGGAATAAGGGAGCGTTTGCTCGCCCACCATGTCATGTTTGCCTCCTCGCCGACCTTCAGCAACATCTATGTTCAGGAACTGGCCTACTGGACCGAGGGGATGTCCTGGGAGCGTTATCTCCAGAACCTGAACCTCATGGACATACGCGCCCCATCGACCCGGGGTACAGCTCCGAACATCGACAGGCAGAGGAAGACGGACATATGGGAAATTGGCGAATCGCTCAAAACAATCGATCCTGAGGTCCGCCTGAGCGGTTCCTGGGACTGCAACCAATGTCGCGTTTGCGTCCGGACCTGCCCGGAAGGCGCACTGTCACTAATCGATAGTAGGTTCATCATCGATACGGGCAGGTGCTTGGGCACCGCGTGCAGGCGGTGTGAGGAGGTCTGCCCCAAACATACCCTCTCTTTCGCCAGCATGGAGCTGGAACGAGGCTAGTGTTTTCCTATGTCGTCCACCTAACCGAAATAGTTCCAGCCATGCCAGCAATTGTCCGGCCAGCGAATAGCTATGTTTATATCAACGAAGTAGCTTGAGAGGTTGATAACCATGGCCGATGACGATTACCTATCATTGCTGGGGAGGGCGAAGGAGAAGCTTCCCGAAACAATCGAGAAGCACGAGAGGTTCGTCGTTCCTGAGCCCGATGTGCTCCAGGAGGGAAAGACCACCGTGGTCCGCAACTTCGGGGCCATCATCGACGCGTTGCGCAGGGAGCCAGAGCACCTGCTCCATTACCTCCTCAGGGAGCTAGGCACTCCTGGGCAGATCGAGGGGCAGAGGCTCGTGCTCAAGGCCAAGATCTCTCCGGCGCAGCTCAACGACCGCATCACTAATTACACCGAGACCTTCGTACTGTGCTCTGAATGCGGAAGACCTGACACGCACATCAACAAGGAGGGCCGCACGCTCGTCCTCGAGTGCGAGGCCTGTGGCGCGCATCGCCCGGTCAGGGTGCGCCGCGCCGCCCGCACCGATGAGAAGGAAGGTCTCAAGGAGGGCGGGGTCTATGAGGTCATGGTGGAGGACGTCGGCCGCAAGGGCGACGGAGTGGCCAAGCTGGACAAGTACATCATCTATGTCCCCGGCGCCGCCAAGGGTGTGGTGGTCAAGGTACGGATCCAGAAGATATCTGGGAACGTGGCCTTCTCCGTCATAGACAACTCCTGAAACCCCTTCGGGCCTCACGGCCCGTATCGTTCTGACCTGTTCCGGGACGCGACCGCGACATTGCGGCGGCCTGGGCCGAATACACCTAGCCCGGCAGGTTCGACTTTTTTATGCCAGCATGCCCCAGGGGGCAAGAAAAGGTTTAAGAATGTTCTCAGCATCTTGAGGCCCGAGCGGAGGTGGCCCAGCCTGGCAAGGCGCAGGATTGCTAATCCTGTGTCCGCAAGGACTCGGGGGTTCAAATCCCCCCCTTCGCGCCATTTTACTATACAATAAGCCGATTTTTCAGTCGATCAGCTAAATTCATACGAGTATCCTCAGCCTGCTATCGCCCCCTGACCCCAAGCTCATCCATAGGGGTTGGTGAATATGTTAGGGGGAGGCGAGAGCATGAGGGCGAACATTATGAAACGTCGACAGTGACCGCGCCGCGGCAACGATCGTGGTCCTATCATCCCTTGGGCCCGCGTCTTAATGATCGCGGGACACCGCAACCGAGCGGGCTCAAACCCCAGCAGCCGTCAGGCGCTGGCCTCAAGCGGTCGCTCTCCTCACCGGCCTCCGCCGATATAGGATGCTCGCCACCAAGGCCACCACGACTCCCACCGCGCCGGCGAGCGCCACCGCGACAATGATCGGTTCAGCGCTCTGGTTGACGGCGATGCCCACGAGGGCCCATACGATCACCGCCCCGTAGGCCACATCCCTCCGGCTGTATGCATTGAGCGCCGCGATGAGAAATGCCACTATGATGATCGCAATGGCCCATATCTCCGGAGCGATGCCGAAGCCGTCCCAGTTGAGCGAGACAAGCGTGGCCGCCACGTTTGCGATGGTGGCGATCGTTATCCAGCCGAGGTACACGCTGAATGGCAGGTGGACGGCCAGCCTCTCCGCCGGTTCGACACGTCGCACCCCGATGCCCAGGCGGAGGTATATCGCTATGAGCGTCGCCAGGAGGAGGAACATGATGATGACCGAGACGACCAGAATCTCGTACTGCCATGCGAACAGCCACAGTATGTTGAACGCGCTGCTCATAACGAACAGCCATCCTATGCGATCGCGCGATGCCCCAGGCCGCGAGCGGACCACTGCCTGATATATGACGAACACGGCCAGAAGGATGTATATGACCCCCCATATGGAGAAGGTATATCCAGCCGGCGTCACGAGCGTGGGATTCGCGTCCGAGACCTCGGCGGTGAGCTTTCCGCCGATGATGGTTGTACTTCCCGCCAGCCCATTGACCGCTACCATCAGGACATAGGCGACCACATTCGCCAATGGCAGCAGCCTGGTGTTGTTAGACCTCATAGGGGAGCCTAATAATACTTTGAGCAGGCGGTATTTAATTGAAACACTCTCGCGGCCCTGTAAGGCGTTCGAGGGCAGTGTGTCTCGTTACCGCGGTCGGCAACCGTTCAAAAGTAGCGTCCGGGCTCGATTTCCTATCTATTTTTCCATATCCCGAGCACAATGTTAAAAATATAGCATTATGTACCGCTGCCGATGAGCCAAAACACTTCGTTGAGCCTGAGCCCCCTGGTCTCATTCCTGAAGAAGTCTCCCAGGGAGTTCACCAAGGCGGACATCATCAGCTTCATAGAGGAGAACGGCATCGAGATGATCAACTTCCGCTACCCCGCCAGCGACGGGCGGCTGAAGACCCTCAACTTCGTTCTTACCGATCGGGACTATCTCGAGCAGATCCTCTCCTCCGGCGAGAGGGTGGACGGCTCCAACATCTTCCCCCAGTTTATTCATTCAGGCTCCAGCGACCTCTACGTGGTCCCGCGCTTCAGGACCGCGTTCGTGGACCCCTTCAGCGAGATCCCCACGCTGTGCTTCCTATGTTCCTACTATGACAAGGACGGAAGGCCGGCCGACATCTCCCCCGAGGAGGTCCTGAAGAAGGCCAGTGCCTCGTTCACCAAGGTGACGGGTATGACCTTCCAGGCCATGGGCGAGCTCGAGTTCTATGTCATCGGCGAAAAGGACGATCTATTCGCGGCGGAGGACCAGCGCGGCTATCACGAATCAGCTCCGTTCACCAAGTTCGAGAAGTTCCGCACCGACTGCATGCTCGCGATCGCCAGGGCGGGCGGGCACATCAAGTACGGTCATTCCGAGGTGGGTAACTTCACCCTCGGCGACAAGATCTACGAGCAGAACGAGATCGAGTTCATGGTCACCGATGTGGAGCAGGCGGCAGACGAGCTGGTCATCGCCAAGTGGATCATACGCAACATGGCCCATCTCTACGGTCTCGACGTGACCTTTGCTCCGAAGATCACCGACGGCAAGGCAGGCAGCGGCATGCACATCCACACCCGCATCATGAAGGGCGGCGTGAACCAGTACGTGGAGGATGGCCGCCTGAGCGATGCTGCCAAGACCGCCATCGCCGGCTTCATGACCTGCGCGTCCTCGCTGACGGCCTTCGGGAACACCAACCCCACTTCCTACTTCCGCCTGGTCCCGCATCAGGAAGCGCCCACCTCCATCTGCTGGGGGGACCGCAACCGCTCTGTCCTGGTGAGGGTGCCGCTCGGATGGACCCACCGTACGGACATGGTGGCCGACGCCAACCCCCTGGAGCGGCCGGCCGACCTTGACATGTCGCAGAAGCAGACCGTAGAGTTCCGCTGCCCGGACGGCTCGGCCGACGTGTATCTGCTGCTGGCCGGCATGACGGTGGCCGCCCGTCATGGGTTCGAGATGGACAATGCGCTGGCCATCGCTGGCAAGACCTACGTCGATGTGAACATCCACCATGCGGAGCATCGCGAGAAGTTGATGTCCCTGGCCCAGCTTCCCGCATCCTGCTGCGAGTCGGCAAGCGAACTGGAGGCCCACCGGGATATCTATGAGAAGTATGGCGTGTTCGACGCGTCCATGATCGATGCCGTGGTCCGGCGCCTGAATGCCTTCGACGATCGGTCGATCCGGGAAGAGATCAAGCAGGACGCGGAGATGGGCTCCCAGATAGTGAAGCAATATCTCCACTGCGGATGAACGGCGAGGCCGTTCCAAACCCCATCTGCGCGGTCCAGGATGCCACTGGCCGGGCCCCGGCATTCTGCCGCGCAGCTGCCCGCCCCTCCGTCGAGGTCGGCGGAAAGCGGGCGTTACGATCTGATTGACGAAAAGAGGGGTGCTGTAAGGTCGTCCCGCCCCCCGCGCAGAACGACTTGGCGGGCTACATCCTTCATATATTAGCAAAAATCGAGCATTTAGGACTTATAGTAGTTTGCGGTTCTTTGTTCGGGTATTGCCATTAGCAAAAGGTACACTATTCAGAACATCGTCGCGTCGGCCGCCTTGGGCCGGGAGCTTGACCTAACGTACCTCGTCACGTCCATGGAAGGGGCCGAATACGACCCAGCGGTCTTTCCTGGCCTCGTGTACCGGGTAAAGGACCCCAAGGCCGCGTCGCTGCTGTTCAGGAGCGGCAAGCTGGTATGCACCGGCGCCAAGAACCGTGACCAGGTCGTCAAGGCGGTGGAGCTGGTGGTGGACGCCATCCGTAAGGCTGGAGTTCCGGTGAAGGACTATCCGCAGATCACCGTACAGAACATCGTGGCCTCGGCCGATCTGGGCAGCCCGGTCAACCTGTCCTCGACCGTGATCTCCCTCGGCCTCGAAAAGGTGGAGTACGAGCCGGAGGTGTTCCCCGGCCTGGTGTACCGCCTCGACCAGCCCAAGGTGGTCATGCTGCTGTTCGGATCCGGCAGGCTCGTTTGCACCGGAGCCAAGAAGCCGATCGATGTCGAGAAGGCGATCGATCACATCGAGGCCGAGCTTCGCGCGTCCGACCTGTTGCGCTGATCACGCATCGACTCTCAGCGAATCGGCAGCCCGCCGAACGGAGGTGCCCCTCCGCACGGCTATTCATGACGAAAAAAGGTAAAGGGGGGTCTGAGGACCCCCTTATTTCTTCTTGGCCCTGCTGAACAGCAACGCCACTGCGACCACTGCCACCAGGCCCAGGCCGATCCCTATCGGCAACGCCAGGGAGCCAAGGTCCAGCGGTCCGCTGATCTCCGTGTTGCTGTCGCCGTCGCTACCGGCACCGCCCGCGCCGGGCGGAACATAGAGGTAGATGTCCACCCGGTTGTTGGTCTGCTCCATGAAGTACATCGCCGACGACACGTTGCCGTCCGCCGCCTGGAGGACCGCTTCCATTGAATCGGCCGCCTGGGGAGCAGAGCCGCTCAGGGACAGCATGTTCTCTATCCCTCCGGCTATGGTCACGGACATCCGGTCGGTGTGCACCCCTATCACATTGCCAGGCAGCTGATCGGGGAGCGGGATCTCCCAGTCCCCCATCTTCAGCTTGCTCGACGATGTATTGAAGTCCACATCGCGGTAGGCGGTCAGGTCATAGATCGCTCCGTCGTCCCGACCCAGCACCCAGTACTCCGCTAGGATGGCGGATGGCAGCGCATCAAGCAGTTCGGACTGCGTCGTGGTGTCGTCCGACGCCGCGCGCACCACAACGTCCCCGCCCCTGGCCAGACTGGCTATCAGGCTGCGGTTCCCTGCCTGGTCGAGGCTTCCACCATTGACGACGATCGTGGAAGAGATGTTGGTCCCGCCCACCCGCGCCGCCTCGATCGATGCATCGCCAGTCTCATCGGCGGTCATCATCTCGGAGTTGATTCCTCCGGCCATTTGGAACTTGATGCTCACGCTTCGTTCGGCTGAGATCTCCATCAGTCCGCCGGGGTGGTTATGTATGCGGACGCTCGTGCTGTCGAACGTCGCATCGAACACCGGCCCGTTGATCGACGTGTTCACTTCCATGGCGTCAAGGAACGTGATGCCGTCGAATATCTGGTATATGGCCCCATTGCTCCATACGCCGTAGCCGTCGATGCTCATGTTCCCCTCGTTAACGCGGAACATGGTGTATCTGCCGGTCACGGTGTCGTTCATCAATCTCATCCCGCCGAGCACGCCCACGTTGGCGCCTTCCGAGAGCAGCTCCGTGGCAAGGTCGCTCGCCTTATCACAGGACGATGTGACCACGCCATAGTGGCTGGTCGACGGGAACTCATTGCACTGCAGTCCCGTCGCCGCTGGCTGTCCTGAGGCAAATGCCCCCGTAAATGACGTGCACAGCAGAAGACAGACCGCCAATGGCAGCAGCAATCCCATCTTGCTTCTCACTGGATGTTCACCACTATCCTCGATTTGAGTACATGGGTTAATAATAATATCTATTGTGATAATGTGATGCTCATGGAACTCGCCACCCCCGAGGGCGGATCCAAGCCTCCCGCGTCGGTGACGTGAGGCGCAAGAAAATGATAAAATACAGGAGGCCGATGCGATGGCATGAAGGCCTGGGTCGAATCATATGGTTGCACTATGAACCAGGGGGAGGGGGCGAAGCTGGAAGCGCAGCTGGCGTCCATGGGCCATACCCTGGTGAGCGACCCGGCCGACGCTGAGCTGGTGGTCGTCAACACCTGCACGGTGATAAAAGAGACGGAACGCCGCATGCTCAGGAGGCTGGAGGAGCTGTCCGCCCAGCGAAAGAACGTCATCGTCACCGGTTGCCTCGCCGCCGTCCAATCGGGCGAAGCGGTGCGGCGCGCTCCCAACGCGCTTGTCGTCCCGCCGCGCAGCTACATCTCCTTCACGGAACTGGTCGAGGAGCGCTACGGTCCTGTCGAAGCGGACGCTGTGATAGCACTGCCAACCGCCACCAGCGCCGTCGTTCCGATCGCCCAGGGGTGCCTGGGCAACTGCTCCTACTGCATCACCCGTCTGGCGCGCGGGACGCTGTTCAGCTATCCGCCAGAAGGGATCGTGGAAGAGGCGAGGAGACATTTGGAGGCCGGCGCTGGGGAGCTGCTGCTCACGGCGCAGGACACCGCCGCCTACGGCATGGACAGGGGCACCGACCTGGGGGGGCTGCTCGGAGCGATAACCTCCATACCTGGCGACTTCAGGATCAGGGTGGGGATGATGAACCCCCAGAGCCTGGCACCGGTGCTGCCCTCCTTCCTTTCCGCATGGCTCTCACCCAAGGTCTACCAGTTCATCCATCTGCCGGTGCAGAGCGGCAGCGACCGCATCCTGAGGGCGATGAACAGGCGTCACACCGTCAAGGAGTTCGAGGCCCTGGCAGACAAGCTTCGCAGCGCCAGCCCCGGCATGTCCCTGGCCACCGACGT
>DATD01000007.1:81157-91590 GCA_002504525.1 Methanomassiliicoccus sp. UBA345
GCCGCCCGGGCCCGGAGCCAGGTGCCGGGCTGGATGAGCAAGGAACGCTCCCGCGAGCTGACCGCGCTGCGGGCGGACATCGGCATGGGGCTCAACCTGTCAAGGGTGGGAATGGAAGAGGGCATCCTCATCACCGAACGCGGTAAGGAAGGCACCATGATCGGCCGGACCGACGCTTACCGCCCAGTGGCTGTCAGGGGCGATCATCCCATAGGAACGAGGCTAGCGGTCGTCATTACCGACGCCGCTCCGTCCTACCTGATCGGGGAGGCAGTAGGAACCTAGGTTATATACCATGATTTTAATCGTGGATGAACAGCCCCGTAGTGTAGCGGTCAATCATGCTGGCCTTTGGAGCCGGTGACGCCAGTTCGAATCTGGCCGGGGCTACTCTCCCCGTTCCATTATCTCGACCACGATATTGTCCGGCCCTTCCACCATGATGCGGCGGAGTCCTTTTTCCAGGGAGTAGCCGGCAACCGGCCTCATCTCGTTGAACAGCCGGTCGTCGATGCGCATCTCCGTACCGATGAACTTGGCCCCCGCCCCGGCGAGCTGTATCATATCGGTGTCGAGGTCATCGCTGCGTAGGCATAGGTGCCTGAACCCCGGCATAGATGCTCCGGTCACGGCGGCTGCCCCATGTTCCTCACCGAGGATCAGCTCGACGACCGAACTGCCCAATGTCAGGAACCTTACTTCTCTGGATCCCTCCCGGTCCGATGACCATCTGCCTTCCTCGGAGAAACTGAGCACCCGGGTGAAGAAATCCGCCGCCCGCTGGATGTCGGAGACGGTGAACGCCACGTGATCTATCCTTTGAAGCATGATCAGGCCTCGAATGTCGTCAAACGCTCACCACTCCTCGAAATGTACAAGATCATCGGTCACCAGGCGGGACTGCGGCCTCCCTTCGCTGGTTGGTCGGCCTACAGGCAGCAGGGCCAGCGGGCGCACGTTGATCGGGAGATTCAGCGCATCGGAGACCCTCTTCTCGTTGAACGCCCCCACCCAACAGGCGCCGTAGCCGACGCTGGAAAGGTACAACAGGATGTTCTCCACCGCGGCGGCCACATCCTGGAGGCAGTACAGCTCCCTCCCCCGGGGGCCGTAGCTTGCGATCCTGTCCAAATTGGCGCAGCACGCCAGGATGACGGGCGCATCGGCCACGAACATCTGCGAGTGGGCAGCATCGGCGAGCTGCCGCTTCCTCTCGATGCCCCTGACTACCACGAAGTCCCTGGCCTGCAGATTTCCCGCCGATGGCGCAAGGTTGCCGGCCTCGAGCGCCTCTGCGATCACCTGGTCTGGCACGCCCTCATCGGTGAAGCTCCTCACGCTCCGCCGGTTCCGGAATAGTTCCATCGACCGCAATCTCTCCCCTCCTCATCGGGATTGCGCTCCTAACTACTAATCCATTCTCCTTGAAGGGAAAGGTCCGGAGAGGATACCTTTTTCTCGGAGCGTTCGTTCTCTCGCACATGGCGGTCGAGACGACGATAGAGCTGGACTATGGCAGCGAGGCGGAGGCCGTGGCGGTGCTGGGAGCGATATCGCCGGACAATGCCCCCTACGCCGAGGCGGAGCGCTCCGGGACCATGATAACGATCCGCGCCCGCTCGTCCACCGCAGGCCAGATGCTCCATACCATGGAGGATCTCCTGGCCTGCGTCAAGGTGGCCGAGGACACCTTCCGAGCCGCCCAGTGATCATTTCTTGTTGCCGTCGCGGACCTTCACCGCCACACCGGTGCGGAACGCGCCCATCTCGTCCCGGGTAAGGACGGCTCGACCGATGGCCACCAGCTCGTCCGATGAGTCTACCACCAGCACCTCGTCCATCGGCCTGATCTCTGGGTCGCAATCCTCCACGAAAGTACAGAAGACGTTCTTTCCTTCCCGATTGAAGGGGACCGAATCGTCCTTTACCCGGACGCGAAGTCGCGGCGCCGGGAATGCCTTCCGCAGCCGCTCGGCGCCCGCGATCTTCAGGGTGAAGAAGCCGTCGTTCGCCCTCATGGACAGAACGTGCTCTCCATTCACCAGCACGTTGCGTATCTTCCCGGTGTTCTCCGACTTCTTCAGCTCCACCCTGCCGTCGAGCAGCGCCCCGCCTGCGCCCCGCCCGAACTGCATATCGGCTACGGCCTTTACCCTCGCCAGGTCGACATCGAACGAGGGCTTGTTGACACACATCAAGGACAGCGTGTCCAACGTCTGGGGGCCGTCCCATCCCACCGCGATGGCATAGGGGTGCTCGTGGGACATCCGCTCCATCATCTCCTTCACCCCTTCCACCGCTTCCTTGTCCCGCCGTTCCGGAAGGACCGACTGCGCGATGGGATACATCTCGTCCAGCTCGATGGGCACCGGCCCCAGCACCGATTCCACGAAGAAGTGGGAATCGCATTCTGCCAGCACATCGCGCATCTCCTGCTGCCGGCACCTCCCGTACGGTTTCGACGTCTCGTCGAAGACGATCATGACCTCGGTGTCCGGGTACTCGTACCGCTCGAAGAACCTCCTGGCATAGCGGCGTATGGCCGGCCGCCTGAGCGTCTCCGGGCCGGTGTAGAACAGCGAATTGTCCCGGCTGAGCGGTTCGGTCAGCTCCAGGAATTCCTCGTGGTCGCCCAGCCGTCTCAGGGCGTCGAGCAGCGCGGGATGGCCACGGCACCGGCGCTCCACCAGTTCCCAGAGGTCCCCCTCCAGTATTGCCCTCTTAACTCTCTGGACCTCCTCCTGCGAGACCCATAGGTTGTGCCGGGCGATGAGCGCGATGCGCTCGGCCGGTCTCATCGCCACGATGTCCTCGTACGAGTGGCCGTTGCAGGCTGGGCAGTGGCAGGAGATGACCTTCATGTCCGAGAGCGATGAAGTGCCCTCGGGGAACATGAACCGCCCGTCGCGGGCGAACTTGGCATAGGAGGCGGAGTCGAACATGTCGCAGCCCAGCAGCGCGGCCAGGGCGAACACCATGGGATGGCCGGCCCCGAACAGGTGGACCGGGCGGGAAGGGTTCAGCCCCTTCTTCGATGCTACGATGACGTCGACCAGATCGTCGAAGCGATACTGCTCCATCAGCGGCACCACGCCGCCTATGGGATGGACGTCGGCGTCGATCGAGGCGAGGGAGCGGGCGCACCTCTCCCTCAGCTCCGGAAAGATGGAGCCCTGCACCACGCCGGCGAGCAGCATGTCCCCTTTCAGTCGGGCGGCCTCCTCGGTCCGGGCGAGAGTGACGTCTACGGCCTCCGACGTCCGCGCCTCGCTCCAGTCCGGCTCGGTGAAAATGTCCAGCACCGTCCCGATGTCCGAGCCGATGTCCCGTTGGAATGACACGATGTCATCGTTCTTCACGTCCACCTCGCCATACATGTGAGATTGGAACGTGCCGGAATCGGTCATGATGACCCCCTTGTAACCGAGCATCTCGTGCAGGCCGGTGCTGAGCGCCTGCTCCTTGAGCTCCGGATTGTTCCGTATGATGTATGAGTTGGTGATGATCGCCTTGAACCCGAGATCATCGTACAGCTCGTTCAGCGGGACGGTGATGTTGCGGGGGTTGATGACCGGCAGGAGGGCGGGGGTCTCCAGGATGCCATGGGGAGTATCCAGCTTGCATATCCTGGCCAGGCCGTCCCGTCTGAGGAGCTCGAACATGGCCAGGGGATGGCACCTCTCTAAATAAGGCTTTTACCGGGCCGCCCGGCGCAACCTTATTAATTCTACAATAATATTCTATGTAATAGTATATTCGAGGGGGAGACATGGAAGACCGATCAGCATTCGATGGGCCGAGAGGCGGGTATTCGTTGTATGTCGTGGCGATCATAGCAGCATTGCTCATGACCGCTTCCTTCGCCTGGCAGCAGGCGCCGGCCAGCGAGGATGAGGGGCGGTGGGCCGTTCAGGCGGGAGATGTCTTGCAGTACGATGTCGCGGGACACCGCAACGGCACCGCCGTCAGCGGCACCGCCACCGCCAACTTCACCGTGGTGAACGTCACCGAATACGGCCGCTCAGTGGGCGGTTACTTCACCACCGACCTTGGCAGCTGGACCGGACGAGGAATGACGTCGGTGTTATCGTCACCCGACTCGGGAGAATGCCTGGGATGGGAGCGTATCGAGACCGTATACGGCGCCAAGGCAGTGACCAGGTACATCTCCTACCATGGCGGCAGCGAGGACGCGCGGGCATTCATCGTCACCTACGCCGGGGTGGACTCCAAGGTGATCTACCGCGTCAACGTCTCCGGTCCAGGGTTCTTCCTTAACCTCGATCTCCGCACCAGCACGCTGGACGACCCAGCCGATCTGGACATCAGGAAGACGGTCGACATCTCTCACAGCTTCATGGTCCCGAGCGTGATGAACTTCACCTCCGTCTCCGCCGCCGGAACGTCAAGCGTCGGCTACTGGCATCTGCCGGATGGAGCGCACCTCAACCATTCGATGGAGAGTGACGGCTCCCAGTTCTATCTCGTAACGGAGGAGAACATCGAGCGCATGGAGCATGGAGGCGTCATGGAGAGCGATTCCGCGATGTCCCTGCTAAACAGGGGCGGGAGCCACAGCGCATTGCTTGATAGCGGACTGTACATCGTGGTCACGGACGCCGGCGCGGCCGTCGGGGACACCTGGGAGCGTTTCGAGATCCTCATGCCGTCCTGAGCACGCTCAGAATTATATTCCATCATGGGCTAACCTCGGAGCGGCAGTGATGATGATGGAACACAAGATGGTCATCGTGGTAAGGTGGGACCTCAAGTTGTCGGCGGGCAAGATGGCCGCCCAGGTCGCCCACGCCGCCGTGAACTGCGCGTTCGCAGCCAAGCGCCGCACCCCCGACCGGTTCGATCGCTGGTACGCGGAAGGGCAGCGCAAGGTGGTGGTCAAGGCGCCCAGCCTTCAGGAGCTGTACGCCATCAAGGTGGCGGCCGAGGACCTGGGCCTGGTCACCTCGCTCATCACCGATGCCGGCATGACCGAGATCCCGCCCAACACCGTCACCTGCCTCGGGATAGGCCCGGGGCCGGAGGCCATGGTGGACAAGGTGACCGGGCACCTCAAGCTGGCCTGACGATGAAGAGGCAGGTAAGGGTCCTCGGCATCGACGACTCGCCTTTCACTTTCGAGAGCAAGCGGACGCTGGTGGTAGGAGTGGTCTCGCGGCTGCCGATGTACGTCGAGGGCATCATGCGCACCAAATGCGACGTGGACGGCACCGACGCCAATGAAGCGATCGCCGACATGGTCCTCCGCTCCCGCTATCGAGAGCAGCTCAAGGTGATAATGATCGACGGCGTGGCCGTCGGCGGCTTCAACGTCGTGGACATCGACCGTCTTCATCGCGATACCGGCGTCGCGTGCGCCACGGTGACCCGCGGCCTGCCCGATTATGGCAGCATGGAGAAGGCGCTGCGTGCCCACTTCCGGGACTGGGAGGAGCGAATGGAGGTGATCAGGCGGCATCCGTTGTATCGGCTGGGAGGCCGCCGCTCCATCTACGCTGCCGCCACCGGCATAAGCATCGATGACCTTGAGATGATCATCGAGGAAAGCACCGTGTCGGGCTCCCTGCCGGAGCCGCTTCGCATCGCTCACCTGATATCGAGCGCGATGGTGCGAGGCGAGTCGCATGGGCGGGCCTAGTTCTCGCCCAGCCGCCCCTTGATCAGCTCGCATGTCGCCGTTCCCGACAGCTCCACGCACTCGATGATGACCTCGGTGCTCTTCCTGGGCTGCGAGGCGATGGTGATGACGACCTTCCTATTCTCCACCACCAGCCGGACCCGCCGGCCCCGGCCCTCTTCCCTGACGCTCTCCCCCCTATCTGCCAAAACGGCCCTGATGGCCGAATCGATGTCGGAGGCCGGCCTCCGGAAGTAGCGTATATCCATTCGCTCGAACCTGCTCTTGTTCTTCGAACTATAGACCAGGACAGCGGCCAGGCATATCAGCAGGGCGGCCACGACCGCGAAGGTCAGAGGCTGCCCAGGATCCAGGCCGCGATAGATCGAGATGAGGGAGACGGTGAGCACCGCTACCACGGTTATGTAGATCGTCCCGATCAGCGCAGTGATCATGCGCTGCGGCATGGTGTTCTTGGCCCAGCACTGGTAGTGTAGCTTCTGCGCCATGAGCGCCGGGATGATAGTGAGGGCGGAGGCGGCGATGGCCGCCAGCATGGTCTCCGTTACCAGGGCGGGCGCGCCTATGAGAGAGAACATCATCACGGCCAGCACGGTCGGTACGATGACTGCCAGTGAATATTCCATGACCTTCTGCCAATTATCCAATCGGCGAGATACATCCCTCGTATCGCCCATAATCCCATCCCAGGAAAGCATCGCGGCAGCAGTCTAAATTGGTTTCTGCCTCGCTATTGAGTTCGCATGTCAGTGGGCGTCTGTTATTAATTCAAATTACTGAATTCGTATCCCGTCCTTGGCCCGTACTCCGAGCAGGCCGCTGAGGGCTTTCTCGCAAGAAAACCACGGTCCGATGAGCCAGTATTACTCAGGGGGGACCGAATTGTTTTAATATCAAAGGGTATTAGCAGGTTGTCTGAACAGGCTCTGAAAAACCCTTAATCGTTAAATAAGATAACCATAATACGGAGCCCGCTCCTAATAAAGAAGGTGAAACATTGGCTAGAGGTCTTAACACGGCTAGGAAGCTCAAGAGCGACCGTCAAAAGTTCCGATGGTCCGACAGTACGTACAAGCGGAGGGTATTGCGCCTTCGCGAGAAGTCCGACCCCCTGGAAGGTTCAGCCCAGGCCCGCGGGATCGTTCTCGAGAAGGTCGGGATCGAGGCAAAGCAGCCCAACTCCGCCATCCGAAAGTGTGTCAAGGTCCAGCTCATCAAGAATGGGCGTCAGATCACCGCCTTCGCGGTGGGGGACGGCGCCATTAACTTCATAGACGAGCACGACGAGGTCCTGGTGGAGGGCATCGGCGGCCGTCTAGGCCGTTCATACGGTGATATCCCGGGCGTCCGTTTCAAGGTCGTCCAGGTCAACAATGTTTCTCTGAACATGCTCGTAAGGGGGCGTGTGGAGAAGCCGGTTAGGTGAATATTATGGATGGAGAGAACCAGGTTTCGAGCAACGGTGTTCTGCTCTTCGGCAAGTACGAGATGACCGGCATCGGCATCAGGGACGGCGGCCTAGCCAAGTACATAGACCTCACCCCCATCTCTGTGCCCCACACCGGTGGAAAGCACGCCAACCGTGCCTTCGCCAAGTCGAAGATGAGCATCGTGGAAAGACTCGTCAACAGCATGATGCGCACCGAGGTATACACGGGAAAGAAGGCCAAGACCATCGGCGTCGTCCGCGGCGCCTTCGAGATCGTGGCCAAGAAGACCAACAAGAACCCCGTGCAGGTCCTCGTTGAGGCGCTGGAGAACGCAGCCCCCCGCGAGGAGATCACTCGCCTTCAGTTCGGCGGCATTTCCGTCCCGAAGGCCGTGGACGTATCCCCGGCCCGTAGGCTCGACATCGCCCTTCGCAATCTTGCCAGGGGAACGGTCGATGCATCCTTCAAGAACAAGAAGTCGGCCGAGGAGTGCCTTGCCGATGAACTTATCCTCGCTTCCAAGGGCGACATGAACTCATTCTCGGTGGCCAAGAAGGAGGAACTGGAGCGGGTGGCGCAGTCCGCCCGCTAAACCCTTTATCTATGTTTATTGGTGGTTTTTATGGGACGTAAGGAAGATAACATTGCGAAGGCTGCCGCGCTCTCCAAGAGCCCGGAGTTCATTCGCAACATCGGTACCGCGGCGCACATCGACCACGGTAAGACCACTTTGAGTGACAATCTTATCGCCGGCGCCGGCATGATGTCCAGTGACCTCGCGGGAAAGCAGCTGATGCTCGATTTCGACGAGCAGGAGCAGGCTCGTGGGATCACCATCAACGCCGCAAACGCCTCCATGGTCCACTCCTATAAAGGGAAGGAATACCTCGTCAACCTCATCGACACCCCCGGTCACGTCGACTTCGGCGGGGACGTCACCAGGGCCATGAGGGCTCTGGACGGCGTCATCATCCTGGTGTGCGCGGTGGAAGGCATCATGCCTCAGACCGAGACGGTCATCAGGCAGGCCCTCAAGGAGCGCGTCAGACCGGTCCTGTTCATCAACAAGGTCGACAGGCTGATCAACGAGCTGAAGGTCACCAAGGAGGAGATGCAGAAGCGCTTCGTTCACATCATCACCGAGGTCAACAAGCGTATCGCCACTCAGCTCCCTGAGCCGCTGAACAAGGAGTGGCAGGTCCGCCCCGAGGATGGCTCCGTGGCGTTCGGTTCCGCTTACAACAATTGGGCCGTCAACGTCCCCAGCATGAAGCACACTGGCATCGCCTTCAAGGACGTCTACGAGTTCTGCAGGGACAACGACCAGAAGACCCTGGCCAAGAAGTCCCCGGTTCACGAGGTCCTTCTCAGCATGGTCATCGAGCACGTACCCAACCCTCTCGATGCCCAGAAGACCCGTATCCCCGTCATCTGGAAGGGGGACAAGGAGAGCAAGATCGGCAAGTCCATGCTCACCTGCGATGCATCTGGCCCGGTCGCCATGATGGTCACCAAGATCATCGTCGACCCCCATGCCGGAGAGGTCGCCATCGGCAGGCTGTTCTCCGGCTCCGTGACCAGGGGAATGGAGCTGTGGGTGGCCGGCATGCCCAACGTGCAGCGCACCCAGACCATCTCGCTGTCGGTGGGGGCGGACCGCATCCCGGTCGATCACATGGAGGCCGG
Source organism: Methanomassiliicoccus sp. UBA345 (assembly GCA_002504525.1). Taxonomy (GTDB): domain Archaea; phylum Thermoplasmatota; class Thermoplasmata; order Methanomassiliicoccales; family Methanomassiliicoccaceae; genus DTU008. The sequence goes on from DATD01000007.1 coordinate 89,930, forward strand.
AAACATCGTCGCGGTGGCCGGCTTGAAGGACGCCATCGCCGGTTCGACCGTATCGTCGGACCCCGAGATGGACCCCTTCGAGAAGATCACCCACTACACCGAGCCGGTCGTTACCGTGGCCATCGAGGCCAAGCACATGAAGGACCTGCCGAAGCTGGTCGAGGTGCTGCGCTCGGTGGCCAAGTCCGATCCCTCCATCCAGGTGGAGATCAACAATGAGACCGGCGAGCACCTCCTGTCCGGAATGGGCGAGCTGCACCTCGAGATCACCACCTATCGTATCACGAACGATCACAAGATCGAGATCAAGTCCTCCCCGCCGATCGTGGTCTACAGGGAGAACATCAAGAAGAAGGGCGGACCCTTCGAGGGGAAGTCCCCCAACAAGCACAACCGCTTCTTCGTCGAGGTGGAGACCCTGCCCGACAACATAGTCGAGGCCATGAAGAGAGGGGACATCCAGACCGAGGGAAAGATCAAGGACGCCAAGGAACTGGCGACCAAGCTCCAGGAGCTCGGCATGGACCGCGACGAGGCCCGCAGCGTGGTAGCATTCCATGGCAACAACGTCTTCATCGATGGCACCAAGGGTATCCAGTACCTCAACGAGGTCATCGAACTGTGCAAGCAGGCGTTCGATGAGGCCATGAACCTCGGCCCCCTGGCCCAGGAAAAGGTCAGCGGGATCAAGGTCCGCCTGGTCGATGCCAAGCTCCACGAGGACTCCATCCACCGCGGTCCGGCCCAGGTCATTCCGGCGTTCCGCTCGGCTGTCTACGGCGCCATGGCCACCGGCGGCCGCGTTCTGCTGGAGCCGATGACCAAGATCCACATCAACTGTCCCGAGTCCGTCATGGGCGACACCCTCCGCGAGATACAGCAGAGAAGGGGCGTCATCGAGGAGATCAACCAGGAGGGTGATGTGTCCATCATCGTCTCTCAGGCCCCGGTCGCGGAGATGTTCGGATTCGCGTCCGCCATCCGCGGCGCCACTCAGGGTCGCGCGCTGTGGTCCACCGAGAACTCGGGCTTCGTCCCCGTTCCCGGTGAGCTGCAGACCAAGGTCGTAGAGCAGATCAGGACCCGGAAGGGACTGAAGCCAGAGCCGTACGACGCAGCTTACTACTCGGCTTAGGGGAGTGAATAAGCGTTAAATACGACAAATGGCATGGAGTAAAAAACCGAAATTAAAGTATATAAATGTAGGAGGCAGAAAAAATGGCTGAGAAACCACACTTGAACCTAGTATTCATCGGTCACGTCGACCACGGCAAGTCCACCTCTGTAGGCAGGATGCTTGCTGACACTGGGAACGTTGAGCAGTATCTGATCGACAAGTACAAGAAGATGGCCGAGGAGAAGGGCAAGGGCACCTTCGAGTTCGCCTGGGTCATGGACTCTCTGAAGGAAGAGAGGGAGAGGGGCGTTACCATCGACGTCGCTCACAAGCGGTTCAACACCGACAAGTATTACTTCACCGTCATCGACGCCCCCGGCCACCGTGACTTCGTGAAGAACATGATCACCGGTACCTCCCAGGCAGACGCCGCCGTTCTGGTCGTGTCCGCCGTTGAGGGACCTCAGGCCCAGACCAAGGAGCACATCTTCCTGGCCAGGACCCTTGGCGTGAAGCAGCTCATCATCGGCATCAACAAGATGGA
>DATD01000007.1:91848-91968 GCA_002504525.1 Methanomassiliicoccus sp. UBA345
AAGGTGAAGGAGGAGGTCAGCAAGGTCCTCAAGTCCGTCGGCTTCAAGGTCGACCAGATCCCCTTCGTCCCCTACTCGGCCTTCAAGGGAGACAACGCTGCCAAGCCGTCCCCCAACATG
>DATD01000007.1:92308-92453 GCA_002504525.1 Methanomassiliicoccus sp. UBA345
TCGGCCGTGTCGAGACCGGTATCCTCAAGCCCGACATGAAGATCATGTTCGAGCCCGCCCACGTGGTCGGCGAAGTGAAGAGCATCGAGATGCACCACGAGGTCCTGACTCAGGCCGCTCCCGGCGACAACGTCGGATTCAACGT
>DATD01000007.1:92660-97717 GCA_002504525.1 Methanomassiliicoccus sp. UBA345
GGTGACAACGTCGGATTCAACGTCCGTGGCATCGCCAAGAACGATGTCAAGAGGGGCGACGTGGCCGGGCCTGTTGACAACCCGCCCTCGGTGGCCAAGACCTTCACCGCTCAGATCATGGTCCTGAACCACCCGTCGGTCATCACCGTCGGATACACCCCGGTGTTCCACATCCACACCGCCCAGATCGCATGCACCTTCCTGGAGCTGCAGAAGAAGATGGACCCCGCCACCGGCGCTGTCAAGGAGGAGAACCCCCAGTTCCTCAAGACCGGCGACGCTGCCGTCGTCAAGATCCAGCCCACCAGGCCCATGGTCATCGAGAAGGCCAAGGAGTTCCCCCAGCTGGGAAGGTTCGCCATCCGCGACATGGGTCAGACCGTTGCGGCCGGCGTCTGCCTGGATGTCGAAAAGAGGGTGATGTAAACCCCTTCCCTTTCCCTAATTTTTTGAGGGATTCATATGGCACAGAGAGCAAGAATATCCTTGAGCGGCACTGACCCCAAGAAGGTGGACAGTGTCTGCGGGCAGATCAAGTCCATTTCGCAAAGGACTGGCGTCGCCATTCGCGGACCGATCCCCCTCCCCACCAAGAGACTGGTAGTCCCCGTCCGCAAGAGCCCCGACGGAGAGGGCTCGGAGACCTGGGACCGCTGGGAGATGAGGATCCACAAGCGGCTGATCGACCTTGACGCTGATGAGAGGGCGCTTCGCCAGCTCATGAGGATCCAGGTCCCAGACGGCGTCAACATCGAGATCGTCCTGCGATCCTAAACCTGTTTGCCTTGTAACAAACACCTTCCAGCAAAATCTTTTTTGTTTTTCAGGCAGTCGAGCGGCATCGGCATTTATGAAGCGAGACGCGATAGGGGCATCGGATGAGCTGGCTTGAGACGCCCATAATCGATAACGTTAGGCCGCTGGATATTGCGGCCTTCCTGCTGCTTATGGTAGCCGCGATCCTAGTGGCCCGCGTGGGCAATTCCCTCATCCGGAAATACCTTGACGAACCGGTCGGGAAGCGGCTCTCCAAGGGTGTGGCCCGATCGTATCAGTACACGGTCATGCTCGTCGCCATAGCATTCGGGTTCGGCTCGGTGCTGGCACTGGACCTTTCGGCCATGTTCCTCTCGCTGGGAATAGCCGGCATCGCCGTGGCGCTCGCGTCCCAGCAGATCATCCAGAATGCCATCGCCGGCATCTTGATATCGATCGTCCGGCCGATACAGCTGGAGGATTGGGTGGAGGTCGGACCGATCCCCCTGAATGGGATAGGCAGGGTCAGGGACATAACGCTCATGAACACCGTTCTCCGGGACATCGACGGCCGCATAATCACAGTCCCCAACTCCCAGATCATGAACGGGAAGGTGATCAATTATTCCAGGGGCGGGTTCACTGCGGTGAACATTCCATTGTGGATCGCCAACGTTTCCGATCTGGAACGCATTACCGCGATCATAAGGGAAGAGGCCGACCTCAACCCGAACATCCTTCCAAAGGTGTCAGAGGATGGGAGGAGGACGGTGGTCAAGCTCTTTGAGCGACGTTATGTTCGGGGCATCTTCGGCAGTGCCAATAACCTTCAATCCCTGTCTCCAGAGGTCCATCTTGCCGAGGTGCAGGGAACCCGCGCGAGGCTCAATGTCCGGCTATGGATCGCAGAGCCTTTCAAGAAAGAGGAGATAGTGTCCGGTTTCCTCAGGTCCCTGACCGAGAAGATCAAGGCCGAGGGAATTGAGCTCAGGGACCCGTGAGGGCTTGCACGGGCGCTCCGCCCCTCAAGGCCCCATCTTACCGGTGACCGCAGCCTACCGATATCTTAATTTCATGCTTTGGCTTCCGGTCTTTCATGGTGACATGGCTTGAGGAGCCCATCATGGGAAGCATCACTCCCCTGGACATCATCCTTTTCGTCCTGGTGATGGGCATCGCGATGATCGCCGCCCGCGCGGTCACGTCGCTGGTCCGCAGATACCTTGATGATACAGTGGGAAAGCGCTCGTCCAAAGGCGTCGCCAGATTACTGCAGTACGCCATACTGGGCATTGCCTTCCTGGGGGCCACTGGTACATTCCTTCACATCGATCTCAATGCCGTCCTGCTCTCGCTCGGCATAGTGGGCATAGCGGTGGCCTTCGCCACCCAGCAGATCATACAGAACGCCGTCTCCGGCATTCTGATATCCATAACGAAGCCGATACAGCTGGAGGATTGGGTGGAGGTCGGAGGCATCCCGAGTACGGGCATCTGCCGGGTAAGGGACATCAGGCTGCTCAGCACCGAACTTCGGGAGAAGGAGGGGCGCATCACCATCATCCCAAATTCGCAGATCATAAACGGGAAAGTGATAAACTACACCCGTTCTGGCTTCACCGCTCTGGTCAAGGACGTCTGGGTGGGGCCGGTGACCGATCTGGAAAAGGTCCGCCGGATCGTCCTGGAGGTGGCCGACGAGGACCCATGCATCCTCCCCGACGTGTCGAAGTGCGAGAGGGTCCGCCTGCCCTCGCTGTTCGATCGTACCATTATTGTTCCCCAGCACGAGCATGAGCAGGCGATAGAGGAGTCCCTCGTTCCGATCGTCAACGTGGCCGACATCCAGGGCTCCAGGGTCAAGTTGAACATCAAGGTCTACGTACGGGACGTACAAAGGAACGATGAGATCATGTCCGGCTTCCTCGAGGCGCTTAAGGTGAGGTTCGAGGCCGAAGGGATCGAGCTACGGGATCCGTGAGGCGGCCGTCCGCCATCGCCTGCGAAGGGCGATAACCCTTTTTACCTCATTTTTCATGTTGTGAGAGATATCATGCGGAGCGATACGGTAAAGAAGGGGCTGGCCAAGGCGCCCAGCCGGAGCCTGCTGAGGGCCTGCGGACTGACCGACGAGGACATGGACAAACCCTTCATCGGTATCGCCAACTCGTTCAACAACATCGTGCCGGGGCACATTCACCTGGACCGCCTCGTGGAAGAGGTCAGGAAAGGGATCGTGGAGGCGGGCGGCGTGCCCTTCTCCTTCGGAGTGCCAGCCGTGTGCGACGGCATCGCCATGGGCCATGCGGGCATGCGCTTCTCCCTTCCATCGAGGGAAGTGATCGCCGACTGCGTGGAGGTCATGAACAATGCCCATACCTTCGACGGATGGGTCGGGGTGACGAACTGCGACAAGGTCACTCCAGGAATGCTGATGGCCGCGGGCAGGATGAACATCCCGGCCATCATGCTCACCGGCGGGCCGATGGAGGCCGGGAGCCTGGAAGGGGAGAAGAAGGACCTCCAGAGCGTGTTCGAGGCGCTGGGAGCGCATAATGCCGGCAACGCCACCGACGAGGAGGTCCTGGCCGTGGAGTGTGCCGCGTGCCCGGGAGAGGGCTCCTGCTCCGGGTTGTTCACGGCGAACACCATGGCCTGCCTCACCGAAGCGATGGGGATGAGCCTGACCGGCTGCGCCACCTCGCTGGCAACGAGCGAACGCAAGCTGGAGATCGCCAGGGCCACCGGCCGTCGCATAGTCGAGCTGGTGAAGGAAGGCATGACGCCTCGGTCGATGGTGACCAGGGGATCCTTCATCAATGCCATCACCGTTGACATGGCCATCGGCGGTTCGACCAACACGGCCCTTCACATACCGGCCGTCGCGTCGGAGTTCGGCATCGACATCGACCTAAAGGTCTTTGACGAGGTATCCAGGACGGTCCCGCACTTGACCTCCCTGCGCCCCGGTGGACCGTATCACATCGCTGACCTGGACCGCGCTGGCGGTGTTCCTGCCGTGCTCAAGCGGCTGAGGTCCATGCTGACCGACCAGATGACCGTTAACGGGAACGGCATCTACGACATCGCCGACCATGCAACGATCGACGATCCCGAGGTGCTGCGGCCCCTGGACCGGCCGTTCCACAAAGAGGGCGGAATCGCCGTACTGTACGGTAACCTTGCTCCGGAGGGCTCGGTGGTCAAGCAGTCCGCCGTAAGTGAGAAGATGATGCACTTCCGCGGCCGCGCCAGGGTGTTCAACGCTGAGGACGCGGCAGCCGCCGCCATCACTTCGAAGAAGATCGTCAAGGGCGATGTCGTGATCATCCGCTACGAGGGGCCGAAGGGCGGGCCCGGGATGCCGGAGATGCTGTATCCCACCAGCATGATAGCCGGCATGGGTCTTTCCGATGACGTGGCGCTGATCACCGACGGTCGGTTCTCCGGAGCGACAAGAGGCCCCTGCATCGGCCACGTGTCCCCGGAGGCATCGGCCGGCGGACCGATCGCCGCGGTGAGGGAGGGGGACGAGATCGTCATCGACATCCCGGCCCGCAGGCTGGACGTCAACATATCCGACGAGGAGATGGCGCGCCGCCTCGCGGAGCCCAGGCCATCCGAGCGGGAGGTCAGCGGGATGCTCGCCAAGTACCGCAAGCTGGTCACCAGCGCCTCCCTCGGCGCGGTGTGCCGGTAAGCGCGCCCGCCCCCTGCTCTAAGTGAACGGCCAGGGGGAACAACCTTTTTATCCGCGCCGCCGTTACGAGTGCGAAAGGGCGGATAGATCAGCTCGGAAGATCGCGTGATTTGCAATCACGAGGCCCCGGGTTCAAATCCCGGTCCGTCCACTCCCAACACTGGACCCGTCCAGTTCTTCCCTTTTATGGTCCGCTGGTTTTTCGTCAGCTGAGACATTGCCGATCGCCCGGTTGCGATCCGGCGCACTGACCGATCCTTTGCATCCGCGCGCGGCCCTCGTAACCCAACTATGATTAGCCTCCTGCTCCAATAGAAACCGTTCAGAGGAGATCTATGCAACAGAACATCACTACGCGGCTTGACGACCAGCTCATGCTCGAGTTCGCCATCCGGACCGGGCTGGAGGCCGGTCGGCCACCTCGCCGCTATCTCTGGACCGACGCATATGCTGTATGCAACTACCTGGGGAGATACCGCGACCGGAAGGACGAGGCGGCCCTGGAGACGGCGCTTCGCCTCATCGATCAGGTTCACGACGTCCTAGGCCGCTTCAGCCCGGAGGGCGAGAGGACGGGATGGATAAGCGGGCTTAGCGACGA
>DATD01000007.1:97957-102608 GCA_002504525.1 Methanomassiliicoccus sp. UBA345
GAAGAGAGGTCCGCCGACCAGCCTTACGATCCCGGGCTGGAATGGGAGCGGGACGGGCAATACTACCATTATCTGACGAAGTGGATGCACGCTCTGGCCCAGGCGGGCCGCGTCACCGGCGACATTCGGTACATCGAACAAGGGGCGGAGCTGGCGCAGGCCGCCCACGCTGCTTTCGTTCATAACCCCGTACGCGGCCAGCGCAAGATGCTGTACTGGAAGATGAGCGTCGATCTGTCCCGGTCTCTGGTGCCGTCGATGGGGCAGCATGATGCCCTGGACGGCTATCTGACGTTCGTGGAGCTGCAGGCGGCCGGAACGGCGGTCAAACCCGGCTCGAGGAATCTGCTCGTCGCCGAGATATCGGAACTGGCGATGATCTGCCGCGGCGGAATGTGGGAGACCGATGATCCGCTGGGCATCGGAGGCCTTCTAACGGACGGCTCCCGCATGGCCCAGCTGATGCGGGAGGGCGCGCTGACCGACGCGTCGATGCTGAGCAACATCCTGCGGGCAGCCCTGCCAGGCCTGGAGATGTTGTCGAACGGAGGCGTGTTGGACCAGACGGCGGAACGGCGCTTGGCCTTCAGGGAGCTGGGCATGGCGATCGGCCTGAAGGGCGTAGGGCTGATACGCGGGTCGCTGCTGGGGCAGGCCGATCAGTACGGCAACAGCGCCAACATGAGGCTGGTCCAGGAGCTCATGCGGTACCTTCCGATGTCGGAGAGGATCGAATCCTTCTGGTCCTTGCCGAAGAACCGACAGGCAGATACCTGGGAGGCGCACCGGGATATCAACGACGTCATGCTGGCCACGTGCATCGAGCCGCAGGGCTTCCTGAGGTTCTGAGGCCCCGGTCCAGCCTTCACCACGAGCCGTACGTCCCGAAGTCCTTGGCTGCCTGTACCAGGGCGTTGATGTTGGCCGGCGGTGTGTAGGGCGGCACCTCGCACGCCGTGCCCAGTATGAACCCGTGAGGCGAATCCCGTCCCCGGACGATCTGCTCCTTGGCCTGCTCATATACCTTCCCGGCGTCGGGCATGATCATGATCTTGGTGTCCACCGATGGCATGATGGTCGCCAGGTTGCCGAACTCCTTGGCCATGAGGTCCGCCGGGAAGACCTCCCGGCCCTGGTAGCCGATATTGACGATGGTGAACGGTGACCACATTGCATGCTCCCTGATCACCTTGTAATCCGTCTCATGGTTCCCGCACAGGTGGTAGAACACCTGCGGTCCAGCGCCCTTGCGGAACGCGCCGTCCACCAGCTTCCGCAGGTATTTGGCCGAGAAGTCGGCCACCATCTGGTCGCTGAACACGTCGTTGTTGGCCAACACCGAACCGGTGGATATCATGGCCATCCCGTACTTCTTTGACATGACCTCGGCGCCGTTGATGGCCGTCTGCGTGTACTTCTCCACCAGGTCGTGCGCGGCGTCCGGTTCGGCCAGCGTCCACATGATGAAGTTGTCCACCCCGCACAGCTGGGCGGCCGAACCGGTCAGGTCGGAGACGTTGACCATGGGGATGAACATCTCGGGCAGGTGCTTCTGTACGTAATCGTTGGCCCGGCTGTACTGCTGCATCGTCCATCCCTTGGCCAGCGACTCGGTCGAGGCGATCTCGACCTTGTCCACCTCGGCGGGCGAGGAGATCAGCGGCGCCACGGGCACCGGGGGCATGGTCTCCATGTACCGGATGTCGACGCCCATCTCCGCTACCCATGATAGCGAGAAGTACCAGTGCGTGACGGGCAGCAGGTCGTACATCTGAGATGCGTAGGCCACGCAGTGCGCTCCCAGCTCCGGGTGCCGGTAGAAGTCTCCGATGGTGTTCCCGCATGCCACCGAGGCGTGGGACAGCATCATCGGATCGACCGATATCCGGTCGAACTTGGTGCCCATGAACGGACTGGCGAAGCGCTTCTTGGACCTGTCCAACCACTGCTTGTCTATGGGAGGAAACCTATCTGCCGTGGACATAACCGCCGAACTCCACCCCAGCTTATGGCTTAACGGGATATATACTCGGTGCCTTAGCCATTCACCTAACGCTCAGGACCATGCCCACAACCGTCCGTCGGCAGATAGCAGCCGCACCGGGACGCCGTACAGCTCGGAGAGGTTCTCTTCCGTCAGTATGTCCCTCCCCCCGTCCCTGAACACCCGCCCGCCGCGCATCATGATGATCCGCCCGATCTCCGGGATGATGTCCGAGGGATCGTGAGTGACGAGGATGAGGCTTCGCCCGCTGGCCGCCAACGATCGCATCGCTCTGCTGACCAGGTGCTTCCCCGTCAGGTCGAGCGCGTTCATCGGCTCATCCAGTATGAGCGCTTCGGGGCGATTGACCATAGCCCTGGCCATCAGCACCCGGCGGGCCTCCCCCATGGACAGCGTGTTGACTGTGCGGCAGGCTAGATGCTCGGAGCCGACCGACCGCAGCGCTTCCGCCGCGAGGTCGATCATGCTGCCGTCGATCGCCTGCGACCTGTTGGTCCCGATCGAACCGAACAGGCCTGAAAGCACTGCATCCTGAGCGGTCATGCTTCTTCTCATCTCGTTCTGCAGCTCGCCGGAGACGAGACCGAACGCCCGCCGGACGTCGAACAGGGAGTAGTTCTCCTCCCCCCTTATCCGGACATATGCGCCGCTGACGGAGGCGTCGTGCCGCAGGTCGGCCACCATGGTCCGCACCAGCGACGACTTGCCCGATCCGTTCGGACCGAGGATGGCCACGCGTTCCCCGCGGTCGATGCGCAGATCCACGTCCTTCAGCAGGATGTTGCCGTCCCTCTCGATGCTGACGCGGTGCATCTCCACCAGCGGTTCGTTCATGCCGCACCGATGCCCGCGGTCGTATTTCCCCCTTTGGCCCCCTATCGCCGCCGCATCACCTTGTGCTTCCTTGATCGTCGAAAGCGGTAATTACGCGTCCCACTTATCACGTGGGGAAGGATTTCACATGAACGAGATGCAATGGGACCTCAGCCAGCTGGTGGAGAGCACCGATCCTGCTTACATAGTCGACCGCCTGGAGAAGATGGTCGCCGACGCCGGCGCATTGAACGAACGGTACAAGGGAAGGATCGAGGGTCTGGACGCCGCCGGCCTATTCAAGCTGCTGGAGTCCCGCGACGAGTTCTCGCTCAAGTACGAAGGGGCGGCCATGTTCTGCAACCTGCGTTACTCGGCGAACTCCACCGATCCGGTGGCGCAGCAGCTCAACGACGCCATGAGAAGAGCGGGCGTCCGCGCCGGCCAGAAGCTCGCATTCATGGACCTGGAGCTGGGAAAGCTTCTCGCCGCCCGGCCGGAGCTGGTGCAGGCGCCTGAACTGGAGGAGTTCCGCCATCTGCTGGAGCGAATCGTCCGAAGGGTGCCTCACCAGCTGTCCGAGGTGGGAGAGCAGCTCGTGATGACCAAGGACCAGAACGGCATCGATGCATGGTCCCAGCTGCAGGGGGATTGGCTCAGCACCCGTTCGTTCAGGATCACCGTCGACGGCGAGGAGAAGGAGCTGCCGTACGGCCAGGTGATCGGCCTCTACGAGGACCCCCGCCGGGACGTCCGCAAAGAGGCCAACCGCGTCGTCTATGACGTACTGGGAAAGGACGACATCGTGTGGTCGACCGCGCTCCGCTCGGTGTGCGCGGACCACATCCAGATGTGCGAATGGAGGAAGTATCCCTCGGTGATGACGCAGAGCCTGATGGCCAATGACGTCGAGGAAGGCGCAGTGCATGCCCTCATGCGGACCATGGAGAAGAACGTGGATGTATACCGGCGGTATCTTGCGATCAAGGCGAAGCTGATGTCCCTGCCCAAGCTGGGGAACTGGGACATAATCGCCCCCCTGCCGAATGATCCGGGCAAGAAGTACTCGTGGGAGGACGCCAGGAAGAACGTCGTCGATGCCTACACCGCGTTCGACCCGGAATTCGGGAAGTACGCGAAGGACATGCATGAGACGAGGCACATCGACGCTGAGGTGCGTAAGGGAAAGGTCAGCGGGGCGTTCTGTGCCACCTGGTTCGACGGCCGCTCCGCCTACGTGCTGCAGAGCTTCAACGGCCTGGTCGGCGACGTGTACACTCAGGCGCACGAGCTCGGGCATGCCATCCACGCCTACCTGGGCTCTCGCGCCCAGCGGCCCAGCAACTATGAGATCGGCTCCTGCATCGCCGAGTGCGGCTCCACCTTCGGGGAGCTGCTGCTGACCGAGCACCTGCTGTCCAACACCTCCGCCAAGGAGGAGAAGCAGGCGGTGCTGTGCAAGGTCCTCGACGAATTCGGAATGGCCGCTTTCCAGGTGTCGGCGCGCTACTTCTTCGAGCACAGCATGTACGACGCCATCAAGGACGGCAGGTTCCTGGACGGGGAGACCATATCCTCGCTATGGACCGCGGCGCGGGACAAGATCTACGGCGACGCGGTGGAGTGGCTGCCGGAGATGAAGTGGGAGTGGACCATGAAGCTGCACTACTACATCCCGAGCTACCGGTTCTACAATTACCCCTACGTGTTCGCGCAGCTGTTCGTGTTCGCCATGTACCGCCTGTATCTGGAGCAGGGCGAGGCGTTCGTCCCCAAGGTCAAGGCGCTACTGTCCGCCGGATCGAGCCGCTCGCCCGGCGATCTGGCCAGGGA
>DATD01000030.1 GCA_002504525.1 Methanomassiliicoccus sp. UBA345
TAGATGGCGCGCCATCTGGATGTAGCGAAACGGTGCTCTACGCCAAGATACGGCAGCGTGCCGGTCTTCTCCGCCACGGCCGTGGAATGGAGCGTTGATCGAGCCATACGAGGTGATGCCAGACAGACGCTCCAGAACGCCCCGACGTGGCCTCGCGAACATGTGTTCAGCCATGAACGGGCAAGGCCGGCCTCTTTCACAGATCGTTTACGCTCCGAAGGTCCTCGGGGAACTTCTTCCACCGCCGCTCGGCATTGAGCCGGGGGTCGAAATCGAGGACACATACATGAAGTAGTCATCGAACTGCTGCGCATCATAGGCGATCACCGACCCGGTCGGGCCGAGGATCGGCCGATCAGTCGCTCGTATCCAACATCGGTCGTAGCCGGCAACAAGGGCCTGCTTCTCGTTCAGGTCCATCGTGCATACCAGTCCGTCCCGATCCTTCTGGGGAACAGGACTGAACGATGCGTGTCGTATGCGTTGAAAGGGAACAGCAGCCGTTCGATGAACGAGCGCATATCCCCGCTGCCGAAGTAGACGGGGAGCCAAGGACCGGGGTGCTGGCATTGACGATGCGATCGAGGGCCGGGAACGGTCATCGCGCACCGGCCTAGCTAGGGCCGTCCTTGAGCTTGCAGGCGAAGCAGCTTATGCATCCGCTGAAGTTTAGATTCGCAGGCACACCAGCTCGGTCTCGGCACCCGATTCCGACGCGCCCTCCAGCATCTGAGCCGTGTTTCCCGTCTTCCTCGGGCCACCGTTGATCGCCGTGACATTCATCTTATCATCCATTCTTCGCCCGTTCGTTGGCGGCGTTATAGTAATGATTGGTAAAACCCGTTCTAGGGAGCGGCATCAAGATGGCCGCGGCCGATGCAAACATCGCGATGGGATCGTGCCTTCGACCCTGTCCCTGGGTCAGCCTTTAATATCCCGTTCCCCATGCTTCGCCGAGGCTTCTTGCATGGACAGCACACGTAAGGATAAGGCGGCCTCGTTCTTCCAATGCACTATCAGGGAGAGGGCCGTGTTCGAGGCAGGGATCAAGCTGGCTGCGATATATCATCAGTTCATCGGCGCCCCTGTCAGCGCTTCGAACGCAGAGAGCCTGGAGAGGGCCATTGAGAACGGCGTCATGGTGCAGCCTTTCGTCGAGTCCGTGTCCGTACGGATCCGTAGAGAAAGTCTGCGCAAGAAGAGGAACGAGTATGATTATCAGTCCCTGACCGGCGAGATGGTTGACGCCACCGTCGCCATCAGGATAGAGGACGTAAGGGCCATAGGCCGGATGAGGTACATCGAGGAGATCAAGTATCCGCTGATGTACGTGGAAAGGATCGAACAGCTCTGATGCTGCATCGGAGGGACGCTTTCCTCGCAGGCGCCAAGAACGAGGGGATTATGTCGCCTCCGTCCATGGTAACGTCATGACCACCTGCCGCTGCACCGCCACCAAGCACGCCACCAGCGCCCTTGTCCGCCTGGACCAGTCGGCGAGGGAGGAGATCGGCTGGGGGGATGAGTTCGATGCTGCCCGGTTCAACAGGTTCATGGACGGGTTCAGGACCATCTTCTATCTCCGGAGGGGCCTGGAACTGTCAGGCTACGACAGCATGGAGGCGTTGCATGCGAGCGAGCTTGCCGGAGTCATGCCGCTCGACGACCTCCTCGCCCTTTCCGACGCGGACGCCGCCGTAGTTCTGTTCCGCGCGCGGGCGTCTCGTTGAGAGATCGACGCGGTTGAGCAGCTAAACGATATTGAAACGACTAGAAAAGATAATTAACAAAGGACGCCCATACGGGCTGGCACCCGTTTCCCCTGGAATACCTAGGGCCACGCGTTCGCAACGGTGACTTATAATGAATACTGGGATGAAGATAGGCATTACGGGTTTGCCCGGAGCAGGCAAGACCCACGCCTTGTTGAAGGTCATTGAGATGCTGGAGGCCGAAGACTGCAAGGTGGGGGGAATGGTCACCGAACCCATCATGGAAGGAGGAAAGCGGACCGGGTTCGCCATAGTGGACTGGCAGAGCAAGGAGAAGGGCGTCTTCGCACATGTGGACATCGAATCGAAGTTCAACGTAGGCAAGTTCGGCGTAGACCTTACCGCGCTCGAGACAGTAGGCGTGAAGGCGCTGCTGAAGGCCATCGAGGACGCTGATGTCATCGTAATAGACGAAGTGGGTCGGATGGAGGTAGAGTCCCCGCCATTCATCGAGACGGTGAAAATGGCATTGGACGTCGAGAAGCCGCTACTTTTGACATTGCACAAGAAATCGAGGAACCCTCTCCTTCAGGACATCAGGCGCCGGGATGATGTCCGCATTCTGGAAGTAACGCCGATCAATCGCAACCTGCTGCCTTACAAGATAATGAAGCTCATGAAGGGAGAGCTTCTTTGAGCCTTCCCGGCTCTGTCGAGGTCACAGAGGGAAGCACCCGCCTCCTGGTCCCCGGGACCCATTCGTCAGGGGGGCCAGGGAAGCGCATCGGCCATGTGTTCTTCAATTCTCAGATGGCCTTCAACCGCGACGTCTCCATCATGTTCCTGCGAGCTTGCCCGGTGCGAACGGCACTGGACGCCATGGCCGGCACCGGGGCCAGGGCAGTGAGGTGGGCCACCGAGATCAACGACATCGAGGTGACGGCCAACGATCGCGACACGCAGGCGGTCGAGTACATCAGGGAGAACATCGTCCTGAACGGCGTGGAGGACCGATGCCACGATTCGAACGAGGACCTGCGGTGCCTACTGGCCCGGCGGGCCTTCGACCTCATCGACCTCGATCCGTTCGGCAGTCCGGTTCATTTCCTGCCTGCGGCAGTTCAGGCGGTCAAGCGGCGTGGGGTGCTTGCCGTCACTGCCACCGACACGGCCCCCCTGGCCGGGACATATCCGAAGAAGTGCTACCGCCGGTACGGCGCCCTGTCGGCACGATCCCCGTTCGGTCATGAGACCGGTCTGCGAATACTCATAGGTCACGTCATGAGGGAGGCGGCCAAGGAGGACCGCGGGGCCAGATGTCTCCTGTCGTTCTATGCCGACCATTACTTCCGCATCTATCTAAGGATGGAGGAAGG
>DATD01000032.1:0-1355 GCA_002504525.1 Methanomassiliicoccus sp. UBA345
GTCGAGGCTGTACTGGCTCGCCGAGCTGACCGTGTCCGTGGTCGATCAGGACGGCTGGGGCATCGGCGGGGCGGCGGTCGTCGTCAAGGACTCGAACGGACGCGTGTGGTCTGAGGGCATGACGGCCAAGAGCGGCGTCCTCGTCGCGCACGCGCCGTACGCTCTGGAGACGCGCAACGGCGTCAACGACTCGCTCGGCCGCTGCGTCATAGCGGCGTCGTTCGGCGATCAGGCGTCGACCGAGGCCGAGGTCGACGTCGACGGCGACGAGGCGGTGACGCTGAAGATGACGATGAAGAAGAACTCGCTGTTCGGCATGAGCCCGCTCGTGCTCGGAGCAGTGGCGCTGGTCATCGTCGCCGTCATCGTCGGCGCGGTCATGCTGGCGAGACGCAAGTAAACCACTTTCCAACTCTCTTCCCTTTTTTCATTTTTTTATTCAGCGGGGACCCCCATCGAGGCGGGGACCGCACACTCTTAATTAAGGATGAATGGCATTTCGCGCTCGGTCAGTCCATGAGCTACTCATCACATCTTCTCTCATTGCTCCAGAGCATAGGCGCCGGCGAGGGCGATCTCCTCGAGATCACCAGTGACGGCCGCGTCTACTCCGGCGTCCTGATGCCCCATCACGATTTCAGCCACCCCGACGTGGCGGTCCTCAAGATGAAGAGCGGGTACAATGTCGGCGTGAAGGTCACCCCGTCGACCGAGGTGCGGATCTCCGCAAAGGGCGATGTCCGGGAGAAAGCGCCTCGAGCGGTCAGCGACGGGAAGGGCCTGCCGCGAGTGGCCGTGCTGGGCACTGGCGGCACCATCGCATCGTACGTCGACTACCGCACCGGGGCCGTCCACCCGGCCCTCTCGGCCGGCGACCTGCTGGCCACCGTGCCGGAGATCGCCGATATATGCGACGTGCGCGCCGAGGTGCTGTACTCCATCTTCTCGGAGAACATGACCGTGGAGAACTGGCAGGAGCTGGCCGGAACGGCCGCTGACCGCCTCAACTCCGGCGTGGAAGGCATCATCGTACCTCACGGCACCGACACCATGAGCTACACCGCCGCCGCCCTCTCATTCATGCTGGGCGACGTGCCGAGGCCGGTCGTCCTAGTGGGGGCGCAGCGCTCCTCCGACCGCCCCTCCTCGGACGCCTACACCAACCTGGTGAGCGCGGCGCGCTTCATCACCGCCTCGGATGCCGCGGAGGTGCTGGTGCTCATGCACGAGACCTCCTCCGACTTGTCGGCGGCCGTCCACCGTGCCACCAAGGTCCGCAAGATGCACACCTCCCGCCGCGACGCGTTCCAGAGCATCAACGCCCCGCCGGTGGCGAGAGTGGACTTCGCCGGCGG
>DATD01000032.1:1651-23226 GCA_002504525.1 Methanomassiliicoccus sp. UBA345
CTATCCAAGAGCAGAGGCGTGGTCATCGCCGGCTCCGGCCTCGGCCACGTGTCCTCCGACCTCATCGACCCAATACGGAAGGCGGTCGAGGGCGGAACGGTGGTCGTGATGACCTCCCAGTGCCTGAACGGCAGCGTGAACCTCAACGTCTACGCCACCGGCAGGGACCTCCTCTCCGCCGGGGTCGTACCGGGATACGACATGCTTCCCGAGACCGCCTACGTCAAGCTGATGTGGGCGCTCGGCCAGAGCGGGAGCGCGGAAGAGGCTGGCAGGCTGATGACCTCGAACCTGAGGGGCGAGATCACCGACAGGAGGATGATGCAATGAGCCACGACGTGACGGTGGGCATCGAGATCCACCAGCAGCTCGACACTCGGAAGCTGTTCTGCGACTGCCCCTCCTGCCTGGTGGAAGAGGAAGGAGCATCGTTCCAGCGTCGCTTAAGGCCTACCCAGTCGGAACTGGGCGAGATAGACCGCGCTGCGCTGGTCCAGGCGGAGCGGCGGATGCGCTTCCGGTACCAGGCCCCGCCGTCGGCCAGCTGCTTGGTGGAGGCCGACGAGGAGCCGCCCCACCGCGCCAGCCCGGAGGCCGTGGATGTCGTCCTGACGGTCGCTGCGCTGCTGGGGGCAAGACCGGTGGACGAGATCCACTTCATGCGCAAGCTGGTGATCGACGGCTCCAACACCTCCGGGTTCCAGCGCACCGCCCTGGTGGCCATGGACGGCTTCCTGGAGGTGAACGGCCGCCGGATATCGGTCGACTCGTTCTGCCTGGAGGAGGACGCCGCGCGCAAGGTGGAGACCAACGGCTCCGAGGTGACGTACCGCCTGGACCGCCTCGGCATACCGCTCATCGAGCTCGCCACCGGGCCGGACATGCATTCCCCGGAGGAGGTCAGGGAGGTCGCCCAGCGCATCGGCTCCATCATGCGCGCCACCCGCCGTGTCAAGAGGGGCATCGGGACCATACGAGAGGACGTCAACATCTCGATTCCAGGCGGGGCCCGGGTCGAGATCAAGGGTGTGCAGGAGCTGCGCATGCTGCCGGTGTACGTGGAGAAGGAGGTGGAGCGGCAGCGCTCGCTCCTCACCATACGCGACATGCTTCTCTCAAGGAACGTCGGGCCGGCCGCGGCGGAGACGATCGATCTCACTCCGACGTTCGAGGGCTGCCCGTCCAAGGTCATAGCCGGAGCGCTGAAGAGCGGAGGCAAGGTGCTGGGTGCGAGGCTCCAAGGCTTCGCCGGCGTGCTTCGGTCCCAGGACGGAAAGCTCCGCCTTGGCGCGGAGATGGCGCAGCGCGCCCGCCTCAAGGGAGTGAAGGGCATATTCCACTCCGACGAACTGCCGGCCTATGGCATTGACCAGGAGTACGTGGACGCGGCCCGTGACACCCTGGGGCTGGGCCCGAAGGACGCGTTCGTGCTGTGCGCCGCCCCGGAACCGAAGGCACGCGCTGCCCTGGAGGCCGCCATCGTACGCGCAAACGAGGCGCTGACGGGCGTTCCCGAAGAGACCAGGGACCCCCATCCGGACGGCTCCTCCACCTATTCGAGGCCGCTGCCGGGCGCCGCCAGGATGTATCCGGAGACTGACGTCCCGCCGATCACAGTGCCGGCGGAGCGGATGGGCCGTATCCGCTCCAACCTTCCAGAGCTGCCGGAGGCCCGTACCGAGCGCATCGCCGCCGAGTACGGCATCCACGAGCAGCAGGCCAGGCAGCTTGTGAGGGAAGGCTGGGACGATGTCTTCGAAGAGGTCGCATCCGACCGTGAGCTGGCGGCCCTGGCCGCCAGGACCCTGACGTCCACCCTGGCCGAGCTGGAGCGTGACATCGACATATCGATGCTTGATGAGAACGCGCTCAAGCGCGCGTTCGGCGGCGTATCCAGCGGCAAGTTCGCCAAGGAAGCGGTCCCTGACGTGCTGAAGAAGATGGCCGAAGGCAAGGACGTGGACGAGGCGGTGAAGGAGCTGGGCCTGTCGGCGATGAGCGCCGACGAGGCCGCCGGGATCGTGGCCAAAGTGGTGAAGGAGCGCGAGGCGTTCGTGAGGGAGAAGGGCATGGCCGCGGCCGGGCCGCTCATGGGGCCGGTCATGGCCGAGCTGCGCGGCCGCCTCGACGGCAAGGCGGCCAGCGAGCTGCTCAGGAAGGAGCTGCAGAAGCTTCTGTCCTGAACGCTCGCATCATTCGTCGCGATCGCGGGGTCGGAGCTCTTCCACCCACAGCTCCTCGAAGAACAGCCGCCGGCGTCCGAGCTCGGTGCGCCGGAACGGCCTCAAAGCCTCGCCCACGGCATCAGCGTCCATCTCGGTGGACAGCAGCAGCACGATCCTTCCCCCGGGACGAAGGTGGCCGGGGGCATCGGCCAGGAATCTGGCAGTGACCGTGGCCCCGTCCGCACCCCCCGCCCAGGACAGCGCCAGCGGACCTTCCTCGGTCCCTGCGCAGTACGGCGGGTTGAACACGATCACGTCGAACCGCTCCGGCACGTTGCTGAACAGGTCGCTCTCCCTTGCTTCTCCGGGGAGCTTGTTCCGACGCAGGTTCGCCTCTGTACATCGCACCGCCAGCGGATTGAGGTCCGCCGCCACCACCGAAGCAGCGCAGGCGGCCAGATGGCACGTTATGAGCCCGGTGCCAGGTCCCATCTCCAGGACGGCCTCGCCGCTGCCGACCTCGATGGCCTCCAGCAGCAGGAAAGTGTCCTCCGAAGGAGGGTACACCTCCTCGCATTCAGTGATGTCGATCTCTCTGCGATAGCGCATGCGCGGCAGCCTCATGGCCCCGGCATGTCTTAAGTTCAGGGGTGCGAGCGGCGACGAAATTAACTTTAAGCGCCTGGCGATATGCACGGCCATGGAGCTCGCATCCTACGCGGTCATCGCCATCATAGCCGTCTCGCTGGTGATCGGCGCCAGGAAGCGCTACGACCTTACGCCGGTGCTGCTCCTCAGCAACCTCCTCATCTTCTTCGTGGAGATCCTGAGCGCGCCCTTCGCCTCCTTTCCCGTTTCATCGCCGGTGGTGCGGGACCTGGCCTTCCGGCCAGAGGACCTGGCCAACGGGCGGCTGTACACTGTCTTCACATCGATGTTCCTGCACGCCGACTTCGTCGCGCACCTGCTGGGCAACATGCTCTTCCTGTTCCTGCTGGGCATTCCGTTGGAGCAGCGCATAGGGAAGGCGCGCTTCGCTGCGGTGTACTTCGCCGCTGGCATCGCCGGCACCCTGTTCATGGGCCTGGTGCTGTCGGCCGAGCCGCGGACGCTGGTTCTCGGAGCATCGGGCGCGATCTCCGGCGTGATGGGCGCCCTCCTGCTGCTGTACCCCCGCGACCGGATACCGATGATCCTCGGCTTCCTGTTCCTGCCGAACGTTCCCGTCTGGCTCGCCGCGCTCAGCTGGTTCATCCTCTCGGTGCTGCAGTACGCCGGCCTATCGAACAGCGGGGTGGCCTGGGAGGCCCACCTGGTCGGCTTCCTGGTCGGTGCCATCGTGGCCGGGGCGATCGGACGGAGCGAGGTAGCTCGCCGCGCCGAGGCCTCCAGGCCGATGAACCTCAGCGCGCTCGAACCGTTGGCCACCACGCCGGCGCTGAAGAACGCTCTCGCCGCCATCCAGGCGGCGGAGCAGCTGGACGTGAGGAAGGCATGGCTGGAGTACTTCGCCGAGCATGCCGAGTGCCCGCAATGCGCTGGCAAGATGAAATATCGCAACGGCAGGATAACATGCCCCTGTGGGTACGAGATGGCGGTCCGATGACCTCGATCGTGCCGGTGGTGCCGGGCCTTCTGCGCCGCGATGGACAACGCATCGTTGAGGCGCACTCCTCCGCGACGCTCATCCTCACGTCCGACTCTATCATCCTGGTCGACACGTCTAGCCATGAACTGCGGGCGGGCTTGCTCGACGGGCTGAAGCGGGCGGGCATCGCGCCATCCCAAGTGGACATCGTCGTGCTCACCCACCTGCATCACGATCACATCGGCAACCTGGACCTGTTCCCCTCGGCCAGGAAGCTCGCTCGCGTCGAGGAGTCGCCGGGGAAGAGCATCGAAGCGGTCACGTCGGACCTCGATATCGCCCCGGGGATGTCGCTCATGCATACCCCCGGCCATACCAGGGGAAGCATGAGCGTGGTGGCGCGCGCCGACGACGCCGTATACGTCATGGCCGGCGATGCCGTTCCCACCCGGTCCAATTACGACAAGTGGCTTCCGCCCGGCATCAACATCGACCCCGGTCTGGCGCTCTCGAGCATGGGGCGCATCCGCCGCGTCGCGGACGTCATCGTGCCGGGGCACGGGGAGCCGTTCCCGTCCCGCCGCGAGCGATAGTTTTATTTTAAAGATAGGTGCATGGATTGCCAGGATTCAAATGACGATACCAAACGCCATCTACCTGGATTGCCCCAACTGCGAGGAGCATGCAGTACACGAGGTACTGAAGGGCAAACTGGGCAAGAAACAAGAGGTCATGGAGGCCACCGTGAAGTGCCAGGAGTGCGGGCACGTGTACGTCACGGTGGTAAGGGAGCCCGAGCAGCTGCGGGTCCCGATCATCGTCTCCGAGCTGGGGGAGTCGAAGAAACACGATATCGAGCTGATGTCCGGCGACATGATCTCGGTGGACGACGAGGTCTTCCTCAATGACAGCCACCTTCTCATCACCGCCGTCGAGTGCGACGGCCGGAGGGTGCAGCATTGCGCGGTTGAGGACGTCAGCACCCTATGGGCCAAGAGGTTCGACAAGGTCATCGTCAAGATATCCGTCAACAAGCACACCCGCACCCTGGCCGCCCAGGTGGAGGCCCTTCCGGACGAGGAGTTCTTCGTCGGGGACCTCATGACGGTGGGGCGGGAGAACGTGGTGATCCACAACATCCGGGCCAAGAACGGCACCGTCCGCAGGGGCGGCGTGCCCGCCCGAGACATCGTGCGGATCTACACCAAGGCGGTCCGCACCACCAATGCGTGAACATGTACGAAGCGGAGCGAAGCAGGCTGGTCAACGGGCTGAGGGACAACGGCTACGTTACGGACGAAAGAGTGCTGGCGGCCATGGAGAAGGTGCCAAGGCACGAGTTCATTCCTGCCGAGCTCCGAGACCAGGCGTATGCCGATTCCCCCCTGCCGATCGGCATGGGGCAGACCATCTCCGCGCCGCACATGGTCGGCATCATGATGCAGGCGCTGGAACTGCGGCCGGGCCACAAGGTCCTGGAGATCGGGGCCGGCTCCGGGTACCACGCCGCCCTGATGGGCGAGATGGTCCGCCCGGGCGGCATGGTGTACACCGTGGAGAGACTGGAACCGCTCGGAGCGAAGGCTGCGGAAGCGATCGAACGGCTTCACTATGATGACGTCGTGAAGGTGATCGTCGCCGACGGCTCCTCCGGGCTGGCGGAGCATGCTCCATATGACCGCATCACCGTGGCGGCCGCCGCGCCCGGGGTCCCGAGGCCGCTGGAGGAGCAGCTGGCCGACGGCGGCCGGATGCTCGTGCCGGTCGGCGGGCAAGGCTATCAGGACCTCATGTTGGTGACGCGCCACGGCGACAAGATGGAGCGCACCGGCCTCGGGGGCGTGGTCTTCGTCCCGCTCATCGGGGAGCACGGCTACTAGAACTGGCGTCTGAGGATGTGGGGCAGCACACCCCGCAGGTCCCTGGCGTTCACCACCACGTCGGCGTTCTTCTTCACGTGCTCGTCGATGGGGTTGAACGCTATGGACAGCCCTGACAGCGCGAACAT
Organism: Methanomassiliicoccus sp. UBA345; assembly: GCA_002504525.1. GTDB lineage: Archaea > Thermoplasmatota > Thermoplasmata > Methanomassiliicoccales > Methanomassiliicoccaceae > DTU008. The sequence continues at coordinate 7,413 of DATD01000032.1, forward strand.
GGAGACGTCCACGAAGCTGTTGCCGATGGAGACCGTCCTCGCATCGTCCACGCCGTACTGCTGCTGGAAGCGGCGCAGGGCCGCGCCCTTGTTGGTAAGATCGACCCTCAGCACGCCCTCGCCGGTCAGCGAGCCCTGCGGGTCGCACTCCACGCTGTTGGCCATGTAGCCGTCGAAGCCGTTGTCGCGGGCGATGCGCCCGGCGGTCATGTCCAGGCCGCCGCTCACGATGACCACCTTGGCCCCCGCGGCTTGCAGCGCGTCGACGGTATGCGATATGCCGCTGATGATGGGGACCGGATCGAGGATGGTCTCCAGGTCGGCTCGGCATATGTCGGCCTTGAGGTCCATCCACTTCCGGATGTCCCGGCGCATGAACTCCCGGTCGTCTATGCGGCCCTGGATGTACGCCAGCAGGGTCTCCTCGTTGTCGATGTTGAAATGATCGTGCACCCACGTCCACGAGGAGGTGTAGTCGACCAGCACTCCGTCCATGTCGAAGGCGACGAGGCCCCACCGCGATTCCATGGCCGTGAATGAAAACCTTCTTGTTTATGTTTTGTCATGGAACCGGCGTGATAGTCATCGTGGGGGTCGGGCACGTGTTCGACATATCGGCCCAGGTGCGCAGGCTCATCGAGGGTGAGCGGCCGGACGTGGTATGCGTGGAGCTTGACCCCCCGCGCTACCAAGCGCTCTCCGAACCGTCGAGGCAGAGGGCCAACGTGCCCCTCCCCTACCGCCTGCTGTCGGTGTTCCAGAAGCGCCTGGCCCGCAGCTACGGCGGGGAGGCCGGAGCGGAGATGCTAGCGGCGGTTGACGCGGCCCGGGGCATCGGTTCGGAGGTGCTGCTGATCGACGCCGACGCTGCCAGGCTGTTCCGCCGGCTGTGGACGGAGATGCCTCCCTCGGAGAAGGTCCGGCTGATGCTGTCCTCGTTCACTTCATTGTTCCTCAGCCGCCGCACCGTGGAGAAGGAGCTGGGCAACTTCCAGGAAAACGAGGAGTTCTACCTCGAAGAGATGTCCAGGCAGTTCCCCACCCTGAAGCGCATGCTCATCGACGAGCGCAACGAGATCATGGCCAGGCGCATCGACGAGGCCGCCTCCAGGCTGCCGTCGGTGCTGGCGGTGGTGGGGGACGGCCACGTGGAAGGCATCGTCCGACTGCTGGCGAGGGACGACGTCCGGGTGGTGCGCCTGAAGGAGCTGATGGGCGAGGCGGTCGAACGCGAGAACGGCGGGGACAACGCCCAGGCGACTTTCCACTATCAGTATTCGGTCCGCCGGTGAACATTTTAATGCCCCCTCGCGCATGGGGTGGCGTGCGCGTCACCCTCCTCTCATACACGCAGAACGCGGAGCGCCTGTGCTCGGCGGCCGCCCACTCCTGCTACTCCGAAAAGGGAGCGTCCGAGCTGATGGAGGAGACCGATGAGAAAAAGATCGAACGGCGCCTCTCCGCTCCGCTGGCGTCCGGACACCATTCCGTCATCGAGCACGCCTCGTACACGTTCTCGATCGAGGGAGTGAGCAGGGCGCTGACGCATCAGGCGGTCCGGCACCGTCTTGCTTCATTCTCTCAGCAGTCCCAGAGGTACGTGGGGATGGAGGACGCCGATTACATCGTTCCGGAGAGCATCGCGCAGGACGAGGAGGCCGCCGCCCGCTACCGCCAACTGATGGAGCGCATCTGGGACGAGTATCGGTACCTCTCTGACAGGGTCCCGGCGGAGGACGCCCGCTACGTGCTCCCGAACGCCTGCGCCACCAACATCACGGTCACCATGAACGCCAGGGAGCTGTGGCACTTCTTCGAGCTGAGGTGCTGCAACCGGGCGCAGTGGGAGCTACGCGCCGTCGCCGACGAGATGCTCCGGCTGGCCAGGGAGGCGTCGCCGCTGATATTCGCCCGCGCCGGCCCGCCCTGCATATCAAGGGGGAAGTGTCCAGAGGGCAAGATGTCGTGCGGACGGCCGCGCACGGAGCTGTTGGCTCGTTGATCCGTCCGCGGGGGCTGGGCCGAGCCGGGGCTCAGAAAAGGGTTAAATAGGCTATCACCTTAACCAACCTCCTAGCCCAGGTGAACTCATGGGAAACATCCGCTCCACTTACATCAAGAGGGTCGCTCTCGAGCTCGTTCAGAAGTACCCGTCGGTCTTCAACGACGATTTCGAGAACAACAAGTTGCTGGTATCCAAGCTGACCAATGTAGAGTCGACCACCATGCGCAACCGCGTCGCCGGGTACGTCACCACCTACTGGCAGAACATGGAACACTAAGCGATCGTTTTTATTCGTATAACAGATAACCGCCCGGGTGGCCCCAGCTGTCGAAGTGCGCTCCCTTAGCAGGGTGTTCTCCGGGCGCAGGGATACGCTCGCGCTTGACAATGTCGACCTCACGGTAGAGGAAGGCGAGCTGTTCGGCCTGCTCGGCCCGAACGGGGCGGGCAAGACCACGCTGATCAAGATACTGTGCACTCTTCTTCTTCCTTCGAGCGGCACCGCCCGCGTCCTCGGGCACGACGTCGACGTCGACGCCCGTCACATCAGGCGGCGCATCAATATGGTCTCCGGCGGGGAGATCTCTGGCTACGGCCTGCTGACCATCCGGGAGAACCTATGGATGTTCACCCAGTTCTACGGGGTCCCCGGCAAGGTGGCCAGGGAACGCATCGATACGCTGCTGGAGGCGTTCGGCCTGGAGGACAAGGCCGACGCCAAGCTGCGTACGGTGTCCACGGGCCAGCGGCAGAGGATGAACATCATAAGGGGCTTCGCCACCGATCCCGAGCTGATCTTCCTCGATGAGCCGACGCTCGGCCTTGACGTGGCGACGAGCATCGCCATACGCAAATACGTCCGGAACTGGCTGGGGGAGCGGGACGGCCGCACGATGGTGCTGACGACGCATCACATGAAGGAGGCCGATGAGCTGTGCGACAGGATAGCGATCATCGACCGCGGGAGGATCGTGGCGGTCGACACGCCGGCAGGGCTGAAGCGCCAGGTCGGCAGCGGCTCGTCGTTCCTGATGGAGACCACCACCTTCGATCCCGCTCCGCTGTCCTCGCTGCCCGGGGTCAGAGGGCTCACCGCCCGCCCCCTGGACGGGCATCTGCAGATACGGATGGTGCTGGATGACGAATCGGCCATCGCCGACGTTATCTCCGGCGTCGTCTCCTCCGGCGCCCGGGTGATCGGCCTCAGCAAGAGCGAGCCGACGCTGGAGGACGCGTTCATGCAACTGGTGGGGAGAGGGCTGGAATGAGCGACTGGAGGATGAACGTCCGGGCCGGCCTGGCCCGCGCCTATGCCAGGGCGGTGGGCGCCACCAGGGAGCCGTCCTGGGTGGTGTTCGACGTTCTCCTCCCGCTGCTGGGCGTCGCTGCCTACATCTTCTACTACCGCGCCCTGGGCGCCGACCCTGCCTTCGAGGGCTTCGTCGTGCTGGGAGGCGCGATGACCGCGTTCTGGCTCAACGTGCTGTGGGGCATGGCGGCCCAGCTGTTCTGGGAGCGGGAGGTCGGGAACCTGCAGCTGTTCATGGTGTCCCCGATGTCGCGCATGGCCCTGCTGGCAGGCATGGCGCTGGGCGGGCTGTTCACCTCGTCGGTGAGGGCGCTAAGCACCCTGGTGCTTGGCATCCTTCTGTTCCAGGTGAACATGTCGGTGCCCGAGCCCGTCGCGCTCGCCGTGGTGTTCGCCCTCACCATGCTCGCCGTGTACGGCATGGGGATGATGCTCTCCTCACTCTTCCTGATGTACGGCAGGGATGCGTGGAACATCTCCAACCTGCTGCAGGAGCCCGTGTACCTAATGTCCGGATTCTACTTCCCGGTCAGGGAGCTTGGCCTTGCGGTCGGAGCGCTGGCATCGCTCATACCGATAACGCTGGGCCTCGATGCCATGCGGCAGCTCCTCTTCGGACAGGCGGCCAACGGCCTGCTGCCCGTGACGGTGGAGGCGGCCATCCTGGCGGTGCAGGCTGTCGTGTTCATCGTCCTCGCCCGATTCTCGCTCGACCGCATGGAGCAGCGCGGCCGGAGGGAGGGGAGGCTGACCCTGAGATGGCAGTGAGGGATCACCTGCGGACGCTGCGGATGGCCGCCTGGCTGGGCTGGCAGATCGAGTCCAACTGGGCGCGTCCGCTCCTCTTCCTGCTGTACTCGTTCATACGCCCCATCGCGGCGACCCTGATCCTGGTGATCATGTACCTGATCATCAAGCAGGACGTGGCGTCCGACCCGGCGCTGTTCTCCTACGTGTACCTTGGAGCGACGTTCTACATGTTCGTGTCCGGCGTGGTGTTCGGGATAACCTACGTCATCCACGAGGACCGGGAGCACTACCAGACGCTGCGCAACATCTACATCGCGCCCATGTCCCTGTACGTGTACGTGATCGGCCGGGCCGCCGGCAAGACCGCGCTGGCGGCGCTGGCCGTCGTCATCTCCTTGGTGTTCGGCATCGCGGCCCTCGGCCTTCCGTTCGACCCGCTGATGGTCGACTGGCCCCTGTTCGCCGCGGCCATGCTGCTCGGACTGGCGTGCCTGACCGCCCTGGGACTGGCATTGGCGGGCGTCTCGCTGCTGACGGCCAAGCACTCCACCTCGATCAACGAGGGGGTGGGTGGGTTCGTGTACCTGTTCTGCGGAGCGGTCTTTCCCATCACCGTCCTGCCGGTCTGGGGGCAGGCCATCGGCCTCATGATACCGGTGACGTACTGGCTGGAGCTGGTCCGCCGCTCGCTGTACCCGGGAGAGGGCATCGAGGTGCTGGGCGGCCTGCAGGGCTTCGGCGACGGGACGATCCTCGCCTTCCTGGCCATCTCGACGATGGCCTTCACCGCGCTGTCGCTGGCGATGTTCCGCTACGCCGACCGCATCGCCCGCCGGAAGGGCAAGCTGGACATGATCACGACGTACTAACGGTACGCCTCGTGCCCGCACCGGCACCGCTCCGGCGACATCCCGCAGGCGAAGCAGCGCGGACCCGCCATGGCCAGGCCGTCAGCGCACCGGGCGCTGTCGGCCAGCTGCACCGCCGCGGACGGCCGGTTCATCTCCTGGAAGTCGTGCGACAGGTCGTCCATGACCTCCTCGAAGCATGACGCGCAGAGGGTCCGAGCGCCTTTGGGCCTCTCGCGGTCCCCGGAGCGGACGAACATCACTCCGCGGTCGATGTCCCCGTCGCAGCGATGGCATTTCCTCTTCCTCTCCGCGACCTCCACCCACATGCGATAGTCTTTCATGGCATCCCTTTCACTCCGAAAGGAGGGAAGGGTTAAGCCCCTTTTCCTGTCGTTATGGATGATGATAATCAGCCAGGACGGACGACGGAGGGCGAAACATATTAAAGGAGGATACGAATCAGGAATCAAGCCCGCGTGGGGTAGCTTGGATATCCTAAAAGATTGCGGATCTTTGGACTTGGGTTCGAATCCCAGCGCGGGCGCCACTTTCTCATTCCATTCCTACGCGCTCCACGATCTCCACTTCTCCGGGGGGAAGAATCCTCGCTATCTCCTCCTCAGGCACCTCGAACGCGCGGGACAACTGCGCTGACGCCTTGCTGCGTACGGCTTTTGCGGGCCGGATGATGACATATTTGGACGAGCGGCCGACGATGCTGGATCGCGGTCCGCACATGATCTTCCGGGCCCCTTCGTACTCGACCTCCCCGATGGCCAGCTCCAGCTGCAAGTGGTAGATATAGTTCCTCTTGCCCCGGATGATGAACGCCCCCCGGGGGACGAACTCCCCCGCCTGGGCCATCTTGCTCACCTGGTCCGGCAGCACCCAATACGCCGTCCCCTCGCTCGCGCCGGCCGTCCACGCCTTGGAATGGGATAGGGCGAAGGCGCACACCTCCTCCATCTCCTCGTCCGACGCGTTCTCGCCGTCCATCACCACCACGCTGGGCGCTCCGTGGACGTCGGCGTGCGCATACCGGTCAGCGGGCTTGAGGTGCTTCTTGACCAGCTGGTCGTTGGAACGCGCGTCCCGGCCGGAGAGCACCAGCCGCCCGCCAGAGGTGACGAACCACTTGTACCGCTCGAACCAGAACTCCTTGGTCTTGCGGGCCACGTGCTTCTCGGCCAGGCGCTGCTTCTCTCCCTCCTTGGTCCTCTTGGCGAGGCGGGCCTCGGTGTCCTTGATGGCGTTCTTGGCCCCCTCCATCTTGTCCCTGAACTCCTTCGATGTCCGGTACAGCAGGTCGGCGTTGCCCTCCACCCCGAGGGTGTAGTCGAGATCGACCTCCTTTCCCGATATGCTCGCCTTCAGGACGTGCTCCTCTGGATCCACTGACAGCACTCCAGGGATCGCCGCCCCCTCGGTCCGGGCGGCGTCCCAGCCCATACCCTTCAGCTTCGACGCGGCCATGAGCAGCGCATCGGTTCCCATGTAGTCGGAGTAGATGGCCTCGGCCATCTCCACGAAGGTGCGGGCCTCGGCCTCCTGGGCCTCGATGGCCTTGCGCTGCTGCTCCAGCTGCCTCTGCAGCCTGGCCAGCTCGGCGTCCTCCTTCACCGGCGGCTCGATGGATGCGATGTAGGCGTGAATGGCGTCGGAGAACGTCTCGTGCTCCCGCGCCTCCTCGGTGGCGTACAGCAGCAGCGGTATGGGCGTGACGTCGATCGGCTTGCCGCCCTTAAGCACCTCGCGCGGCCGCCGCGAGGCCGCTGCCTCGTTCAGCATGAGGGCCAGCGCGTCGTACAGCCTCGAGACGTCTTCGTCGGACAGCTCCTTGGCCTTGACGCTCTTCTCCACCCCTGCTCTCCGGCAGGCCTCCTCGGCGGTCTGCCCTCCGACGTTGATGGCGGTGGCCAGGGTTCGCACCGCATCGGACGTGGAGCCGAGGACGGTCTTCCGGAAGGAGGAGGCGTCCATGGCGGTGGGGTCGAACCGGGACGGGGGGAAGAGGTATTCGACGCCCGGCCGTATCTCGCGGTGGCGCCACTTCCTCGACACCACGGAGCCGACGATCTTGCCCTCCGAGACGACGACGAGGTTCCCGCCGCCGAACAGTTCGATGATGATCTGGAAGGACGCCGGACCCTTTTCGAGGTCTATCACCACCACCCGGTCGAACTCCCTCTGGCGGACCGATGAGATGCGCCCGTTGGTCAGCACCTTCCGCAGGTGCACCGCGAACTGCGACGGTATGTCCGGCATCTCCGGCCGCTCCGGCGATAGGTACAACCATCTTAGGTCCTGGAGGACGAGCTCCTTCCGTCCGGCGGAAGGGGTGTTGATGCGCAGCAGCATGTTCCTGCCGCCCCAGTGGAAGATCTTGTCGAGGTAGCCACCCACCAGCACCTGCATCTCGGAGGTCATGGCAAGAATGTCGAACGCGCTCATCTCGTCCTTCATATGCATCCCTTACCGGCGAGCCGGTCATAAGCCTTGCTGATGCGGGCGACACGTAACGGTGTTAGGCGAGCCCCGAGCGGGCGGTTAATTATACGATGAAGGACAAGTGGGGAGCGTTGATCGACATCGAGGATGTCATACTGCAGCGCATCGAGCAGATCGAGGAGGACGACCCCGACCTGGAAGTGGGCTATGAGCTCATCGGGGAGGAGAACCGGGGCATAATCATCACCGCCCTGGAGGACGCCCTGGTCAGCGTGGAGTTCGTGGAATCGGACCTCAGCTGGCGGCGGGAGCTGGCGGAGAAGGAGTATCTGGATGCCGGGGACGAGGACATCCTGGTGGCGGTCATCGTGCCGAACGACGCCTTCCTGGACGTGTACGGGCGGCTGAGGAAGCATGTTACCAGGGGCATCATGGTGCTGTCGTACGAGTCCCTCGGGATACTCTCCACGCCCATGGCCGGATGATCCGACGGAAGGACGCCTTCTGCCATGGTGCCCACCTCGCTCACTGGCCGCCCTCCGTTTCATGGCCGGGTACGCTCTCCTTCATATACCGGGCCGATTTGGATGGACGAAACCTATATAATCGTTAAGCGGATTGGAGGTCTCCAACCGCCACTGTGGCTTAGCGGTATAGCGACGCCTTGGTAAGGCGTAGGTCGAGGGTTCAATTCCCTCCAGTGGCTCCATTTCCAACTCACTTCATCTATTTTATAAACAAGCACCATGATTCCGACCCAGGATGGGATGGGATGCGAACTGATGTCTTAGCAGTGATGCTGATAATCTGCGTCATCGCGTCGTCAGCGATGCTGCCGGTTGCAGCGGCCGAGGATGCGCTGGTCACGATCACCTCTCCTGCCGTGAACGAGGTCACCGGCAGCAATGTCACGGTGAGCTGGGAGAGCGATCCTGGCATGGAGAGATGCCGCATATGGGTCGATGGGGCAGAACTATCCAATATAGGGACCAGCGGCAGCGTTGAGGTGCCGAACCTCGCTGACGGCCTCCATGTGGTGGTGGCGCGCTCGTACAACGGCACCGTCTCGGGCATGGATACCGTGGCGTTCTTCGTCGACACCTCCGGCCCGGAGCTGGCGATCCTTGGGCCGTCGTACGGCGACGACCTCAATTCCTCTGACGTCACGGTGAGATGGAGCGCGTCCGACCCGTCATCGATCGCCCGGTACGCGGTCGAGGTGATGATGAACGGAGCGTTCAACCAGACCATCGCACTGGACCACACCGCATCGGAGGTGATGCTGAAGGGCCTGGAGAACGCCGACTACCTGGTCACGATCACCGCGTTCGACGGGACCGGCGACAGCACGCGGCGGAGCGTGGCGTTCTCGGTCGATATGACCGTTCCCTCGTTGAACATCATCTCTCCCGACGGGGCGCGCACCTACGACGGCAAAGCTCCCATCCAGGTAACGTGGGAGGCGTCCGACGCGGGCGGCAACATCGAAGGCTTCAAGGTATTCCTCAACGGAGCGTACCAGACCACCGTGGCCGCCGCCGCCGACTCCTTCCTGTTCACCGACCTCCGGGACGGCGAGTACACGGTGGAGGTCGTCGCGGTCGACTCGGCCAACAACACCGACCGCGACAGCACGTCGTTCAACATCGACTCCGTGCCGTTCGGCGTGGTGAGCACCTTCCCCGGCGACGGCGCCATAATGGGCACCGACATCAGGGTGGTATACACGAAACCGCTGGACCGGGAGGTCAGCAACATCACCGTCTCCGGCGTCAAGGGAATGGTGGAATGGGACGGCATTACTATGACGTTCACTCCCAACGCTCCGCTCGCGCTCGGGACCTCCTACACGGTCGAGGCGGTCGCCCGGGACCACAGCGGCCGGTGGGCCAACACCACCTGGTCGTTCAACACCACCTCGATGGCGTACGTGACCGGCACCGTCCTGGACGCTGACGGCTCGCCCCTGGCCAACGCCCGGGTGTTCATCCCGGGAGGGTCGAGCACCGCGACCGACGAGGGGGGAGCGTTCCGCCTGCTGATCCCCTCTGGGAACCAGACGCTGACCGTGTCGCTGTCCGGCTACATCACCCGGACCATGCCCGTGAACATCGCGCCCGGGACCGAGGGGACCGTGGGAACGATAAAGCTGGCCTCGTCCGAGCTCATCACCCTGGTGGGCTGGGCGGTCGCCATCCTGGCCATCATCCTCGTGCTCATCGTCTACTACGTCAGAAGGAACCGGCGAAGGAACAGGAGCCGCCCTCCGGCCAGGAGGGGCCGGGGCAAGGAGGCGTCGCGCTCCTGGAAAGGACTGGAGCAGCTGCAGAAGCGCTCCAATCGGAACAGGTACGAGGATAGCGACATCGATCCCGACGATCGTCTATAAGATGGGCCGCGGTCAGAAAAGGCTAATGGACGGAGATGCTGGTGCGAACATCACACCGTCCCCGGGACCGCGACCAAGGTGATTAACAGGAGCAGGATGATGGCGAGGAGGTAGATCCATCCCCGTCTCTGGTGTGCCGCCTCCATCCTGCTCCCGTACGTTTTCTTCCCCCCAGATTCTCAGCGAGTTCCCCGTGGACCCCGCTCGGAACATACTTTGGAGCATCCGCTACAAATAGGTATTCATGATGTTGAATAATATCAAATCAGATAATTAGCCAACGCGTCTACCTCATGCGGTACAGCACGAATCCCGACCATATCTTCGGCCAGAAGTAGGTGGTCTTCTTCGGCATCTTGCGGCCGCTCTCCGCGACCTTCCACGTCAGGTCCAGCGACGGCGCGCGGACGATGATCGCCATATCGATCTCCCCGTTGGCCATGCGCCTTGCCGCCGAGGTGAGCTCGTGGTCGTATTCCACGGTCATCCCGCTGCCGTTCGGCATCGAGTACAGCACGTCCTTGAAGATGACCTCCTGCGCCACGTAGGTGTCCACTGACCACAGGATGTCGCCGAGCGGCGCCGGGCGCTCCGCCACGAACATGGTGCCGTCCTTCAGCATCAGGCCGAAGGTCGGCGCGGTGGCGGAATCGAGGGCCTTCCCTATCGCCTCCGCGTCCTTCACCTCCCGCACCGTGAAATGCTCCCGCATCCGGTCCAGCAGATCCCTCGGCCGGTAGTCCAGGTTCCTGATGAGGCGGTGGGTCGGTCGAACGAACATGCCGCTGTCCTGGGACGACACCATGGTGCACAGCACGTAGGCCTTCATCTCGTCCCCGGGGTTCTCCTGCGAGTACTTGTAGGCGGTCTCGTAGCGATGATGGCCATCGGCGATGAGCATCTTCTTGGCGGCGAACATGTCCCTCAGCGCCATAACGGCCGCCGGTTCGGATATGCGGAACAGCTGGTGCACCGTACCCGAGGCGTCGGTAGCCTCGTACAGCCTCTCGGCCCGCTTCGAGACCTCCGCAAGGTCAATGTCCGAACGGTCGTACAGGCCGAAGATCGATTCGCAATGGGTGGCGGTGGCCCTCAGCAGGTTGAGGCGGTCCTCCTTGACCTTGGGGAACGTCTCCTCGTGAGGTATTATGTTGCCATCATCGTAGCTCTCCGTCCTCAGGACCCCGATGATGCCGTTCCTCGACATCCACGTGCCATGGTCCTGGAAGCTCTGGCGGTACAGGTAGTAGCACTCCCTGTCGTCCTGGACCAGCTTCCCCTTCGCGATCCATTCGTCGAGCAGCTTGGCCGCTTCGTCGTACCGGCCGTCGAGGCCTCCGAGGGTGATTCGAGCAACGTTATGCTTCTTCTCCTGCAGCCTGGCCTGCTCCTCGGGGGAGATGATGTCATAGGGCGGGGATATGCGGTCGGCGATGCTCTCGTTACTGCTCAGATGGGGAAGGATGCCGCGGAAGGGACGGAGGTCTACCATGGTGAACGCATCGTGAATGGCTAGCGCGTTCAATAGACTTGCGGCCGCGGTGCGTATTTTTTATAAGGTCGCCACCATTGCTGTTGAGGACCGAGGATGAACCATGAGCCTGCTGGTGATGATAAATGAGTTCGTTATCGATCTGATCAGTCAGGCCGGCTACCTGGGCATCTTCCTGGCGATGTTCATCGAAGGCATCTTCACACCGATCCCGAGCGAGATCATCGTCCCGCTGGCCGGCTTTCTCGCCTCGATAGGGCGGTTCAACATCGTCCTGGTGGTGCTGGTCAGCTCACTGGGGGCGGCAAGCGGCTCGTCGATAGCGTATCTCATCGGCTACCGGTTGGGGCGGCCGTTCATCGACCGCTTCGGCAAGTACTTCGGGTTCGGGCATGACAGCCTATGCCGCGCCGACGCGTGGTTCGAGAGGTGGGGTAATTACGGCATCCTGATCGGGCATTCGTTGCCAGGCATCCGCTCCATCATATCCTTCCCGGCCGGCATCGCCAAGATGGACTTCAAGCGCTTCGTCCTCTTCACCTTCATGGGGGCCGTGATATGGAACACCGTCCTCGCGGTGGCCGGGTACCTGCTGGGTGCGAGCTACTTGGTTATATCGGAACGCATCGGCGAATGGAAACTGGACTGGGTCATCCTGGGCGCGGTGGCGATCATCTTCCTGGCGTGGGTCGCGTATGGGCGGTGGAAGAAGGTGAAGTGCCGGACCGAGGCCGATGAGCTCGACCCGCAGCTCCCGCGTTAACACGACCATGGCGGCCGAGCGATGCGGCCCTCTTACCCGGTCAGCCTCCACACCTTCCCCGACGTGCCAGCTGGACCGGCCGAGTCGGAACCGAGAACAAGCACCTCGCCGTCCTGATCGAGGGCGACCGCGAGCAGGTAGCCGGGAACGAGGCCGGATGGGGCGCCCACAAGGACGGAATGCCGAGTCCAGTTGCCGTCTGATTGTAGAATGATGAACAGCGGGCTGCCGCCGCCGCGGAATGCCCCGAAGACGTAGCCTCCGTCGAGGGCGGCGATTCCGCCATGATACACAGCGCCGCCGATCACCGTGGCGCCCTCCCCTCCGGGCTGTGCGGAGTTCCTGAACTCCGCGATGGGATCGACGAGCTCCTCCCCTCTCGCTCCCCTGTCCGGGCATCCCGTGGGGTCGCCTCGGGGGTTGGCGGGATCGAAGCAATGGGCACCCTCCTTGATCCTCCATCCGTAGTTGCCCCCGTTGACGACGAGGTCCACCTCCTCCCAGCGGGCCTGCCCGGCGTCGGCGACGAATAGTCCGCCGGTCCCGGCATCGAACGTGGCATAGGCGGGATTGCGGAACCCGTAGGCGAAGATCTCCGGACGGCCGCCGCCGTCGGCGAAGGGATTGTCCTTCGGGATGCCGTACGCCGTGCCGTTCCCTTCCCGCTCGATGTCGAGCCGCAGCACCTTGCCGAACAGCACGTCCGTGTCCTGGCCGTTGCCCGCCGTTGCGTTATGTCCCAGCCCCTCGTCGTTCGCGCTCCCGCCGTCCCCGACCGTCACGTACAGGTGCCCGTCCGGCCCGAAGAGCACCTGGCCGCCGTTGTGGTTCATGGCGGGATGGTCGATCGCCAGAACGGTTCTGGCGGTAGAGCCGTCGACCGACAGGCCGTCCTCCGAGGCGGTGAGCTCCACTACGACGTTGGTATGATCGTAACCGTCCGGCGCGCCGGCCCGCAGCGGCGCGGTGTAGAACGCGTACACCAGCCGGTCGGACGGATAGTCGGGATGGAAAGCGATGCTAAGCAGGCCGCGCTCGTCGTAGCCGGGGCTCAGTTCGACGATCTCTTCCCGCAGGTCGAGGAACGGTCCGTCGGCCAGCGTTCCGTCGGCCATCAGCATATGTACCGTGCCGACCTGGTCGACGATGAACACGCGGTCATCGATGCCCGGGGCCGTCGCCGCGGCGATCGGATGGACAAGGCCATCGGCAACCAGCTCCAGCCCGAGCTCCTGCTCGATGGGGGGCTCCGACCCCTGCGGCGGGTTGCTGACGAGAATGAACACCGCCGCTGCCGCTATCAGCAGTGCGGCGGCGATCAGCACCAATGCTGCCTTCCTCATCCCAGCATCCCTTGGATGCCGCGGCTATTGAATGTTGCCGCCGGTCGATGGTTTCCTATCTGAATATCGGGAGGAGAAAACATGTTCAACCCCTGCGTTCCCAATCCACATGCGTGAGGGAATCTGGCCGGCTCGCCCGCCGCCTGGGCCTGGCGGACGCCGTGTTCATCGGGCTTCTTATCGCCAGCATGGTGACTATCTTCAATGCAATGTCCTCGGCCCAACTGGCAAGTCTGTACCCGGTGCCAGGAGGCACCCACGTATACGCGGGAAAGCGGCTCGGCGTGTAATGCCTCCTGATCAGGCAGGTGTTGCCCCCCCTCATATGACAATAGCGTCCTTTCTCACCAAGAGCAGGTAGATCAATATCGGACCGCCGATCAGGGCCGTGATCGCGCCAACCGGCAACATTATCGGATTGATGAGGTCCTTGGCGACGACGTCGGCCAGAGACAGCAGCAGTGCGCCCATTATCGCGGAGGCTGGGAAGAGGTACTTGAGATCGTTGCCCACCACTATTCTAGAGATGTGCGGTGCCAGAAGGCAGACGAATCCTATGGCGCCTGTAAAGCTCACCACCACCGCCGTCGCGAAGCACGCGATGAGGATGGAAACCAATCTTACCGATCTCACGCTCACTCCCAGGGACAGGGCCGTATCGTCGCCCATCCTCAGGATATTGATATCTTTGACAAGCCATGCGGAGACAGCCGAGATCACCGCCAGCATTATCAGGACGTAAGGCACCTGCCAGATTGATGCATTATTCAGGTCCCCCACTGACCAGAACATCGCGGATTTCACAGCGTCAGCCGATCCGAAATACTGCATGATGGTATTTGCGGCTGAGAATATATACGATATCGATACGCCCACCAAGATAAGGGTGCTGGGCATCATGTTCCTGCGTATGGAGGCGGTCAGTATGATCCCTGCCGGTATAAGGGAGAAAAGGAACGCGTTGAGCATTGTCCCCACTGTGCCGACCGCAGCTGAGAGGCCAACGATGATCGAGAGGGACGCTCCAAAGGCCGCGCTACTAGAGACTCCCAGCGTGTATGGCGTGGCCAGAGGGTTCTTCATGACGGTCTGTACGAGACATCCTCCTATGGCCAGTATTGCTCCGACGAACGTCGCCATCAGCACCCGCGGGGCATACACCTGAAGAACTATCTGCTCTGTCTTGAAGGGAATATCAAAGAGGCCCGGCACGATCTGGTTGAGCAACACCTCATACACTTGCAGGGGAGTTATAGTCGTCGAACCGATGGTGATCGAGTACGACATCAGGGCCATCATCAGGAGCGCCAGGGCGACGATCATTGTCACCCTTCTGAGTTCCACCCTTCTGACCCTCATCCTGTCGGCGTCCTTCTCGTTCGCGCCGAACCTCCTCGCCCCTATCTCTTCTGCCACCATATGGTCCCAACCTTTCGGGCCTCGCCCAGGACGAACTTCCCGTCCATCATCGTCATGGCCGACGACAAGTGATCGGCGACTGGTTCCTTCTTGGGCTCCGGGACGTTGTAGAGATCGAAGCAGTGCTCCAGAGCGGCATCGAGGCTCTCGAAGCTCATGACATCGCCATATCCCAGTATGGAAGTGCTGGGCTCGAATCCCAGCTCCTTCGCGATGTTGTGCAATATCTCGAAATCCGTGTGTTCGATCATGACCCGGCCGAACATTATCTCCTGGACCGGAAACGGTATTCTGATGTCCGCGGGGACGAACAGATGGACCGCATCGGCGATGGAATCCATCCTCCTCATCTGTTCATCCGCGCCATACATGAACAATGAGAAGGAGGACACTAGCTTCTGATGCCGACCGAGCATTTTCATGTCCATGCGGTCCCAGTAATCGTTTATGAGCCGGAGATTGGTCAGGCCTTCAGAGCTCATCTTTTCGCTCAATATTCTCAACATGTTTGCCGACGGGTCCACGGCTGTGACCTCAAGCGCTGACCGCGCCAAGGGAATCGTCAGTCTTCCGTTGCCGGGGCCGATTTCAATTATCCTCTCATCGGCCCCTGGACGGATGACCGCCAATTGTTCATCGGTCAGTTTCCTCGAGAAACTGCTTGGCCCGATACCGCCAGCGCGACCGTCCCAGAAAGCTCCCGAATTGAGCCTTTCTCGCGAGGTCAGCTTGATCGAGGTGTTCCATTCATCAGCCCATCTCATAGTAATACCCGTTCTAATGAAAAGGAGAAATGGCGGGCACCTTCAGTCGATCGGGTGATATAGGAACACCCCGTCCGTCGAAACATCGAAGTCAGCTATTCCCAGCCAGTTGTTGATGTACTCATTGTGGAGGGCAATAGGATCGATGTCGGCGTAATGGTCCGGGTTGATGGCCTTGCCGATGTACGCGCCTAGCAATACCGCCCCGGTGGGGCCGTTCCTGAAGTCCCCTGCGATCAGGTAGAGGTCGTTCGGGTCCAGATCGACCAGGAGGGTGTGGC
>DATD01000032.1:23466-72556 GCA_002504525.1 Methanomassiliicoccus sp. UBA345
GGGACGCCGGCAACGACCGTCCCCCCGAAGGTGTACTTCACCATGTGGAGGAAGATATGGTCGATCTTGATGGAGTCGTCATCGTTGAACAACGCATCCACCTGGGACTTCTGGGAGAGGCTTGTATTATATGTTGTTCCATACAGCATTTCGCCGACATTCCTGCCTCCCCCCAGGAGGCACGCCTGCCCGAGGGGGTCGGTGAAGCAGTAGACCGTCGCCGTCTTCGTATCCGGATCAATGAAATAGGAATTCGGATAGTTGCTCATGAGGACCGTTGGCTTCTCCCCGTCCGGGATCGTACTGGCGATGTCGGCAAGTTTGTCCCGTGTCTCGAGGATCCAGGCCGCATACGCTTCAGCACGCTCCACGGCGCCGAAAATGTACCCGGCCTTAAGGATCCCTTGGATGAAGTTCGAGCCCTCCGCGTCGGACATGTCAGGATTGTAGAGTCCGAGGTATATCACGTCGGTACCGATGAGCTTTGTCTGCTTGACATCGTAGCTGTTGGTGAAGAAGGTCAGCAGCACATCCAGGTCCAGTTCGTTGACGAAGGCATAATCTGGCGTGTTCATGTTGATTAGATTGACGACGTTGGCCCGCTGCGATGGTGTGAAGTAAAAGTCCTTGTAGATATAAGGGGCGTTGTCCACGGCCACGACCTTGTCTGCCACCCCCAGGATGAGACAGAGCTCGGTGTTGGCATAGTACTCCGCGCCAATCCTGGATATGTCCAATCCGACGCTTCTATCGGCGCCGATCCCGTCAACGAACCACAGCCTCTCAGCATTCCCATTTACGACCGCGCGTATCTGGCTCACATCGGCAGCGTCGATCTTTCCATCCTTGTTGGCATCGGCAAGCCTTACATCAAATTTGTTATCTGCGATGAATCTCTCCATCTCGGTGCTGTTGCTCTTGGAAGACGCGCTGATGTACCTCTCAACGAGGGTCGCGTCAGCTTTGTCCACTCTCGAATCACCGTTCGCATTTCCATAGATCTCGAGCGCGAAGGAGGTTAGATCCCTTTCTCCCTTCGCGCCCTGTTGCATCAATGCGAATGCGCCAATAATTCCGGTAACTACGAGAATTCCGACGGTGATGACGGCAATGACCTTGGTGTTCATGCGTAACACGATTACAAGATTCGTATTAATATGTAATCTTGACAATTGTGATGAAGTATCTCTAAAAATGGTCTATGATGAGTAAAATTTATTATTATTTATATTAAAAGAGGGGACCATTGACACCCGACGTAGATTTAAGCCAGCAAGAAATATTATTTTTTATGAAGCGAGCCAGAAAACAAAAATGGATGGCATAGACAGTAATGATATCGGGGCGCCGTAGCGTTCACAATGAAATGTTATGACAATAAACATTATATATCATGATACTGCATTTTCGTATGCATGCGGCTAAGGGTCAACGATATTGTTTTTAATTATGGTAATACAAATATATTAAATGAAGTCTGTCTGGATGCATTTCCAGGAGAGATCCTTGGTATTCTAGGCCCCAACGGTTCAGGTAAGACCACATTGCTGAAATGCATCAACAGGATACTTTCACCAAAGCAGGGCACCATAGCACTCGACGGAGCGGACGTTGAGAGGATGAGCAGGATCGACATGGCAAAGAGGATCGGGTTTGTCCCTCAAAACTCCGTGAACGAGAACTGCACTCCGACGGTATACGAGGTCGTTCTGATGGGACGAAGGCCCTACGTCTCATTGGACTACCGTGAAGCAGACCGTGAGATGGCGTGGAAGGCCATGGAGGAGATGGACATCAAGCACATTTCCTCTCAAAGGTTCGACCGCATCAGCAGCGGGCAGGCACAGCGAGTGTTGATCGCGCGCGCGATCGCACAAGACGTCGAAATGCTGCTGCTGGATGAGCCCACGAGCAATCTGGATGTGAAGTACCAGATCGATGTGATGCGGGCGATCGATCAGCAGGTGAGGGCGAAGAACATCGGGGCCTGCGCCGTGGTTCACGACCTGGACCTGGCGATGCGATTCTGTGACAAGGTCGTATTGCTTCACGAGGGTAGGGTATTGGATGCTGGAAAGAGCAAGGATGTACTGAACCCCGACAACATCAGGGTGGCCTACGGCGTCGAATCCGTCGTCGACAACGTCTACGGCAGAGACAGAATAATGATAATGTGAAGGGGATGCGCGCCTGCGTCGAACCGAATGGCTGGCTTGGCCCCCTCGCTGGGATCCAGCGTCACCATGATCCGGCGGCCAGATCGATGCAAGGTCGCCCCCGTCCGCTCAGGTGAGGATATGACATGGCAGGATGAGTGGTCCAAGGCGCACGATCGGTCGCCTCTGAATGTAACGGCGGAGAACGAAAGCAGGTGGAAGCGGTACTGGAACGCCTGCGCAGAGCAGTACGGCCGCGATGTGGACGCAGAAGCGCACTTGTATCAGGCGGTCGTCGACCATCTGTTGCGGGAAGGAAGGCTTTGTCCGACCGACAGCGTTCTCGATGTTGGATGCGGTCCGGGCACCTATACGATACCTATGGCGCAGCACGCCCTATGCGTGATGGGCCTAGATCCAGCGGAAGGTATGATCCATGAGCTATCAAGGAGGGCGGACGAGAAGCGCCTGACCAACGTGGAGGGAACGGTCGCCAGATGGGATGAGTTCGGCATAGGCGGTTTTGACCTCGTGGTGAGCGCCCTGTCCCCCGCTGCAAGTAATTCTGAGGGGCTGATGAAGATGGGCTCGACGAGCAAACGGGATTGTTGCTATATCGCCCCCGCCCGGGGAAAAGAGATGAATGCCCGGAACGATCTATGGGAGAGAGTGGTGGGGGAGTTCCGCCCCTCCTTCGCATACGATATCAAGTACCCCTTCAATATTCTGATAGAGGCGGGAGAGAGGCCAGACCTGAAACACATCTCTGCCAGCGTGGAAACGGAGGTCGATGCCGACGTGGCCATCTCAAACTTCCAGACCTATTTTGAGATATTCACCGAGATGGACGATGAGAAGAGGGCCGTCATAAGGGACTTTGTTTTAGATCGAAGTGAGTATGGGATATTTCGCAAAAAGGCCAAGAAGGTCCTGGCCGTGATGACTTGGAGCCCTGCACACGGATCGAGAGCATAGTGCACTGTCGCCGCACGTGGACCGCGGACGCCCTGGGTCCTCGACATCCATGAAAATGGAGATGGGCTCAGCCGAGACCACGCATTGTTTGAGCCAGATGATGAAGCCTGGCCTTGACAATTCACCCGATCGATTATTGATCGAATCGCTGCTCTTCGGAACACTGGCCTCGGCCATCGGGCAGAGGCCAGTATCATCGCACTCACCAAAGCGAGAAATATTTAATTCGGCCAATTGTCAAAGTCAGGATGATAATTGGAAATCAATTATTTCAATAGAATGCAGAGCCAGAATGCAAACCCTTTTTTCTTTAGGGTATGGTCATCGCTTTCACCACATGTCCTAATACTTATACCAAAATGGATAAGGGCGCTTGAACACCACTGTTTTACCGCAGGACGGGCACCGCTTAGATGCTGTCGTACTGCTATAGGCGAATTTTATGGACACTTGCTTCCCACATTTTGGGCATGTTACATTGGTGTTAGAGAATGCAGGGCCGCGGTACATTCCTCTCTTTATTAACAAGCCAAAATTTTGCTCTTTCTATAAGAAGAAAATCGCAGTCGATAAGGAAGGCCTCATCATTCAAAGATGTTTGATTATCTCCTTTATCAATAGCTCTGCAGTTGCCTTATCTGGCATTATGTCGACCTCGACCCCATAACCATCCACCTTATCCTTCGTCTCATGGCTCAGGACGGCTACCGCGACATCGTCGAAAAGGCCCTCTGGGTTCACATCTTCAAAACGTTCCCGGAGATGGAAGAAAAAAGCATCGGCATGGCTTGGGGTAGGGAACGCCAATGCATCGATCTCTCTATTTTCCAGTCGGTCTAAGAGAATCTCCATGTCCTCAGATTTTTTCAGTTGCAAGGAATAGACCGGTACTTCCGTCACTTTCCACCCGGCGTCGGTTAATGCCATTGGAAGAATATTGGAGCCCCTGTCGGAGCGAAGTAAGGCGATATTTCCCCTGAACGGTAAGTTGTTTATGTGCTTAATCAGTGATTCCGTAGAGGCCTCTGGAGATATTGAAGAGACCTTCAGCCCATTCCACCTTGCGCTCTCCGCAGACCGGTCCCCTATCACGATAACCTCGACCTTGCTCATCGAGGTCAAGAACCGGTTCAGCAATCCACGTTCGATCGCCATGTTGATGGAATGCCTAACTGCCGTGGGGCAGGTCATCACCACTGAATCGAATTTGGACACGGACAGGTTCATCAAGAAGTCCGTGAACCCCGCATTGTCTACCGGAGTTGATGTAAATAATGGTACAAAAACAAAATCTGCGCTGTCCTTATATGGCCGGCATATGGACTCCCAACCTTCGGACGGAGCTAGAATGGCCACACACTTCTTCATTTCAGCGACTAAGCGAGGGAAAGATTATCTACTTTTCTATAAAAGCCATCGACCAAACCCGAAGAACATTATGGATCAAAAGCAATATTATCGATGGGGCCCTCGAATAATACATTCTGTAATGATCAGCGAGATAAGCGTGTGGCATGATCACACTCCACTTTGACGAAAGTGGGGCGGTGGATAATGCAGCCAAGTTCATTCTTATAGATATATGGAATTACGCTTTTGTCATTTATGCGATCGGTTACCCTCAAGATTAAAAATCCTATCGATCGTCGTGCTTGCATCAATTGCCTTCCATCCCTCCAGGAGCATGGCATCTCGGTAAAGATCCTTAGATGTGCTCCGGTGGGCCCAAACTGCGGTCACAGCCTTATCAGATTCGAGGGAGATCCGGAAGTATTGGACCGGTTGCTCAGCGAGCCCTTGCAACTAAACGACGATCATATAAGAATAGAAATCGCCAGATCAGGCAATGGCTCCTATTCCGCCCTAGTCGTTAATACCCAATGCAAACTAAGCCATCTGATCCACGAGAGTGGGTGTTTTTTGGAGCTGGCCATTCAGTCGGACGACAACGATCTGATATTCCATCTGGTCGGGTCCGATTCCGAGTCCATCAGAACTTTCATCGATTCGGTCAAAGACCTGGGGTATTACGTGAACGTCATAAGCGTTTATGAAAAACAGGCATGGGGAGGGCTCACCTACAGGCAAGAGGTGAGCCTTAGAATGGCCTTTGAATCCGGCTATTATAATATTCCAAGCCAGGTCACACTTGATGAGCTGGCCGCAAAGATCGGGGTATCCAAATCAACTTTGAACATCATGCTTAGAAGAGCTGAACGAAGGCTCATATCTGATTATCTGACCAGCTCTGAGAAATAATAGATTGATAGGCCGTCAACGCCCGCCCTTGTGGGGGAAACGCAACGATCACGACGAGCCCGCGTTCTCGCATATCTGTGCATACGGCCTCATCTGGTGTTGGTGTCCGGGATAAGCCCTGTCGACGTCCACTGGCCGATTATATCATTTTCACCTATCGACCCCAACCATTGAACAACATCTGTGTTAAATGGGCGATCTATCGGACTAGCGCCAGCATACATATTATGGCAGCACTGACACTCTGACCCAAGCTGACATGTTCGTCGACAACGTTATAAAACGTTCAATCAAACATGTTCGCCGTTCTGAAGTAATATCCTCAATGTGCTCTGGATTCGTAAACATCTTAATTCTAGGAGGATACAATATGTCAAAGGAGAAAGTGGGAAACGCTGGAGCGCTGGGACTGTGCGCCTTCGGGCTCACAACCCTGGTCCTGATGCTCCACAACAACGGGCTCTATGGGATGAATACCATGATACTTGCCATGGGCATGTTCTATGGCGGCCTCGTTCAGCTCATCGTTGGAATATTGGAGTGGAAGCACGGCAACACCTTCGGGACCGTAGCATTCACCTCATTTGGAGCATTTTGGCTGTCGTTCTGTTTTTTACTGATGCTGCCTGTCCTCGGATTCCCAGCTGCTGACGCTGCAGCCGTTGGCTGGTTCATGCTTGTGTGGACGGTGTTTACCTTCGCCATGTTCATCGGCACCCTGAGGATTGCCAAAGCTCTGCAGGTCGTGTTCGGTCTCGGCTCTATCGGATTTGCCCTACTGGCCCTCAATGACCTAACGGGCATCGCCGTCCTGGGAGATGTCGCCGCGGTCGTAGGGATATTCCTCGGATGCGCTGCCCTCTACACCGGTCTGGCCGAGGTCCTGAATGAGGTGTATGGTAAGGTGATTATGCCGATAGGGCCGGTGGTGCGCAAGGAAGATGTTGCGCAGGTCGAGTCGCCAGCATCTTCGGCGGACTGAGCAATCGCCAAACAGATCCCCAAGCTCTCCAGACCTCTGGGGAGCACCTTTCATTTACTCACGCTACGAACGGAACAAATAGGTCATGTAAGGTGATAGTATGATACAGAATTCGGAACAACAAGCATACACTGGACATCGGACGCCGAGGCACAAGGAAGACTATGGGCATCGGGTGCAGGTGGAGATGGCGTTGAACTTTGAAAAGCCCTACCGTACGCCCGTACAGAACTTTTCCAACATCACTGCCGTGCACAGTGGTGGGTACCAGTTCAAGGATGCGCGGTGCACCCCAGCCCTGTCGGCAAAGCTAGCTCTGAGGTTCGCTAAGCTGACGCACTCGGACTTCGTAAAGCCCGCACTCGACACCAATGGCCAGCTGATAGACACGGGTCTTGACGTCAAGCAGCCTGACGACAACTACGGCCGGGTCATGTCGACGCTGATCAATGAGCCTGAGGATATCGATAAGCTGGATCTTTATGACCCCTTCAATCCGAAGGAATGCCCAATGTTCACTAGGGGTTTCGTTGAGAACATCAGCATGGTGGCGAGGACCATGGATGAGGACTTCCACATACTGGGGATGTCTTGGGGGCCGTTCACCACTGCTGCGTTCCTACGGGGCGCGGAGAATATCATGATGGATATCAATTTCGAGCCCGACCTCGTTACAAAATTAGTGTCAAAGACCGCCAATTTCTGCGAAGAGATCCAGCTTAGATGCATCGACGCAGGGGCAACCGCCCTCTGGATGTCTGACCCGACCGCTTCTGAAGACATGATCTCGAGCGAGATGTACGAGAAGCTCGCGTTTGCCGGCACAAAACAGGTATGCACCAGTGTCAAGAACAAGACCAAGGTGCCCATCTTGGTGCATATGTGCGGAGACACTATGGAGACGATGAAACTACTGCCAGATGCAGGGGTGGAATGCTTCAGCTGCGACGTCAAGAACGATCTTGCCGTTGCAAGGAAGAATATCGGCAAGAGGATGGCCATCATGGGAAACATCGACCCGGTAAAGGTTCTGTGGCAGGGTACGCCGGAATCCATAAGGGACGCCGCTTTCAAATGCATCGAAGATGCAGGGCAAGAAGGCGGATTCATCATAGCGCCTGGATGCGAGAGCCCCAGAGACTGCTCTGATGAGAACATGATCGCCATGGGTATGGCCGGTGTCGATTATTGGATGAAATGATCGGATGAGGCAAGTTAGCCCATGAAACAAGAATAATCCCCATGCCGAGGGGTCAAGGCCCGTCCATCCTTGTCCCCGCGGCGTGATCCTTTCCTCGAAAGAGGGCAGCTCCCATAAAGTGGTGCTCACCCCTCAACGGACATACCAGAGGTGATGAAAGGACCAAGGCGCACGTCAATTCACGCGTCGATTCGTGCCGATGCTCGAGGCGATCGGCTCGTTTTCGACATCTTCCCATGGCGATGCTGTGGGCCTGTTAGCGCTGGGCTAGATTATGCCCTGCGGGATGCCATATATGGCTACGTCAGGGTTCCAAGCGTTACCCGCAGGCGGTCGTTCGAGGATGAAGGACGGGGCGCCGCCGGTTGCCCCGTCGGAAGGGGCGAGGGTGTCAACATGATATTTCAAAAAAGCTTGAAGGGGAAAACCGCAACAAGCCAGATGGAAGAAGTGGGCTCAGCCGGATTTGAACCGGCGACCTTCGCCGTGTAAGGGCAACGTCATGACCGCTAGACCATGAGCCCGTAGCTGTGCAATGAGAATGGGATATAAAAGGATAGTCGAGCCTCGACCAGTTGGCTTCGTCATTCGTGCGGCGACCGGGGCCACCTAATTATTTAACCCCCTCCCCTTATTCAACAGCCAAGAGAGGAAATGAAGTGGTGAACGAGCAGGGAATAGGCGATCGGATCCATAGGGTGCTCAGGGCTCCAGACACCGGACCGACCCTGAGGCGGTTCTTCGTCAACACGATTTTCGACAGCACCTTCGTCATTCTGGGCATACTGATCGCATCGGCCTTCGGCAACGATCCGGACCTTAGGGTCATAGTGGCGACGATCATTACCAGCAGCGTCGCCCTCGGCATCTCGACCGGCGTGAGCGTCTACGAGGCCGAGACCATGGAGCAGAACCTTAGGATGAGGGAGATGGAGAGAGCCATGCTCCGCTCGCTGGAGGACACCAGCATCAGCCGGACGTCTCAGCTCACGATCATGCTGATCTCGTCGGTCAACTTCATCGCCCCCCTGATCGCGGGCGCCATCACTCTGACGCCCTTCCTGATCCTGGGCGAGGGGAACGTCAGGGCCGCGGCCATCATCAGCGTGGGCCTCGCCATACTCATACTGTTCGTGGTGGGCGCGGCGATGGGCCGCTCCGGGGGCCGGAACCCGTGGAAGCAAGGCGCCCGCATGGCCATAGCCGGCTTCGGCGCCTTCGTCATCTGCTACTGGATCGAATCCCTGCTGTGATCAGCAGATGCGCGGCACCGGATCGCCGATCGGCGCCTCCAGTATGCGGTGGCCGCCCACCTCGGTGCGCAGCACCACCCTCTCGTACTTGCTTGTCGCCTTCCCAACGATGGCGGCGTTCTTTCCCAGGGG
Organism: Methanomassiliicoccus sp. UBA345; assembly: GCA_002504525.1. Classification (GTDB taxonomy): domain Archaea; phylum Thermoplasmatota; class Thermoplasmata; order Methanomassiliicoccales; family Methanomassiliicoccaceae; genus DTU008. The sequence goes on from DATD01000032.1 coordinate 32,425, forward strand.
GCTGCGGCGCAGCACCTTGAGCACTTCCTCGGCCATCTCGGGGACGACGCCGATGATCATCTTCCCTTCGTTCCCGATGCTCAGCGGATCGAGCCCGAGCAGCTCGCAGGCGTTCCTCACCGGCTCGGCGATAGGGACGGCCTTCTCCTCGATCTCGATGCCGATGCCTGACTTGGACGACCACTCGTTGATGGCGTTGGCAAAGCCGCCGCGGGTGGGGTCCTTCATGCTCACCGCCCCTCCGACGCGAAGGACGTCCTCGGACAGGCGGTTAAGCGGTGCTATGTCGCTCTTGACCTCGGTCTCGAAACCGTAGCCTTCACGGAACGACAGCAGGGCGATGCCATGGTCGCCCAGCGTGCCCGTGACGATGATGGCGTCCCCCTCCCGGACGTTGTCGTCGGTGAGCCATTTGGAAGTCACCGGGCGGTACTCCTTCGCCACGTCAAGATCGTGGTCCAGGAAGCGGCTGCGCTTGCCCACCGCGGAGGTGGTGATGATCATCTTGTCCAGCGCCCCCGACTCCATGACCTTGGTGTCTCCGGTGACCACCGGCACGCCGGCCAGCTCCGAGTACTGGCCGACCGACTTCATGGCCCGCTCCAGGACGTCGACCTCGAGGCCCTCCTCGATGATGATCGACTGCCCCAGCGCCAGCGGCTGGGCGCCCATGACCGAGATGTCGTTGACGGTGCCGCACACCGCCAGGGAGCCGATGTCGCCTCCCGGGAAGAACAGCGGCTTGACGGTATGGCCGTCGGTGGTGAACACGATGTCGTCGACCACGGCGGAATCGTCGAAGGAGCGCAAAGGGACCTCGACATTGAACTGAGGCAGGAACGGAATGATGTGGAGGGAGAGCAGCTCGTGCATGAGCTCGCCCCCCGCCCCGTGACCCATGGTGACGCGCTTCATATCCCCGGTGATTCTTCCAACCGAGTTTAAACCTTATTACAGACCCCTCGTGGCGGAGCATCGCATCCGCGGTTCACGTAGGCATGGCCATCTGCTCCTTGATAGGAGGCGACGTCCTTGTCACAGTGAAGACGAACGTTCCCTGGACCTTGCCGGCGGTGACATCCGTCTCATGCACCTCGAACATGTCGGCCCCCTTCCATTCGTAGCGGATTTTCTCCGTCATCGGCCGGCCGCCGCTGATGCCGCTCCATTCGACGAATAGGACATCATCGCTCCTCCATCCGCCGACGTGATCGTGCACCTGGCCATAGGAGCCGACGGTGAACTGATGGACCTTCTCCTCCTCTTCCGAATGGCCGAACAGGTTGGCCTCCTCGTACCGCTCGCGGCCCTCCAGCTCGATGACGACGTTCAGCAGGACGCCGCCCCCCATCGCCTCCTCTCCCCGAACGCTCCCAACGCCCCGTATCCGTTCGCCGTCCGTCGTTCCTTCAACGGTAACGCGCCATTCTCCCAGCAAGCGTCTGAGCCTCTCCGCCGATCGTGTCATGCATCCACCGCAGGAAAGTTCTGAGGCGGAGGCTAATAAACATGGGCATCGGCCGCCGGGCTCGATAGCCTTAAATGTGGAACATGCTCTCGCATGAAGGTGGCTGTAGAGGCCGCCACGGGCTCGTAGGGTAGCATGGATCATCCTTTCGGCCTTCGAAGCCGAGGACGGGGGTTCAAATCCCCCCGGGCCCGCTTTTCCCCAACACTTTGAAATATCTACGAGCAAGACATTCGGGAACCAATGCTCGTCCCCCTCGCCCTGCTGCTGTTCAGCCTCGTGCTCATCTATCTGGGAGCGCGATGGCTGGTGGAGGGCGCGTCCGAACTGGCCGCACATTACGGCGTCAGCCCTCTGGTAATCGGCCTGACCATCGTGGGCATCGGCACCTCCGCCCCGGAGCTTACGCTGGCCATCGTATCCGGCGCGGGGGGAGCGGGCTCCATCTCGGTCGGCAACGTGTTCGGCGCCAACATCGCCAACTCAACATACATCCTGGGAGCGTGCGCGATCGCCGCGCCCCTGCTGGTGAAGTTCGAGGAGATACGCAGAGAGGCAGTGTTCATGTTCGCGGCCCTGATCGTCACGGCCATCATGGCCGCCGACGGGATCATCTCCAGGATCGAGGGCGTGATACTGGTGCTCATCTTCGCCGCCCTCATGGCCCTCATGGTGCGCTCCCTGATGTGCTGCCGGCCGAGCAGGGAGGTGCGGCAGGAGTTCGAGGCCGCCCGGCCCGAGACCGAACCTCCGTTGAAGAGCGCCGCGTTCGTCATCGTCGGCCTTATCGTTCTGGTGCTCGGCACCGAACTGGCGGTGGGCTCGGCGACCGACATAGCCACGATCTTCGGGGTCAGCGAGTTCATAATCGGCCTTACGGTCATCACGTTCGGCACGACTACGCCGGAGTTCGCCACCAGCCTTACGGCCTCCCTCCGGGGCAGCTCCGACCTGGCGCTGGGCAACATCATCGGCACCATATTCTTCAACACCACCGTGGTGCTGGGCGCCGGGGCGGCCATCGCCCCGCTCGTCATCTCCGAAGGGCAGATGCTCTTCGGCGCCATGCCCCAGCTGGCGTTCGGAACGCTTCTGCTGGCCGTAGCATACCGGAAGAGGTGCCTGAGGCGCCCGCTCGGCATAGCGTTCGTTCTCCTGTACGTCGCTTATCTTGCCGCCGTTCTCATCACGGCCTGACAGCAAACATAATGAACCGAGGCGAGCACTCCGGTGACATGCCTTACAAGGAGAAGAGATTCAGCGAGCTGCTGGTGAGCGACGTCGCCGCCAAGCTGGTGCAGTCGGCGTCACAGGTGAGGGCGAAAGCGCCCATAGGGGACGTGATCGACAGTATGCTCGCCAATCCCCTGTCCCGGAAGGTGTATGTGGTAGACGAACAGGGGCGCTACATAGGCACCGTGAACACCGAGACCATTCTCCGCCTCATCGGATATCGCGTCGGTGTCAGGAAGGACGGCGGCATATCGTTCATGCGCTTCCTGAAGGATGCTCTGAAGGAGGAGGCGGGGCACATCATGGTCAAGGGCACGACCGTTACCGGCGACACCAAGCTGACCACCGCCCTGGACATCATGGTGAATGAGCATCTCAATGACCTTCCGGTCGTCGATGCGGAGGGAAAGCTACTCGGGGAGCTCATCAGCCTGGAGCTATTCGAGGAGGGCAGGCAGCTATTCGACGAGGGCCGGCCCGGAGCGGTCTGACCGCCCCTACGGCGGCTGGATCAGGAGGATCGCTCTTCCGTCTCCGGCGCTTCCTGCGCTGGAGCTTCCGCTACCTGCTCCACTGCCTCTTTCTGCTCCTCTGTCATCATGCCTTTTTTCACTCCGTCCCCGAAGCCAGACACCAGGTCGAGAGCCATTCTCAGGACCTTTCCTACCGCCTCTCCGCCCCTCTCGGCGGCCTCGTTCATCCGTCCCTTCTCATCTTGCATGCTATGTAACATGCCTCACACGATATTTGGTCTTTAATGCCCAGATATCATCGGTCGGACCGTTGCAGGCCTGCCTCCTGCAGAGGGATCGCGGCCTCTGGCTCCAGCCCGGTCAGCGCAACGCTCCGGCGGTACAGCTCCCTCCGCGCGCCGGCATCGTACGCCTGGCGGTCCGCTCTCTCCTCTCGCTGCCGGTCGAAGAAGCGTCCGGTGACGCCTTCCAGGCGAGGCGAGGCCGCGAGGAACGTGAGCGAATCGGCCCCTTCCTGCACATCCCCTCGCGGCGGGGAGGCGGTCTCGCGCACCATCTTGGTGTCCAGCATGGTCCCGGGATGGACGGCGTTGACGGTCACGCCGCTTCCAGCGAGCCGCGAGGCCAGCTCCATGGTGAACATGATCAGGGCGAGCTTGCTCTGCCCATACGCGCCCCATCGCTCGTAGCCGCGCTCCATCATGAGATCGTCGAGGTCCACCCTGCTCTGTCCCAGCGATGCCACGTTGACGATGCGGGACGGCGCCGAACTGCGCAGGTTGGGCAGTAGGAGGTGGGTCAGCAGGAACGGCGCCAGGTAGTTGACGGCCATTCGCAGCTCGTATCCGTCCCGGCTCTCCTCCCTCTCCGCGCCGGGAGGTCCCGTCCCGATGCCGGCGTTGTTGATCAGAACATCGATATCAACGTCCTGAAGCTCGGCGGCCATCCGGCGGACCTCGGACAGCGAGGAGAGGTCGGCGTTAATGTAGCGCGGCCGATCGGTGCCGGTGGAGCGGGCGATCTCCTCCGCCGCCGCGGCGCCCTTCGAGGCGTTCCGACCGTGCAAGAGCACCGTCGCGCCCATGGCGGCCAGGTCGTGCGCCGTCCGCTTTCCGATGCCGTCCGTGGAGCCGGTGACCAGGACCGTCCGTCCTTTCATCCCGTTCACGTCGAAGACCTCTGCGCCCACCATAGTTCAAGCTGTCGGCAGGGGTCGGCAGGGAGAATCTATATCATATCTTGCGCATGGGAAGTCAGCGGCAGGGAGCCGCAGGTGACCATTATGGTTATCACGCCCACTTCCGACGATGTATTGACGGAGAGAGGCCATGGCATGAGGGTGCTGGCGATCATGGGAAGCCCGCGCCGGAACGGCACCGGCACCAAGGTGGTTCGTCAGATCGAGGAGGAGCTGCGCAAGCAGGGCGATGTCGAAATGACATATCTGTACCTCGCCGATGTCGACCTTAAGATGTGTCGGGGCTGCTTCGAATGCATCAGCAAGGGGGAGGACCGCTGCCCGTTGAAGGACGACCGGGTCGGGATCGAGGGGATGATGGACCGCTCCGACGGCATCATACTGGTGTCTCCAGGATACGTGCAGAACGTCAGCGGGCTGATGAAGAACTTCATGGACCGCTTCGCCTACACCAACCACCGCCCCCGCTTCTTCGGAAAGCAGATGATGCTGGTGGCCAACGGCGGGGCCGGCCTTGACAAGACGCTCGATGCGCTGCGCATTGCCATCTTCGGACCGCACATCGTCAGCGAGCTGGCGTACGCCAAGCTGCCCTGGCCGACCTCGCCCAAGGGAGACGTCAAGCAGGAGGTGAAGCTGCGCAAGGCGGCCGAGCAGTTCTACCGCGCCATGGTGGAGAAGGACATGCGGCCGAGCTTTAGCGACTACATGCGGTTTCGCTTCTTCAAGAGCGTGGCCGGATCGATCGGGGAATGGATGCCTGCCGATCTCGCCTACTATTCGGCCCTGGACCAGTACTACTACGACTTCAGGATCGGTGCTGGGATGAAGCTCAAGGCTGCCGTGGTGATGCGTATCGGCTCCCTCTTCATGGGGAGCATGGCGCCGTACGCCGGCGACAGCAAGGCCATGAGCGGCCCGGCCACCGATGCAGGGGATGGGGCCAACAACCAAGATGAGCCGTCCTTCAAGGGACCCTGATCAAGTTCCAGTCCCGGGCTGGAACGCTATCAAGGTCATCAAGGACGGGAGCGGCGGGTCCATCCTGCCGTTGAAATGCTGGTTGAAAAAAGAGCATGGCGCCCGGCATGGTGCCGAGCTATGCACCTACTTCTCTTCCTTGCTCTCGACGCCGTCCTTGATGCCCTTGCCCACGCTCTTGACGACGCCCCAGCCCTTCTTGAGCCCCTTTCCCACGACCTCGCCGGTCTTCTCTGCACCCTGCTCCAGCTTGCCCTTCTCTTTCTCGTCGGACATGCCCGGGGAATCGCTGTGGGGCCCAATAAACATTGCCTCCGGTCACGCTCGCAGGAACGAGGTCTCGACTACCCGATGAGGTTCTCCGGGTTGAGAGGTTCCAGCTCCGGAACGGCGAAACGCCCGTCCTTCCGGACCAGCACGTCATCGAAGTACATCTCCCCGCCTCCCCACTCCTTGCTCTGGATGAGCACCATGTCCCAGTGGACCTTGGAGCGGTTGCCATTGAAGGCGGTGTCGTACGAGGACCCGGGGGTGAAGTGGATGGAGCCCGCGATCTTCTCGTCGAACAGGCGGTCCAGCATCGGCCTGGTGACGTACGGGTTCACGCCGATGGCGAACTCGCCCACGTACCTGGCGCCGTCATCGGTGTCCAGGATCTCGTTGAGCGCCTTGGTGTCCGATGATGTGGCATTGACGATCTTCCCGTCGCGGAACGTCAGCTCCACGTTGTCGAACACCTTGCCGTCGTAGATTGTCCTGGCATTGTATCGAAGGACGCCGTTCACGGAATCTCGGACCGGGGCGGTGTACACCTCTCCGTCGGGCAGGTTGATCTCGCCGGCGCACTTGATGGCCGGGATGCCCATGATCGAGAACGAGAGGTCGGTCCCCGGCGACACCAGCCGCACGCGGTCGGTGCGCTCCATCATCGCCACCAGGCGGTCCATGGCCGCCGACATCCGGCTGTAGTCGAGGTTGCAGGTCTTGAAATACAACTCCTCGAACCGCTCGGTGGACATCTCGGCCTGCTGGGCCATGGAGCGGGTCGGCCAGCGGAGCTTCACCCAGCGGGTCTTGGGCACCCTCCATTCGCTGTGCACCGGCCCCCACCAGTGCTCGGTGTACAGGGCCATCTTGTCCGCCGGGACGTCGGAGGTCTCGGTGACATTGTCGAAGCCCTCGATGCAGATGTAGGCCTGCGCGCTCTTGATCTTGTGCAGCTCGATCTCCCCGACCAGCCGCATGGTCGCTTCGTCAGCTTCCATGAACAACTTCCTCAGCACCCTCCACGACTTCTGCGACACCAGCGGCACGCCGCCGGCCTCGTAGACCTTCTCCAGCAGCGCCTCCATCATCTCGTCGGGCGTGTCGAACGTCTCGATGTAGATGACCTCTCCTTTCTGCAGCTTGGTGGAATGGTTGATGAGTATGTCAGCCAGTTGGGTCATTCTCGGATCGCGCATGCCTCCTCCACCGACCTACGGGCTAATAAAAAGTCGTCAACCGAAACGGTGAACTGTACGGCTGCGATAGGGGAATGCATGAACGTTCCCGGAGCGACCGGCGAGGGGCAGCTGGAGAGGCAATCGGCATGGCTGGCCGAGCACTGGTCGTGGCTGCTGGACACCCGGGTGCTGCCCTCCCTGCCGCAGAACCCGTCGGCGCTGGACGTGGGCAGCGGCCCCGGGATCGTGGCCGCATCGCTGTCCTCCCGCATGGACATCACATGCATGGACATCGATCATGATGCCGTCGCCCGGTGCCGTTCCCGAGGGCTGAGGGCGGTGCATGGCGACGCTCACCTTCTCCCCTTCGAGGACCGCTCCTTCGATGTGGCGTACTGCTCCTTCGTGCTGCTCTGGCTGCGCGACCCGGAGCGGGCGCTGCGGGAGATGCTGCGGACGTCCAGGCATGCGGTGCTGCTGCTGGCCGAGCCGGACCACGGCGGCCGCATCGACCATCCTGACGCGCTGCGCCCTCTGCGGCAGATGATCGTCGACGGCCTCCGGGGCGAGGGCGCCGAACCCCTGATGGGGCGCAGGCTGCGGGCGCTGTGCTCCTCCTGCGGCGTCGACGCCGAGATCGGCATCCATCCGGGCTCGTGGGACATGAGGCGCATGAGGAGCGAAGCGGAGGGCGAGTGGGACTGGATCGAGAGGACGGCCGTCGAGGGGGCATCGCACCTGAGGGATGAATGGGCCTCCGCCCTGGCCGCAGGTACGCTGTTCACGCACAGCCCGATATTCTACGCGCTGATCATGAAATAGCGTCCTCGTCGAGGCCGTACTCGCCCTGCTTGCGGGCCAGCGGGCATCCTCCGCCGCAGGTGTCCTTGAGCCCGCAATCGACACATCGGCCGTCGAGGTCGCCGCGTTCGCGGATGGAGCGGCACAGGTCGTGGTTCCAGATTTCCTTCCATTCGTCGGTCAGGACGTTACCGAGCGGCGCGTAGTAGCTCTGGCACGGAAGCACCGTGCCGTCCGGCTCCACCGCCATGTTGAGGGAGCAGGCGGTGCACTGCTTGATCCCCAGACCGAGGTTGATCGGATTCAGCCGGCAGTACGGGGTCGGTGTGTACCAGGTCATCTTGACGCCCGCGTCATCGGCGATGCCCTTCAGGCGGACGAGCACGTCGGACATCTCTTCGAACGATATGCCCTCCGCCTCTTTTCCTTTGCCGGAGCGGATGAGGCCGTTGAACGCTATGTTCCCCACTCCCTTGCTGATGAGGAAGCGGAGCGTGTCCTCGACGTCCGGCAGCGTGGAGCGCATGATGGTGGTGTTGGTACTGACATACAGATCGGCGGCCAGCGCCGTCTCCAGCCCCCTGATGGTCTCATCCCACGCCCCCTCGTCGCCGACCAGCCGGTCGTGCACCTCCCGGCGGTGTGACAGTACAGTGATCTGGGCGTGGTCCAGGCCGACGCCGATGAGGTCGCTCAGGTAGCCTGCCCTCGACAGCATCCTTCCGTTGGTGACCAGTCCGGTCACCTGCCCGTTGGCCTCCGACCTGGCGATCAGCTCGCGCAGGCCGGGTAACAGCGTCGGCTCCCCGCCGGTGAACACGATGTGCGGGATGCCGTACTTCCACAGGCGGTCGATCACCTCGACCCATCTCTCCGTCGACAGCTCTTCCAGCTCCCTCGGCTCGTTGTAGCAGTGGGCGCAGCGGTTCTGGCACTTGTAGGTGAGAATGAGGTCCATGCGGTACGGCGCCGGGAAGTCGTCCGCGCCGATGGTCGGGGAGTCGGCCCCGATGATCTCCATGACGTCCGTCTCGCCTTGGGTGAAGCGGACGATCCTCTCCTTCACCTGGCGGAAGTGCTCCGCTGCGGTCGCCGCGTCCAGATTGCGATAGCGGCGCTGCATGTGCTTCACCGCCCGCTTCTCGCTCCTTCCCTCGAGCACGCATCTCGCGTACTCGAGCGCGGTGCCGTTAAGCTCCACCAGTCCCGAGGCGTCGACGATGAGGATGCCCCTGCGCGCCGAGTCCACCCTTAGGTGGAAGCGATGATGCTCCAGCTCCCCCTCCCCGTCGTAGCGGTATGCGCCGGGCTCCAGCGCCGCTCCCGTAAGCTCGGCCCAGCTCTCCTTCAGCCCCATCAGCGGCCACCCCCCGCACAAGCGCATGCGCACGCACAGGCACAGGCGCAGTGGCATGACCGTCCGCTGTTCGACGCCACCCTCGTTCCGGCGGCCGGGGAAGGTCTCGAGGCGCCTACAACGTCCTGCGCCAGGCCGCGCATGTCGTTGACCAGGTTCTGGCTGGTCGTCTGCACCTTATCCACGTAGTCCCTGGCCATGTCCCCGATGGGTGGCCCGCCGCCACCGCCCGTCGGGGTTCGCGGGTAGCCGATGAGGATCGGAAGCGGCCAGATGTCGCGTCTCATCCTTCCTCGGTAGTCGGGGTCGAGCATCATCCACTCGTTGCGCTCGTTCAGCACGCGCGCGAACTCTTCCGGCGTTCCGGCGTCCTTCACCTGCTGCCAGGCCTTCTCCGCGATCGCCTCGTAGTACTTCCTGGTGGCCTCCAGGTCGAAGCCCTTGAGCTTCTCCGAGGTGGAGTTGATCAGCTGGACCAGCGCTCTCCGCAGCAATACGCGGTCCAGCGTCCCGTCGGCGGTGATGGCGAGCATGTAATCGCTCTCGTACCTGTGCTCGCCCCGATCGGCCAGCCGCTCCAGCCTCATCGGCTTCTCTTCGGATAGCACCTTGACCAGCTTCTTCCTCTCCAGCCCGAACAGGATCATGGTGGCGATCATCTCCATCGGCCGCTCCGAAACGACCGCGGCCTCCACGGCGGTGAGGTCGCGCCGCGGGCCCGCTCCCACCACGTTCATCTTCGGGTCGAAGTAGTCCTCCCTGTTCCGCTTGGCCGAGCGTACGCCGACCGCGATCAGCGCTATGATGATGGCGATGATGATGAGCGGCATCAGCAGGCAGAGCAGCTCTCCGAGGTTGCCCAGCAGGTCGCCCTGCGGCGGCTCGTACACGACGTCGACGTAACGGTCGGGGAAGCCGACCCCCACGTCATATGCGCCGGAGGATTGCTGCGACGGCTGGACGTCGACGAACCGCCAGGTGGCGGCCAGGCGGCCCGTGGACGGATCGGTGTATATCGGGTCGAAGGGGGTCGACTCCAGCCACAGCGCCTCCGAGGCGTTGGTCATCCCCTCGGGCAGCAGGATGGTGGCGTTGATGCGGGCGGTGTTGCCGTTCTGGAAGTCCGTGGAGAACCATGTCGGGCGGACCACCACGCCTGCGGTGCCGTTCTGCAGCTCGTTGCGATAGACCATGTGCGGATCGTTGATGTGGAACTCCAGCACGAACGAGCCGCTCGACTGGATCGCATCAATGGTCGCCGGGGTGAGCTCGACCGCCACGCCGACGTCGATGAAGGGCGACTTTCGGACCTCCCTCGCCCCCATCTCATTGCCGTTGACGATGATCGTGGCGGCGGCGGTATTGATGTCGTACTCTTGATTGGGCAGCCCGATGTCCACCCCGAAGTCCTGGTCCAGGCCGGACACGTTGCCGAACCGGAACTCGTAGTCGATGTTCACGCTGCCGTCCTGGAGGACGGTGACCAGCATGTTCTCCTCGTCCAACGTGAACGAATAGTCCTGGGCCGCGGCGATGCCCACCGGCGAGGCGGGGACGAGCAGCACGCTGAGAATGATGAACGATAGAACGACCGCTCCTCGCCTTACCACTTCGGCGCCTCCTCCAGCGCGTAGATGCTGCCGCAGTAGGGGCACTTGACCATGATGCCGCCCTGTACGACCTTGAGGTCCTTGTCCTCCAGCGGCGCTCCGCAGGAGCGGCAGGTCAGCTGTTTCTGCTCCAGCTGGCCTGAGCCGCCCATCTTGACGTTGAATGTCTGGTTGATCAGCTTGGGCTTCGACGCCTCGATCTTATCGCTGCGGTAGGCGAAGAAGATCAGCAGAGCGGCGATGCCGACCAGCACCGCGCCGGTGACGATGTTCTCGATGCCGGAAGCGATGATGAATATGCCGCCCAGCAGGATTAGGAACACTGCCAGGGCGATGACGAGGGCGTAAGCGATCCTGTTCATCTCATCCAGCCTATGCCTCGCGGTCTATTTTATCTTGTCATCGGAACGAGGCGCGCCCGTACTGGGAGCGGTAGCCGCGCAGCAGAGCCGACAGCCGCTCCGATGCGGTTCGGCCGATAGGCGCCTCGGCATCGCAGCGGGGGCATCTGGTCATGTCGCATCCGTTCACCGCGGACGGGCAGCCGAGACATGCCAGGCCTCTGCCGTTCACGAGGCGGTAGCGGTGCCCGCACGTCGGGCACAGCGCCCATCCGGCCTTCCTGCCCCCTGATGGCGGGCCGCTCCCTCCGGCAGGCGGTGTTGCTCCATAGCGGCCGAGGGATGCGCACGTGCCCACCATCTCCCTGACGTGGTCGAGGGGCATGCCGCGGTGGAGGGAGCAGGAGCACATGAGAACGTAGCCGCCCCCCTCCATGCAGCTGTTCAGGCATCTCGCCGTCTCCCTCCTTATCGACTCCGGCGGACCGAGCAGCAGGGTGGTGAAGGCGTTCACCCCTCCCAGGATGCAGGTCCTCGCTCCCCACCGCTGCTTGGCGGCCGCGAGGTCGTTGCCCTCGGCGAACTGGAAGCCGGCGATGCCAGTGTCGAGAGAGGCGTCCACCAGGCCGGCATTGTCGCCGTTGGAGAACAGCCCGTGGGGGTGGAAGACCGTCGGCAGGCCTTCTTTCCGAACGGTGTCGACGAGCCTTCGCAGCCCCGGAAGGGTGTGTTGGGCGAACGCCTCGCTGCCGAGGATGTCAGGATTATCGGTCGCCGCGGCCACGAACATGGCGGTGTTGACCCCCGCTTCGCACATGGCAACGCAAAGATCGTCCGTAAGGTCGTTGGAGAAGCGGACGGCCTTCTGGAACACGTCCGGCTCGCTTACCATGTCCAGCGCCAGGACGTCCAGGCCTCTCAGGATGCCGGCCTTGGTCAGCGGGCCCTCCACGTTGCCGAGCACGGCCACCTCCCGGCCGATGCGCTCGCTGACCAGGCGATATGATCGGACCATGTTGGAAAGCGGAGCGTCCCTCCGCGGGTCCGGCAGCTCGGCGTCCTCTACTTTCTCCGGGGAATCGAGCGGGGCCCTCAGCACCGACGGTATCCCGCGCGGAGGGAACATGACCTGTCCGCCCAGCATCTCCACCTCCATCCCGCAGTACTGGATGCTGCCGACCACTGCGTCATGGCCCAGCTCCCGCTGCGCGGCTATGACCGAACGCGCCGACATCTCGGCGTCGAAGGCGCCGGCGCACACCTCCGGAGTGGAGAGGCCGGTGACGTCCAGTCCCAGGGTGAGGTCGCGCAGGAACACCGGGACGCGGTCCGGGACGCCACCCGACAGGGCGGTCGTCATGCGCTCCCGCGGCGTCACGCAGGGACCTCCGACGTCATTCTATGATGCAAGGTGACCTCAGACATGGCTTGACAACACCCTATGGACCTGCCTAAGAGCATGGGCCGATAACTAACTTGGCCCGACCGATCGGTCGTGGCATCATAGCCGGGAGCGGAGCGAACAATACATAATCGAATGCGACCATCGCATGGCGATGCGAACGGCCAAGCTGCTGCTGAGGATACCAGGCAACTGGATAGGCGAGATGTCTGTCAGGTGCAACGCCTCCGTCAAGGTCCTGAGGTGCGTACCTTCCGACCGCGCCGGCGGCCGGAGCCTGCTTCGCATAGAGCTTGCCGACACGCTCACCGACGAATCCCTAGAGGGCACGCTGAACGCCATCAGCCCTGACTGCCGCGTCGACCTGGCCACGCTGGGGCCGGGAAAGCACATCGCCACCGTGACCAACAACGGCTGTCTGATCTGCAATCTGCTGAACGAGGCGGACTGCTTCCTCGATTCGGCGGTATCGCAGCCGGATGGCAGGGTGGCGTGGACGGTCATCGCCCCCCGCTCGGACCGCATAGGCCTCCTCATCGCGCGGCTGAAGGAGGCCGGCTGCGAGGTGGAGATGATCAGCCTGCGGGAGCAGGAGGAGGACGCTCCGCTCACCTATCATCAGGAGAAGGTGGTGCGGACCGCCTACGATATGGGCTATTACGACATCCCTCGCACCGTCACCCTGAATGAGGTCTCCGAGAAGCTGGGCCTTGCCCGCTCGACCATAGACGTGGTCCTTCGCAGGGCCGAGAGACGGCTCATCGGCCAGCATATCGGCCGGTAGGCGAACATGTTCGCCAATAGGATATCGATGTCGTAGGGCATGACCTAGACCGGGGCTGCATGCGGTCCTATTTGGTGAAACGATGCAACATATCATGCTCGAACATTCAGACCGCCACAGCTCCGGGGAAGCGTTCCGTCGAACATGCGGCCCCTTATCCCGCCTGTTCCTTCCTCCTCCATGCAGCAAGCGCAGCACGATGGGGCGCTCCTCCAACCTCTTTTCCTCACCGTTCGTGAGAGGAGAACATGTCTGCTAAGCCAGAGCGCGTGGCCATCTCCGCGGCGGGAACGACCGTCCAGGATGAGATGGACCACCACTTCGGCAGATGCGGGTTCTTCGTGATAGCGGAGGCTGAGAGGATCACTGCGATCGGGAACACCGCCCGGGACGCTGCGGAAGGAGCGGGGCTGAATGCTGCCCAGCTTATGATCGACCATGGCGTGGACGTGGTCATCACCGGAAGCCTGGGGCCCAAGGCATCAGATGTTCTGGAGGAGGCCGGCATCCGCACATACATCGGTCCGTCGGGACGGATCGAGGACGTGCTGAGGCAGTACAGGGAAGGGCGGCTGGAAGCCTCGACCCCTGGCCTCGGAGGGCGGACGGGGCATTGAAAGAATCATGGGAGAATTGAGATGATAATCTGCGTACCGACAGAGGGAAGCAAGGGCCTTAGCGAGGCCGTGTGTCAGCATTTCGGAAAGGCCGCCACGTTCACGCTGTACGACTCGGAGAGTGGCCAGACCAGGGTCGTGGAGAATCGGAGCGAGCACATGGGCGGAGTAGGCACTCCTCCCGAGCATCTTCACAAGGAGAACGTCAGCGCCGTCCTGGCCGGTGGGCTGGGACCCAAGGCCGTGGACATGCTTCATGGTTTCGGCATCGACGTGTACGTGGGGGCTGCCGGCACCGTTGAGGAAACCATCGAGCGGTGGAGAAGCGGCTCGATGGAACGCGCCAGCAAGGACAACGCCTGCCGCGACCATGCTCACTGAGAGAAAGGCGCTACGGATGGACGCTGCATGAGGATCGCCGTGGCCAGCGGGAAGGGCGGAACCGGAAAGACACTGGTGTCCGTCAACCTTTCCGCTGCCGTCGGCGCGGACCTCGCCGACCTGGACGTGGAGGAGCCCAACTCGTACCTGTACTTCAGGGACGGGCCGACCTCCATCATCCCGGTGGGTCGGCCGGTGCCGGCCATCGACCCCGGGCTTTGCGACCTTTGCGGGGAGTGCGTCAGGGTCTGCGCGTTCAATGCGCTCGTCCGCCTCCCCGGCCGCATCAAGGTGTACGAGGAGCTGTGCCACGGCTGCGGGGCCTGCATGAGGCTGTGCCCTAGCCGCGCCATTTCCGAGGCGGACCATGCGGTCGGATGCCTGATCAGGTCGTCCTCGGGCGCCAGGCGCCTGGTCTACGGCCGTCTCAATGTGGGGGAACCCATCGCCATCCCTTTGCTGAAGGCCGTGAAGGGGCTCCTTCCGGCGGACCGGACGGTCATCATGGATTGCCCGCCGGGAACCTCCTGCAACATGATCGAGGCGGTTAAGGGGAGCGATTACGTCATCATGGTGGCGGAGCCGACGCCTTTCGGGGTTCATGACCTCATCCTCGCCGCCGACGTGCTGGACAGGATGGACGTTCCTCATGGCGCGGTCATCAACAAGGTGGGGATAGGAGGGGTGGACATCGCCGCGATATGCGCCGAACAGGGAATCACGGTTCTGGCCACCATGCCGTTCCGCCGGGACATCGCCCAGCGGCATGCCCAGGGCCAGCTGATGCTGGACCGGCCGGAGGACCGCCGCATGTTCCTCGACCTGTGGGCTTCGGTGACGAAGGAGGTGCGCCGCTGAAGGAAGTGGTGGTGCTAAGTGGGAAGGGGGGGACCGGCAAGACCACGCTGATTGCGGGCTTCTCGGCCCTGTCCCCGGAGGCGGTGCTCGTCGACTGCGACGTCGACGCTCCGAATCTCCACCTCCTCGTCTCTGGGAGCTTGATCCAGGAAGGCGGCTTCTCCGCATCCCAGGCCGCTTCCTTGGATGCTTCTAGATGCGACAGGTGCCGCATCTGCGCGGAGTCGTGCCGCTTCGAGGCGGTTCTTTTGGACGATGCCGCCGGGCCACGCATTGATGGAATCGCATGCGAGGGCTGCGGCCTGTGCGAGAGGCTGTGCCCTTCCGAAGCAATCACGATGGTCGATCGCGCTTCCGGAACATGGATGGCCACCCGGACATCGGGAGGCATGATGTTCCATGCCATCCTGGGGGCGGGGGAGGGTAACTCCGGCAAGCTCGTCGCCATGCTGAAACGCAAAGCGAGGGCATACTGCGTCGAGACGTCCGCATCCCTGCTGCTGATCGACGGCCCCCCGGGCATCGGCTGCCCGGTGATCGCCGCGCTGTCCGGCGCCGACCTCGCAGTCCTGGTGGCCGAGCCCACTCTGGCGGGAAAGGCCGATCTCGAGAGGGCCATGAGCCTTTGCCGGCAGATGAAGGTCGTCCCGGCGGTGGCGATCAACCGCTGGGACCTGCATCCGGCCCTGTCCGAGGCGATCGAGGAGATGGCCAGACAAGAGGGCGCTGTCCTGCTGGGCAGGGTGCCGTTCGACGAGGCCGTCTACCGCCTCGCGTCCTCCAGGGAGTCCATCGCTACTACGGAGACCGCAGCTGGCACGGCGACCAGGCGGGTGTGGGAGAGGGTGCAGGAGCTCATTCGGAACGAATCCCGTTGACCTTCTCTAGGATGGAGTCCAGGATGGGTCCGAAGGCCTCGGCGGAGGCCCCGTCGTCGAGGATGAAGGGCCGCCCGTCCTCCGCGCTCTTCGCGACCCTGGGATCCAGAGGCATCTTGCCCAGGTACGGTATGTTGTATTCCATGGCGGCCTGGAACGCCAGGCTGCCGCCCAGCCCTTCCGCCGCCTCGCCGCAGTGAGGGCACACGAAACCGTTCATATTGTCCACCAGCCCCAGCACCTTCAGCCCGACCAGTGTGGCGAAGCGTATGGACTTCCGGACGCTGGTGAGGGCGATGTCCTGAGGGGTGGTCACCACCACCGCGCCGTCGGCGTCGGGGATTAGCTGGGCGATGGAGAGCGGCTCGTCGCCGGTTCCTGGCGGCAGATCAATGACCAGGTAGTCGATCTCGCCCCATTCCACGTCCTCGATGAACTGCTTCAGCGCACCCATCTTCACCGGGCCGCGCCATACCACCGGGGCGTCCTTCTCCTCCACGAAGTAGGCGATGGAGATGACCCTGAGCCCGGGAAGCACCTCGGCGGGGAGGACACGCCCGTTCTCCATCATCAGCCGCTCCTCCGTCGCGCCGAGCAGCCGGGGCACGCTTGGTCCGTGGATGTCGGCATCGAGCAGGCCCACCGAGAATCCCCTTCGGACCAGTCCGGCGGCGATGTTCACCGCCACGGTCGATTTGCCCACTCCGCCCTTTCCGCTCATGACCACGATCTTATGCTTCACTCCCGGGAGCACCTCCTTCTTGCCGTGCTGCTTGGCCGGGCCGTTCATGACCTTGATCTCGTCCATATGGATTCTCCGCATCCTGGCGGGATGCGACATCCCCATCGCGCCTATGCCTCATGTTTCTGACGGCGAACGTCTGCGAAAACGCGTCCGCTCTTTCAGTATGATATCGCTCATGGCAGAGAAACAGCGCTACTGCCCCGTCGTCCGCGGTGATGCCGAGCGCCGGCGGTCCTAGCTCCTAGATTCCTTCCTCGCCTTGATGTCGCCCGAGATGGCCTCCCCGATCTCCTCGGGCATCTCCTCCCCGTGCTCTTCCATCATGTGCTCCCGCAGCCCCTGGATGGCATCCTTGGCGCTGTTCGCCTCGACGTGGTAGTTGCATCCCGCCTTGGGGCATCTCGCTCCCTTCATGCCGCCCATGTTTCGCCTCCGCCAGTGCTTGCCACCCCGACGAATATGAACATTGGGGCGTCACGCGTCGCGGATGAGCATGACCGAGATCGGGCGGAACCTTTGCTTGGCGTAGAACTCAAGGACATTGTCGTTGCCGTAGACGGTGAAGACGGCCATCGTTCTGGCGCCGTTCTCCTTCATCCATTCCACCGACCGCTGCATCAGCGCTTCCCCCACCCTCCGGCCGCGGGAGCATTCCTCCACGAAGAGCGATTCCACCTCTCCCGCTCCGTCGATGACCGAACTGATACAGAACCCCAGCTCCTGCCCGGAGTGGGTGGCGATGTCGATGCGAAGAGGGCCCCTGGACGCCTTGTTCAGGAGCTCGCCCTTCCTTTCCTCCCAGCTCTTCTCCCGGAAGTACTGCGAGAAGTGCGTGGAGTGCCTCGACGCATCGCGGGTGAGCTTGCTCCACATGCCCATGACGGGATCGAGCATCTCGACGCCTCCGGCGGCAAGGTCGATGTCGGAAAGCATCGTTGTTGGTCATGTGATGCGGCCTTATCATCCTTTGGCGAGCGGAGCAGAAAACGATTAAGCAGGAATGGCCTAGATGAGCACATGTTCCGCTGCATCAACTGCGGCACGGAGGTCCCCGAGTTCCGCTACGCCTGCCCCCGGTGCGGCTCGGCCCTGTTGGCCGTGAACGAAGGCCTGTCATGGCGGCCGGAGGGCGCGGGCATGTGGCGCTACCGCTCCATGGTGCCGGTCGAGCGGCGCGTTACCATGTACGAGGGCGGCACCCCGCTGGTCCGCCGCCGTGACGTGGAGGAGGAGGTCTTTCTCAAGGTGGAGGGAAACAATCCCACCGGATCGTTCAAGGACCGCGGAACATCGGTCGTCATGTCGGATGCCGTCGAACGGGGCTTCGGGGCGGTGGCGGTGGCCTCCACGGGCAACATGGGGGCGAGCGTGGCCGCCTACAGCGCCTATGCCAACCTCGTTGCCAAGGTGTTCATCCCGGCCGATGTGCCGGACGAGAAGGTGGCGCAGGTGCGCGCCTACGGCGCCGAGCTGGTCAGGGTGGACGGCGGGTTCAAGGAAGCGGTCCGCAGGATGAGGGAGGAAGGAGAAAGGGGCGTGTACCTGGCCACCACTGGCCTGAACCCGCTGTTCATCGAGGGGTTGAAGACCATCGCCTTCGAGCTGTTCGAGCAGATGGGCGTTCCGGACACGGTCATCGTGCCCACCGGGACCGGCGGCCTGCTGACCGCCATCCACAAGGGCTTCGAGGAGCTTCGAGGGCTCGGCATCATTGATCGGGCGCCGCGCATGGTGGCCGCCCAGGCCGCCGCGGCGGCCCCCATCGTGGAGGCGTGGAGGGACCGCGCCCCGCTCCGGGAGCCTAAAGATGCCGAATCGATAGCGTCGGCCATCCTGGTCAAGGAGCCGTACAACGGGTTGTCGGCCATATCCGCCATGGATAGCTCGGGCGGCCTGGGCGTCACGGTCACGGACGACGAGCTGATCGACGCGGTGCGCGAGCTTGGCAAGGAGGGAATATTCGCCGAGCCGTCGGCCGCCGCTTCACTGGCCGCGTACCGAAAGCTGCCGTCGCATCGCGGCAGGACCGTCCTGATGGTCACCGGCTCCGGACTGAAGGATCCCACGGCAGCTCTTGGCGGCGGGCGATGCATGTGAGGCCGGCAACCCTAGCTTGAAATCCCGCGGGCTCCCTGAACACATGACGGGAGCGCACGGATGACCACGTTCGATTGGATCATAGTCTTCAATGCCATCATCGCCCTGGTAGTGGTGTTCCTGCAGGAGAAGAGGCCGCAAAAGGCGGTGGCGTGGCTGCTCATCATCATACTGCTGCCGGTGGCCGGCCTCATCCTGTTCGTCATATTCGGCCAGAACTTCCGCAAGACGAGGCAGGCGGCGAGGAAGTCGGCGCGGGACCGGCGGTATATGGAGGAACTGATCTCAGCGCATCGCATCGACCAGCTGACCGCGTTGGCATCGCTCGAATCGGACGGCCTGGAGATGCACGACGACATGGTGAGCCTCCTGGTCCGCAACGGCAACGCCTTCCTGACCAGGGAGAATGATGTCGCGTTCTTCTCCGACGGCAAGGAGTTCTTCAGCGCGCTGTTCGAGGCGATCGAGAACGCGAAGGAGCACGTTCATGTGCAGTACTACATCATCAGGAACGATAAGCTGGGAGATTCGTTCCTGGACCTGCTGAAGCGCAAGAGCGCCCAGGGCGTGGAGGTCCGCCTGCTGGTGGACGGCGTGGGCACCAGGCTGCCGCCTCGCAGCATGGCCTCGCTCCGCGAGGCGGGCGTCAAGGTGGAGGTGTTCTTTCCCCCCCTCATCTCCATACTGCCGTTCCTCAACCACCGCATCAACTATCGCAACCACCGCAAGATCGTGGTCGTGGACGGCCGCGTCGGCTTCATCGGCGGCTACAACGTCGGGGACGAGTACCTCGGAAAGGTCCGCCGGTGGGGCTACTGGAGGGACGCCGCGCTGCGGGTGGAGGGCGTGGCCTCGCTCGGCCTCCAGCTTCGTTTCCTCCTTGACTGGAACGAGGCCTCCAAGGATAAGCTGGATGTCGAGGAGCGGTACTTTCCCCGGGACTTGCCCTGCTGCGGCAACGTGCCGGTGCAGATCGTCAGCAGCGGGCCTGACACGCCATGGGCCCCGATCAAGCTGTCCTACCTCAAGATGATCCACGAGGCCGAGGAGAGCGTGTACATCCAGTCGCCGTACTTCGTCCCGGACGAGAGCGTGAGGGACGCCCTCAACATGGCGGCGCTGTCCGGCATCGACGTTCGCATCATGATCCCCGACAAGCCCGATCATCCCTTCGTGCACTGGGTGTCGCTATCGTACCTGTGCGAGCTGCTGCCGTCGGGCGTCCGCGGCTACATGTACGGCAGCGGGTTCATCCACGCCAAGACGGTGGTGGTGGACGGGCAGATGACCTCCATCGGCAGCGCCAACTGGGACATCCGCTCCTTCGAGCTCAACTTCGAGACCAACGCCGTGCTGTACTCCCGGGAGGTGGCGGGGATGCAGAAGGCCGCCTTCATGGACGACCTGACACGGTGCCGTGAGATCACCGTGGAGGGATGCGCTGCCCGCCCGCTCCTAGTGCGCTTCCGCATGTTCGTGTCACGGCTGTTCTCGGCGATCCTGTGACCGCCTCCACTGCCGGTACGCGTGCCCGATCCGGGGGGCGTTCTGTTCGTAGTGTATCTGCAGCGACGGCACCGCGTAGCGCACGTACTTGCTCATGAGCGCGGTGCCCGTGGCCCCCTTGGCCAGAGCTCCTTTCTCCTTGCCGACGACGAGGTTGCGGCGCTTGACCACGTCGGAGAGGAAGCCGTTGATGTCCTGCGCCTTGGAGCAGGTGACCACCGTTCCCAGGTCGTGCAGCAGGTGGCCGTCCGTCCCGGCGGTGCGGCCGATCTGCCTGTCCTCGGCCAGCTCTGCCGCTTTAGTGTTCATCTCCCTCGACATGCCGCCGCACAGCACCTCCACGGCATCGAACTCCTCCATGAACGTGGGTGGGAGATAACAGCGGTCGATGCACCTCTGGACGCCCTTGTTGAACATCAGGTAGCCATAGGGGTGGGCGGCCGAGCGGATGCACTCGTAATCGCGCGAGCGCTCGATGATGGCCTCGCTGTCCAGGTAGATGGCCAGGCAGGGGCTCTTGCGCTTGTTCTCGTGTATGTGCCGCCGGTAGAAGTGTTCCAGGTCGTTGACGGAGTAGAAGTACAGCAGGATGTGAGGCCCGTCCGCCGAGCTGACCTCGATGCCGGGGACGATCATCACCCCGCTGTCCGCCTCCACTGCCTCCCGAACCCCGGAGACGGCGTTATGATCGGTGATGGCGATCCCGCAGCCCTTCTTCCAGGCCTGCTTCATCACGCTCCTGACGGAGGGAGAGCCGTCCGAGTGATTGGTGTGGTAGTGCATATCGACCGCGGAATAGCCCTGGGACAGCAGGGCCGGCATGTCGGGGCTCTGGAACCGCACCGTTCTGTTCATCCGGCCTTCCTACGTAATCGGCTGGTTAAGATGATGACGCCTCACAGCTCGATGACCATGCCGTCGTGCGCCGCCTCGACCTTCGCACCTTCGCTCAGCGCCCCGATTCGCCGTACGGCGTCGTCGACGTCCTTGAAGAACCATCTGCCGAAATGGGTGAACACGATGTGCCTCGTGAACGGCGAGAACATCCGCACCAGGTCCGGAATGCCGTTGTGGCCGTGCGACCGCCCGTTCTCGTCCCTCCGCACCAGGCCGCCCCGCCTGATGAAGGCGCCGTCGGTGATGACCAGGTCAAGGTCGGGGATGCGGTCGCGGTACCGCCGCTTGATGGTGATGAGGTCGCCTGTGTACATCATCCTGCTGATGCCGTCGTCGACGATGTATCCGCACGACCGGTAGTTGGCGCTGTGCACCGTCGGCACCGCCGTCACCGTAACGCCGTCCACGTTCTTCGGTCCCCGTAACACCTTGATCTCAGGATGCTCCGCCCACGGCTGCGGCGCGTATGCTGGGGTCGGCAGCGGCCCCGCGTGCTGTTCGGTGAAGAACGCGTGGTCGGCGTGAAGATGCGTAAGGAAGATCGCTTTCGGACCCCGGTCAAGGAAGGAAGGTTGCCCCACATCGAACAGGATGCCGTCGACCAGCACCCCGGAGTAGAACATGTGGCCCGGAGCTGTCAGCGTGATATGCCCCTTGGTCCCCAGCACCTCGACGCGCACGCCACTGGATTGGCGCGCCGCCTAGAAAAAGCTCTTTCGGTCGAGGCAGAAGGGGCAGAAGAAGGCGGTGCGGCCTCCGACAGTGGCGGTGCTGACGAGAGAGCCGCATCGAGGGCACGAGGAGCCGACGGCGCGGCCGCGCAGAAGATACGAACGTGGCAGCCGTTCGAAGTCGGTCCCGACCGATATCGCCATGTTCAGCACGCGCCGCATCGCCTGGTGCATGCACCTCATGTCCTCTTCGGACAGGGAGCGAGCATCGGCTCGGGGGTCGATGCGGCACTGGAACAGGATCTCGTCCGAGTACAGGTTCCCGATCCCGGCCACCTTGTGCTGGTCCATCAGAGCGGCCTTGATGGCTCCCTTGCTGGCGCCGAACGTCGTCGTGAACTCCTCGAGGGTGATGTCCAGGGCGTCCGGGCCCAGACGCCTCTCTTCGATGAACCGCTCCGGCCGAGCGGTCAGTCCGATCCGCCCCAGCATGCGCGGGTCGACGAACGCCAGGGAGCCGTGCTCGAACACGAACTTGACGCGGACGAAGCGCGGCTCCTCGTCCCATCGCTCCAGGGCGACCGGACGGCCGGTCATGCCGAAGTGCCAGGTCAGCCATCCTCCCCTGCTCAGCTCGAGGAACAGCTGCTTGCCCCTGCGGCGGACCGATAGGACCTCGCTGCCCTCCACGGCTTCGATCAGAGAGGGGCGGTCCGCTCCCCTGATGACCACGCCGTTCCTTATCTCCATCCTTGCGACGGGGCGCTCCAGCGAGGTGCGCTCGATGTACCGCTTGAAGGCCTCCACCTCCGGCAGCTCCGGCATGGCCGCGCCATGGGCGTAGCGGATATCAAATGTTCTTCCTTCGGTTGAGGTATGTCTCGATGCGGTGGAGAGGAAGCGCCAGGAATCGCTCGCTCTGATGGTGCGCCCATCTTCCCCTCTCCTCCCGGGAGAGGAATATCTCCTTCATCTCGGTCAGCTCCTTCTTCGGCGATAGCAGCGTGTACACCGGGATGCCCACCGCCAGGAGGGCCAGCCCGATCAGCAGGACGTCCGTGGAGATGAGGGCGATCAGCAATGCCGACAGCACCGCCCCCGCCGCCGGCACGATGCGCTTGCCACGGAGCGCGGCGCTGCGCTCCGGGTCGCGGCGCAGGAGCACCATGGCCGAGATGTACGTCGCCAGGTACACCAGCCCCAGGAGCAGCACCGCCGAGTTGATCAGCGCCGGGATGCCGCCCGCCAAGGAGGCGATGAATGCGGTGAGGCCGAGCGCTATTATGCTCAGGTACGGTGTCTTGAACCGGGGATGCAGGCGCGCCAGGGAATGCGGCAGGTGACCCTCCAGCGACATCGCGTAGGCGAGCCGGGACGTTCCCAGCATGCCCGATTCGTCCGCGCCCAGGATGGACAGCAGGGCCGCCGCGCCTATGAACACGACCACCAAGGACGCGGCGCCGCCCAGCGATGAGAACATCACCGCGGCGGCGTCCATCAGAGGCGATGACGACGCCACCAGGGTGGGCTGGTCGAGCGACGCCACCACCGCCAGGTTGGTCAGCAGGTAGAACGCCGTGACGATGAGCATGCCGATGCCGATGGCCTTCGGGATGCTCCGCTCCGGCCGCTCCGCCATGTCGGCCGGCAGCGTGCTCAGCTCGAAGCCGGCGAAGGCCCAGAATATGAGCACCAGGGCCTGCCCCACCTCGGCCGGTCCGCCGGTCAGGAACGGAACGAAGTTCGACGCCGCCGCGGCGGGCTGCAAGGCCGCGTAGACGAGGCCGCCCAGGATGATGAGCACCAGCGGGCTCAGCTTGATGATCGTCAGCACGTCGTTGGCGCGCCCCGCGGCCTTTATCCCGATGATGTTGATCGCCACCACGATGCCGATGAACAACGCCTTCAGGCCCACCTGTCCCAGCTGATCGACGCCGGGGACCAGGGCGGTGAAGTACTGGGCGAACGCGACCGGAAACACGGACAGGGAGAACCATTCCGCCAGCAGGAGGGCCCAGCCGGCCATGAAGCCGGCGAAGGGGCCGGCCGCCGCGCCCACGTAGGCGTACGGCCCGCCCACCTTGGGCAGGAGCATCACGCAGTACGCGAACGAGAGCGCGATGGTGAGCGCCACCGCCCCTGCCGCGATCCACACCAGCAGCGAGGCCGGGCCGATCAACCGGGAGCCGATGGCCGTGGCTATGTAGATGTCGGCGCCGATGATGGAGCCGACGACCAGGTTGGTCAGGTCGAAGGTGGACAGCTTCCCTTGGCCGGCGGTCATCGGAACGCTCCCACCTTGCCGTCAGGTTCGCGCGTATGATGCCTCCGGCCGCGGAAGGAACGGCGATGGCGGGACCTTCACAATCGTGTCTCCGGCATGTCGATGACGATCATCTCGGCGCCGCCGTCCGAGCGGACGGTCGTTCCTCCCTTCATGCGCACCTGGTCGTTCTTGCCGATCTCGCGGCCTTCCACCATGGCGGCGCCGTCGGTGAGGTAGATGAACAGCAGCCTGCCGTTGCCGCCCACCTCGATCTCCCCTCCCTCGCCAAGGTCGCAGGCGTACAGCGTGGCGTCGGCCGCCATCTCAAGGCCGCCGCGGCCTTCGCCCGATGCCAGCGGCTGAAGCCTGTCCTTTCGCCCCTCCTTGGGGAACGTGCCCTGGGCGTACGACGGCAGCAGCCCGCGCTTGCGCGGGAAGAACCATATCTGGTACATGTGCGCCGGCGCGGTGCCGCGGTTGAACTCCGAATGGATGACTCCGGTCCCGGCGCTCATCCGCTGCGCCTGGTCCCTGCCGATCGTTCCCTTGTTGCCGGCGCTGTCCTCGTGCGAGATCTCGCCGTCCAGCACGAAGGTCACGATCTCCATCTCGCTATGGCGGTGGTCGGCGAAGCCCTCCCCCGGTTGCACGAGGTCGTCGTTGAACACCCTGAGGCCGCCGAAGCTCTGGTTGCTCCGGTCCTGATAGTCATTGAAGGAGAACAGCCAGCTGGTCCTCAGCCATCCATAGTTCCGGGTGTGGCGCCTCTCCTCCGGGATGATGGTGATGCTCCGTTCCTCGAACATGATGGTAACATTCGAGCGACAGGCGTAAAAAAGTGAGCTAGCCGAACCACGCGAAGGTATTTTTCCCCCGACCTCGCATCGTTCATGACATGCCCCGCCCCGCCACCTGCAATGTATGCGGAGCCATCATGCCAAAGCGATATCCCCGCACCTGGATGATCTGGCTCCTGGCCGTGGCCTCGATAGCCCTGCTGCTCCTGGCCCCAACGCTGATCGGCCTGGCGGAGGTGGAGGGAGGACTGCTGCTGCTCGTCGGCATCATAGGGGCGGTGGCCGCGCTGTTGCTGTTCCTTCGCACCGGTAACACCTGCGAGGCCTGTCGGGTCAAGGGGAAGTGAGCCTAGGCCACGACGATGGTCAGCAGCGCCATCAGGGTGAGGGCGGCGGCCAGGGTGAAGGCTATGTACATCGCCAGCTTGGGGACGCTAAGGCTGTCGCGCCTCTCCGGGCTGCGCTTGGCCATGTCCTTCTGGAAGTTGTTATAGGCCAGCGCCACCGCTCCCCAGCCGACCGCGGCGGCCCCGAGCATGATCGGGAGGCTCTCCAGCCCGATGCCCACGAAGAATATCAGAAGGGCGGCGATCTCCATCAGCTGGACCCCCAGGCGCTGCCAGTTGTAGACCCGCAGGGGCTTCCTCTTGCTTCTTCCAGTCCCAGAGAAGCTCATCCCTGGGGGCATGACCGGCCAGGTTAAAAATGTGTGCCGGACGCGAACCGTGGGGACGGAGCAGGTCTCGCGGTCGGCATCAGCGCCTGGACAGCCTGAGCAGCGCTGCCGGGGAGAGCGTCCGTAGGCGGTCGAGGCGGATAGGCAGATCGGAGTCCCCGCTCAAGCGCTCCACTGCCAGGTAGGAGAAGGTGAAGGCGAAGTACGGCAGCAGGTATATCCAGTCGAACGTCCCGGCCGCGATGAGGGCGAACAGCGCCATATCGCTGAACGGCCGGTAGTTGAGGAACGCCCTGGCCAGGCCGCTCAGCTGGCGCCGGTGCGCCCATCCGTCGGCCACCTCGTCCACGAAGCCGGCAACCAGGAACACCACGACGGGAACGATCGCGAACGTCACCTCGGACGAGGGATAGAAGGCCGCCAATGATGCCACGGCCACCACGGTGCCGGCGGCGAAGGCGCCGTTGTCGATCTTGCGGGCCATCACCAGCGAGATCAGCATGGCCGCGTAGAACGCGGTGGAGAACGGGGAGTCCTTGGCCATAAGGAATCCCATGGCCACGCCCGAGAGGATGGCCAGAATGCGGGCGGCCTTGATGGAGCCGACCCCCTCGTCATATGCCTGGTCGATGAACTTGATGGACCCTCCGAGGAATCCATACAGGAAAACTAGGTGCAGGATGTCGAACATCGGTCTGCCGTCACTGGTCCGCGGGCGTCATTCCGCCCGACGGGGGGAAGACCCGTTTCCAGGATAAGAACCTTTCAGCGCGGTTTTCCGGATCGTCCCATCACCCACTCGTTGCCGGCCGGCAGTTCCAGCACGACAATATCATAATAGATAATTCTAGTAAGTATTATATGTGGCGAGAACAGAGTTATCCATCGAGCGGGTCGAGGAGGCCCCCTCTCCCTTACGGGCGTCAAGGTGGATGATGCCCTCACGGTCGGCCACGCTCTCCACCCTTGCGAAGAAGAGCATCACCCCCCCCCAAACACCTTCCCTTTTTCCTCAAACTTCAAGTCCTGCCCGTTCATGCACCCGATGATGCCGCTGGACCGGAACTTCTTCGCCAGGCCGGCGCTGGAAGTGGCGCCTGACCTCCTGGGAAAGATGCTGATCCATCACTCGCCGGAAGGCATGCTCTCCGGCATGGTGGTGGAGACGGAGGCCTACGGCGGGATCGGCGACCCCGCCTCTCATGCCTTCCGGGGAAGACGCACCTCAAGGAACGAGGTCATGTGGGGCCCGGCCGGCCATGCCTACATCTATCCCATCTACGGGATGTACCTGTGCTTCAACGTCGTCACCGGCGACGAAGGCTCGCCGCAGGGAGTGTTCATCAGAGCGGCGGAGCCGAGGCAGGGCCTGGACGTCATGGCGAAGGCCAGAGGAATGGCGCTCAACGATGGCAGCGTGACGAAGCTCGCCAACGGCCCGTCCAAGCTGTGCATGGCGTTCCGTCTGACCCGGGAGATGAGCGGGGCCGACGTGACGGGCGGGGCGCTCCATTTCACCGAGGGAGAGGACGTTGAGTTCGTCACTTCCAGCCGAATCGGCATCGACTACGCGGGCGAGGCCGCCTCCTGGCCGTGGCGGTTCCTGGTAAAGGACAGCCGATTCGTGAGCCGTAGGGCAGCGAGGGCGGCGTTGACCTCCCAGTCAACGACAAAAGGGGCTTGATGTACCCGTCGCACCGTCCCGGTGGCGATGAGACATCCCTTCGCGGCCATGGCCGCCGTCCTGACCGCCCTGGCCCTGGCCATGGGCGGGGCAGCCTCCCTGTTCATCGATGACGCCTCGGCAAGCGAGCTCCGCCCCTTCTCCTCCGAAGCGGAGATGTTCTCCTTCCTGAACTCGCACCGCTCTGGTTCCATTTTCGACGGCCTGTTCGGGCACGACACCGCGGCGATGGAATCCGCGTCCGGCGACCGCTCCGGGACCAACGTGCAGGTGGCCGGCGTCGACGAGGGGGACATGGTCAAGACCGACGGCCGGTACATCTACATCTCGGACGGGCTCTCCGTCCACGTGGTCCGGGCCGCTCCCGACGCGCTGCAGAACGTTTCAATCATCGAAGCGGTGGACGGCTGGCACATCAGCGCCCTCTATCTGGAGGGCGACACGCTGATCGTGGTGCGCTACCACTCGCTGTTCTACGCCATGGGCGCCGCGTACTCGGCCATGCTGCCGTCGGAGGAGAGCACCGCTCTGTTCGCTTACAACGTCTCCGATCCCTCCAGGCCGGTGCTGGAGCACCAGGCCGGGGCGTCCGGCTGGTGTGCCGGCTCCCGGATGGTCGACGGCACGGTGTACGCGGTGGTGCAGAAGAGCATCTGGGCCAACGGCGGCATATCACTCCCGGCGGTGACCGACGGGGGCGATTCGACGATGATCGATGCCACCGAGATCATGCACGATCCTTCGGTAAAAGAGGCATCGAGCTTCATCAGCCTGCTGGCGTTCGACGCCGCCTCGGGAGAGAGCTCTTGCCTGACCGTGGCCGCCCCGGTGTCATCGGTCATGTACATGTCGCCGTCGTCGCTCTATCTGACGATGCCGGACTTCTCGCGTACTGATGTCCAGGGCGCGGGGACGACCATCTACCGCCTCGACGTGGACGGACCGAGCGTCACCCTCGCGGCGAAGGGCTCGGTGGACGGCTACGTCATGTCGCAGTTCAGCATGGACGAGGACGGCGGCCACCTCCGCGTGGCGTCCTCGTCCGGCTGGAGCGCCCCTTCGACGGCGGTCACGGTGCTGGACGCTGGCCTCAGTGAGGTTGGAAAGCTGACCGGCATCGCCCCCGGCGAGACGCTGTACTCCTGCCGGTTCATCAACGACCGCCTGTACCTGGTGACGGCCATCCAGGTCGACCCGCTGTTCGTTATCGATCTGAGCGATCCGACCGCTCCGGCTCTGAGGGGCGAGCTGAAGGTCCCTGGCATATCGACGTACCTGCAGATGACCGAGCACGGGCTGCTCGGGATCGGGGCAGAGAACGGCACGCTCAAGGTGTCGCTGTTCGGCGTGGCGGACGACGTGCCGACGGAGATCGACACCTACCGCTTCGTCGGCTATGCCTATTCTGAGGGGCAGTGGGACCACCACGCGGTGCTGTGGGACGATCGCTACGATATGCTGTCCCTCCCGGTGCAGCAATGGTCCGGCAGCCTCGCGCCGATGTCGTCACTGGCTGTGCTGTCGGTCGGCGAGGACGGCATCCGCTTCATGGGCGGGATCGAGCATCCGGACACGGTGCAGAGGGCGCTGTACATCGGAGGCGACCTGTACTCGATATCGACCACCATGGTAAAGGTCAGCTCTCTTCCCGACCTGTCGGAGGAAGGCAGCCTGGTCTACCGGACCGCATCGGACGCTTACGGATGGCATGGAGCGGCGCGCTGAGATGCAAGGATTGAAGTTTCCCGACCGCCTGTCCGTGAGAGGAGGCGGGAGAACGAAGGTCGAGCTGGACAAGCGAGCGCTGTTCGCGCTGGCATCGGACACCCGCCTGGACATACTGAGCTCGCTGCGAGAGAACCGCCGCACCGTCTCGCAGCTGGCCGACCTTCTGAACATCGATAAAGCGGCGATACACCGCCACCTCAAGAAGCTGGAGGAGGGAGGCTTCGTCGCCAGAACGGAAGACCACGGCTTCGTGTACTACGGGCTGACGTGGAAGGCGAGGAGCATGCTCTCCCCGGACGACAACACCCGCATCGTTCTGCTGCTGACCTGCTCCCTCATATGCGTCATCGGCCTGGCGGCCGTCATCGCCGCCGGCGGACCGCTGGAACAAGCGGCCATGGATGGAGCGGAATCGCAGTACTCGTCGGACGGATCGATCCTGTCGCCCGGCAACGACTGGCACTGGATCATCCCGTCGTCGATACTCGGGCTCGCGGCCTTCGCCCTCTTCTACTCGGCGTTCCTGTACCTGAGGAGGCCGAGGCAGCGCGGCGGGGAGGATGCGGACGGACCGCTCAACGGTTCACAGGACGATTGAGGTCTCCGGCCAATCTATAACTAGTTGCCACGCCAAAAGAGATATCGGTAGTGATAATGGTCAACGCGGAGAGCAGCATCAACCGGCTGACCGGGGAGTGGCGGGCCAGCATGAAGTTCAGCATGGAGGACGGCAGCATCGCCCAGGGGCGGGGCACCGCCATCGGGCGCTCCATCGCGCTGGGTCGAGGGGTCCAGTTCGTTCTGAAGGGCGACCTCGAAGGGATCGGCACTTACGAGGAATACAACATGGTCGCCTACGACCCCGAGGAGGATACGGTGAGCCAGTTCGCAGTAACCTCGATGGGGGTGGTGCACGCCCACACCGGCCGCTTCAGCGGAGGGGACAGCCTGATCCTGAAATGGAGCGGCAGCATCCGAGGAGCGCCGGCCGAGGAGGAGATCACCGTGAAACTGATCTCGGAGGACGAGTTCGCCATCCGCCAGGTCGACCGGATCGATGGCAAGGTCACCACGGTCGGGGAGTACGTTTACAAGAGGAGCTCCCGCAAGGTGCTGGAGGAACCAGTCCCGGCTTTCGCGTGACGCTTACACGCCGCGGGAGGGATCGCCGGTCCTTAGCAACGATCCCGCATCTGGATATCGTACAGCGGTGCCGCTCTCAAAGTGAACATTAAAGACCTTGTGCCTTCAATGGGGAGGCATGAACGAGCGCGAACGCCTCATCGCCTCACTTGTACTGGAGCCTGTCGACCGCGTGCCCGTGGTGTCTCACCTGCAGACCGCCACGGTCGACCTGATGGATGCGACCGGCTGCTACTGGCCAGAAGCGAACAGAAACGCTAAGCAGATGCTCACGTTGGCTCTGGCGGCCAACAAGGTCGCCGGCCTGGAGAGCGTCAAGGTGCCGTTCGACGTGGCGCTCGACCCCACCGCCTTCGGCGTCCAAACCGGCAACGAGGCCGTCGATAGGCCCCCATCGGTCATGCGAACGATCATCAGCTCGATCGACGATGTCGATCGGCTTCAGGTCCCCAATCCTCATCGCGACGGACGGCCGCCCGTCGTGCTGGAAGCGCTGCGAATACTGGACGACATGCAGCTGACGATACCGATCTTCGGCGGCGTCATCGCGCCGTTCATGCTGGCCGGCCAGATGCGGGGGGAGGAGAAGGCCATCATGGACGTTATGCTCGACCCCGAGCTGATGAAGGGCCTGCTGGACAAGTGCGCGGAGTGGGGCGCCATCTACGCAGCGGCGCAGGTGGACGCGGGGGCGGACGTCATCGCGCTCATCGACGCCACCGCCTCCGGCACCATACTGTCCCCGGAACAGTACAAGGAGTTCGCCCTGCCGTTCCAGAGGAGGGTCGTGAACGCCATACATGCCAAGGGCGCTCCGGTCATCCTGCATATATGCGGGGACACCGCCACCAACTTCGACCTGATGATGTCCACCGGCGCCGACGGCATCAGTGTCGATCAGAGCATGGACATGAGGTGGGTGAAGGAGCGCACCGCCGGCAGGTGCGCGGCGGTCGGCAATGTATCGCCTACGACGACCCTGCTGTTCGGCTCCCCCGAGGACGTCACGCGCTCCTGCCGCGACATCATCGCCGCCGGCACCGACGTGCTGGCCCCCGGCTGCGGCTTCGCGCCCAGGACCCCGCTGGCCAACATGAAGGCCATGACCCGCTCGATGAGGTGACGGACCCCGCTGCGAGGGCCGATCCTGACCATACAGCGAAGCTGGTCGGGCCTCACCGGCGCATCGGCGCCCCCTCGTTAAATAAATGGGGCTGACAACCGACGTCCCGCTCTCCTGAAGGAGAGGTGGGAACATGAACAGAAAACTAGCGATTGTGGCAGTTGCGGCCGTCGCCGCGGCCTTGGTGATCGGGGTGGCCTTGAGCGGGGTCAACCTGAACCTGAGGTCACAGGTCGCGCCGACCAAGACGGTCGTGGAGAACATGCAGGAGAATGGCAATTTCACTACTCTCACCGAGTCGATGAACTCCACCGGCCTGACCGAAGCGCTCAACGCGACCGGCCCGTTCACGGTGTTCGCCCCTACCGATGATGCCTTCGGCGAAATGAACTCCATGGCGGAGCACCGCTTGATGGACGACCGGGAGAACCTCACCAAGGTATTGCAATATCATGTGGTGCCCGGCGACCTTACGAACGAAAGCCTGACCAACGGCATGACCCTGACCACGCTGGCAGGGGTCAATCTGACCGTGATCGTCAATGAGACGGGCACCTACATCAACGACGCCAAGCTGGGACAGGAGATCGACTCCACCAACGGCGTCGTCCACGCGGTCGACAAGGTCCTGGTCCCGAGGAACATCGTGCAGACGGTCGACAATGACACCAACCTGACGATGCTGGCGGAGGCGCTGAACCGGACGAACCTGACCGAGGCGCTCAACGCGACCGGCCCGTTCACGGTGTTCGCCCCGACCAACGCGGCGTTCTCGAACGCCAACGAGACGGTGCGCGGCCTGATGGAGAAGAACGACACGGCCAGCACTGAGCAGCTGAGGCAGCTGCTCCTGTACCACGTCGTCCCGGCCAAGGTGGTGAACGGCAACGGAACCGAGAACCAGACGATGGACACGCTATCCGGGCAGAGGCTGGTGTACCGCACCAACGATTCGGGGGTGTTCATCAACAACAATGAGGTGGTGAAGAGCAACATCATAGCCACCAACGGCGTGGTGTACACGATCGACTCGGTGCTCGCCACCCCGCAGACGATCAACATGACGCTGGCTTCTAACGCTTCGCTCAGCCGCGCCTACGAGGTGCTGTCCTCTGCCAATCTGACCGACACGCTGAACGCCAGCGGCCCGTTCACGGTGTTCGTGCCGAACAACGAGGCCTTCGCGATGATGGGCAACGTCCCGACCGACGAGGCGAACCTGACCGCGATACTGACGTACCACGTGCTGAACGGCGAGATGTTCTCGTGGCAGCTGGAGAACGGCACGGTCACGACCCTCAACGGTCAGCCGCTGAACGTCACCGTCAACCATATGGAGAACGGGACGGTGTGGACGGTAGGCAACGCCACCATAGTGACGTCGGACATCATCTGCACCAACGGCGTAATCCACGTCATCGACAAGGTGCTGGTCCCACCGGACATGACGCAGCCGAAGCAGGGCGCCATGCCGAGGATGTGACGTCAACCAAACCCTTTTTCCTCCTTTTTTTCGCTTCCTTCACCGATCCTACGATGTTATGGCGGGCGGCTCGTATGCGGGTCCAGACGGCGCCGGGGACGGCCATGACCATGCGTGCACGGCGCCGCCGGAGGACCGTTAGCAGCAGCGTGCCACCGCGGCAATTGACAACGGTTTTATATTCACGTTCTATACGCCGAGAACAACGGTTGAACAATGATAAGCGCCCTCTGCGTCGATGATGACGCTCTCTCCCTTGATCTAGCCAAGGAGTTCCTCGAGGATCCTGACGAGCTCCAGGTGGACACCGCGACCTCTGCCAAGGAAGCGTTGCGCATGATGTCAGAGAAGCGCTACGACGCCATCATATCCGATTACGGGATGCCGGCGATCGATGGCCTGGCGTTCCTCAGACTGGCCAGGCAGAAGAGCCCCGACATTCCGTTCATACTGTTCACCGGCCGCGGCCGCGAGGAGGTGGTGATCGAT
This sequence comes from Methanomassiliicoccus sp. UBA345, assembly GCA_002504525.1. Classification (GTDB taxonomy): domain Archaea; phylum Thermoplasmatota; class Thermoplasmata; order Methanomassiliicoccales; family Methanomassiliicoccaceae; genus DTU008. The sequence continues at coordinate 65,557 of DATD01000032.1, forward strand.
GCGTGCAACGCCGGCGTCACCTTCTATGTAAGAAAGGGCGCCGATGTCAAAGCGCAGTTCTATGAGTTGAGCCACAAGGTGAAGCAGGCGGTGGCCAGGCGAAGGGCGGAGGATCTGGTCAGGACGGCGAAGCAGCAGGACCTGATGGCCTTGGACCTCGCCAGGATCGCGCGGTGGGACTACGACGTCTTCACCGGCCTGTACCGCTTCGACGACCTGCTCTACGGGCTGCTCGGGACCGACGCGGAACGAGAATGCGGCTATCTGTGGGCGCAGGACGACTACGTCCGGGAGTTCGTGCACCCGGACGATGCCCAGAAGGTCTCCGAGTTCATGGCCTACGGCCCTGGGAACATCCCGTTGGATGGCTACCTGCAGATGAAGCACCGCGTCGTTCGCCGGAACGGGGAGACGCGCGAGATGCTGGTGCGGGTGGGCAAGGCGGTCGACAGCGACGGCAACGTGCTGAAGCTCGTGGGGATCAGCATGGACATCACCGGGGAGTAAGGCTGCCCGTCCGTCGGACGGGCAACATGCTTTTTGTTCCAGAACGGCATCTCCGGGCCGTGAGCCTCACATCGCTGTTGGAAAAGAGCATCCTCAAGGAGGACATCATCGAGGTCAACCGAGGTCTGGGGATCCGCGCGTCCGGTACCAAGGCCGAACTGATCAAGTCGCTGCTGTCGGAGACGGACCGCTCGCCCAAGGGAACGCTGCGGCTGTTCAGCAAGCCGATCCTGCAGGAAGCGTGCCGAAAGCTCGGCGTCTCGCCGTCAGGCACCAAGGAGCAGCTCATCGCCCGCCTCACGGCCGTCGAGCAGCGGCCGGCCAAGAAGGCAGCCGCGACGAAGAAGGCGGTGGATGAGCCGAAGAAGGAGGCGCCGGCCGAGGGGCCGAAGAAGGGCTCCATCCTGAAGGTCAGGCTGATCCCCAAGGGGGATAAGAAGCAGGCCAAGCCTTGAGCGCCATGCCTACGAGGGTCGAATGACGACGCTGACATCGATGCCGCCGGTCGTCGACCATCGTTCGAGTGTCATCATCCTCGGTTCGATGCCCGGCCGCGAATCGCTCGAGAAGCAACAGTACTACGCCAAGAAGCAGAACTCATTCTGGCGCATCGTCCATGCTCTCTTCGACGCCGTCCCCGAGGACGGATACGATGCGAGGCTGGCATTCGTTCTCGGGAAGGGCATAGCGCTGTGGGACGTCCTTCATGAATGCGAGAGAACGGGCAGCAGCGATTCCAGCATAACGAACGAGGCGGCGAACGACCTCGGATCGTTCTTCCGCGCGCACCCTGGAATGGGCCACGTGTTCTTCAACGGCAAGAAGGCGGCGAGGTCTTTCGAAAAAGGGGTTCAGTTGCCTCCCGATGTCCGGGCGCGATTGAGGTTCACGACCCTGCCGTCCACATCGCCCGCCAATGCCGGCATGCGGTTCGACAGCAAGCTGGCCGCCTGGATGGCGGTGCGGGAAGCGCTGGATGACGAACGAGACCCTCAGTCGTGCGGGCGAGGCGGCGAAGGCTTCGAGCATTCCTCGCTGCGTTCTACCAGGCTCGTCCGGTAGGTCAGCAGGAAGGCCGCCAGGATGGCGATGGCGATGATCGGGGCGAGGCGGACGTCGAACAGCACCTGTATGATCAGGGCGAGCGCTATGGGCGACTTGATCAGCGCCACCGACACGCCGGACATCACGCACACGATGCACACGATCTCCGGGAGGAACGGCAGCAGCTGATGCACCGCCAGGCCGAGAGCGGTCCCCATGAAGAAGGAGGGGAAGATGTACCCCCCGGACCAGCCGAGCGCCAGGCACGTCGCCGTGACGAACACCTTCAGCACCGCCATCGCGATGAGCATGACCGCGCCCATGGCCGCGGCATCGTCGATGAGGTCCTGGATATTGGCATCGCCGGAGAAGAGCAGGACCGGAAAGACGGCGCCCACGACGCCGAGCACCAGGCCGGCCAGAACGGCAAGCGGGACCGGCCGCGAGCGATGACGGTCGGCCCACCGGCGCATCGGTCTGAACAGCCGGATGAACAGCAGTCCGAGAAGGCCGCCCAGCAGGCCGAGGGGCACGGCATAGCCGAGGTCGATGAGGCGCCATTGTTCGTACGGCGGGAAAACGTATCCGCCGCCGAACACATAGCCGGTCAGGGAGAAGAACACGCCGTAGCCGACCGAGGCGGCCACCATGCTCGGCAACAGCAGCTTCCAGGAGAGCTTTCCCTCCTCCAGCCCCGCCTCGATGGTGAACATGGCGAAGCCGAACGGGGAGCCGAGGAACGAGCCGAACATGCCGCTCATGCCCGACAGCGACGAGACGGCGACGACCGGGCGCGGCAGCCGCATTCGTTCTGCCAGCCACGTCCCGAGAGCGCCGCTGCCGCCGGTCAGCGGCCCCTCCGGCCCGATGGAGCCGCCGAACATTAGGCCTACGAGGCCGCGCAGCAGGCCCACCGCGCCGCTGCGAGGTTCCAGGCGCCCGCATTCGGTGAACTCGCCAAGCTCCTCGGCCAGCAGCGCCGGCCGGACGCCGCTGTACCTGGTCATCAGACCGACCAGAAGGCCCCCGGCGGCGCAGGCGGCGATGACGAACACCGCCGACGAGGTCCCGTCCGCCACGCCGAACAGCATCGGTACGGCATCCCAGATGAGCCGGATGCCGTTCGTCAGGGCCAGAACGAACGCGAGGGTGAGGAGCGCGCCCGACGCCCCCATGATGCCGGACAGCACGAGCAGCTTGTAGAATGCCCTGCTCCGGATGTCCACCTCTTGTCCTTTGGCGGTCCTTTCCTCCAAGGTATCGCTGATACTTGACAGCCGCTAGCTTTTATCTCTTGGTAGGAAGGGCGGGCCGTGAGCTCGGTGAGAGTTCGCCGTCCATGTGGTAGCAACGAGGAGCGCCGGGGCGGTCTAGGCGATCCGCCTCGCCACCCTCAGCGACAGCGCGGCCGCGGTCAGCATGGTCGGGAGGCCCTGGGAGCGGGGCAGGAGCGAGAGGTCGGCGACCCACAGCCCGTCCGGTAGCATCGCCGGGCGCATGCTCTCGACGTCACCCTTCCGGAGCGGCACGGTCCCTCCCAAATGGCCGCCGTGAAGCATGCCGTCGACGTACGGCCCCTGGACCCCGGCCCTTTCCATCAGCGCCCTGACCTCCTTCCCGGCCCGCTCGAGCCGTGAGCGGTCCTCGTCGATCAGCGGCTTCCGCACCGTGCCGTCCTCCAGGACCGTGCCGTTGGCCGCCTCCGCCAGCTTGATCATGACCCCCGCTCGGTCGTTGAGGCTGACCTTCCTCCACGGGCGGTGGAACCAGTGCGAGAGCACGTCCAGGTATGGAGAGATGATGTAGCCGTCCTGCTGAGCATACCAGGCCATCGGCGGCTCCTCCAGCTGCCTCGACCCCTGGGCAGTGCCGCCGACGGTGAGCACCAGGTCCGCCCACAGCGTATCGCTCGGCTCCATGCCCGTGGCCCGAAGGATCTGGGCGGTGCCGATGCCGCCGGCGGCCAGGACGACCGCGTCGGCCCTGATGGCCTCGCTTCCCTCGGCGCGGGACATCTCCACGCCGACCGCCTTTCCGTTCTCGATGAGCACCTTCCTCACGAAGGAGCCGGCGCGGACGATGCATCCCTCCTTCACCGCCTCGCCGAGGAAACGGCGCGCGTCCCACCTCGCCCCAGTCGGGCAGCCGACCTCGCACAGCCCGCAGGAGATGCACCTCTCCATGTCCACCGCCTTCGGCGTCGGCATTGGCTCGAGCCCCATCTCCCGTGCGGCCTTGAACATCTCCCTGGTGAGGGGGCGCCACCGCTCCTCTGGCACGGCGCTCGTTCCGATGAGCCGCTCCAGCTCTTCGAACTCCGGGGAGAGGTCGAGGCCGATGTCCGCGAGGCCTTCTTCCGCCCGGACCAGGTTACCGCAGGTGACCAGGCTGCATCCGCCGACCGCCACCGAGCGGACGAGCGTCAGCTCATCATCGGCGCGCACGGTGCGGTAGGCGGGCATGAACCGCGAGACATTGCTCTCCTTCCCCAGCAGCCCTGCGCGGCGGAGCGGCTCGGTCCAGGAGACCCGCCTGGTGAACGGCTTGAACCGGGCGCCCGCCTCGAGCACGATGACCTGATGGCCGTTCCTGGCAAGCTCGCGGGCGGCGGTGGCGACGCCGACGCCGGAGCCGACGACGATGACCCTCATGCCTCCTCCAGACTGATTCTGGCAACGCACATGGGGTACTCGTCGGCAAGGCGCTTCTCGAACCTCATTCTCGCCCGGGGGCTGAGGCCGCTGACCACGCCCTCGTCCACCGCGCTCAGCACCAGGCAGGTATCGGGGGAATAGTGCTCGGACAGCGCGCAGCGGCGTACCTCCAGGACCTCGCCGGATACGGTGAACTCGATGCCCAGGATGCGATATAGGACCAGGGCCGCCAGCAACAGGTCGTCCTTGCTGTCCTTCACTCCCAATCGGGCGCGGGCGTCCCGCCCCAGCTCCTGCCCGGTGCGGTACAGCGTTTCGCGGACGAGCTCGACCGCCCTCTCATGTCCGAGGCCGTCGACGAGCGCCTCGACCCTTCGCCGCTGGTCCAGGGCCATGGCCTTACGCCGCTCCTCGAGGTTCGCGCCGCCGACCTCGTCCTCCGGGACCTCCAGCATGTTCTCGGACAGCAGGGCGTCGAGCGCCTCGTTGGTCCGCGCCCTGATCCTATCGACCTCCCGAGCCATCAGGAAGCGGGGCATCCACGCCGACGCCGCGCGCAGCCGGATGCTCATCGTGACCTCCGAGCCCGCCCCACGTGCAGCGCGCCGGCCGGCGGTTCGGCGCCGGAGTACAGCGACTCGATCACTGCGGCGTGCTGCTCCAGGACGTTCTTCCTTCTCAGCTTCATGTTGGCAGTGAGCTCGCCGCCATCCACCGATAGAGTATTGGGAAGGACGGCCCACGCCCTGACCTGCTCCGGATGGGACAGCTGCTCGTTCATCCGCTCGATGCTCTCGTCGACGTTGAGCATCTCGCGGTCGGACCAGATCAACGCGGTGCAGTACGGCCGGCCCTCGCCGACGACCATGGCCTCGACCGTCCCGGGGAGGTCGCGCAGCATCGTCTCCAACTTCAGCGGGTTCACGAACTTGCCGTATGCGGTCTTCATCAGCTCCTTCTTGCGGCCTTCGAGCACCAGGTGGCCGTGGTCGAGATGTCCCAGATCGCCGGTGAGCAGCCAGCCGTCGCGGAACGGCCCCTCTCCTCCATGGTAGCCGCACGTCACCTGCGGGCCGCGGACCAGCACCTCGCCGTCCTCGGCGATGGCGATATCCGTCCGGGGCAGCGGCTCACCCACCGTGCCGATGCGGTTGCGGCCCGAGCGGTTGATCGTCACCAGCGGCGCCTCCGTCTGCCCGTAGGCGTCGTGGATCTCGATGTTAAGGCGGCGGAACGTGCGAGGGATGTCGGTGCCGAGGGGGCCGGAGCCGGAGATCAGGAAGGCGCAGCGGTCCAGGCCGGCGGCCCTGAGCAGCCGGCGACGGATCAGCGGCGGCAGGACCGCGCTCTTCATCGCGTTCGGCCTTTCCAGGCAGCTCCGGGCCATGCCGTTCTCCATCAGACGGCCGCGCAGCTTCTCATAGAACCGAGGCACCGAGAAGAACACCGTCGGCCGGACTATGCGCAGCGTATCCTGCAGGCCGCGGAAGTCCTCCAAGAAGTAGATGTTCACCGCCGACGGGGCGTAGAACGGCGAGTAGGTGGCGAGGATGCCCTCGACCACATGGTTCATCGGCAGGAAGGAGAGGTAGAAGATCTCGGAGGTGCGGACCTCCCACGGCGGCAGCGAGGCGGTCGATTCGGCCATGTACCGAAGGTGCTCGTGCCTGAACAGCACGCCCTTGGCCTTGCCGGTGGTGCTGGACGTGTACCGGAGGGTGGCGAGGTCGCCGAAGCTGACCGGCGATGATATCTCTTTGACGTCGCCACGATCGAGGAAATCCTCCCACGGCATCGCTCTCCCCTCGGCCTCCTTGGGCATGGTGCGGCAGAAGGAGACGATCGGCGCGGCCGTCCGCAGCTCGCCGATCCGCTTCAGCACACTGTCCGCGCCGACGAACACCAGTTCGGCGCCGCTGTCCTCGATGAGCTCGTCCAGCTCGGCCGGCGGGCTGGTGTAGTACAGCGGCACGCTGACCGCGCCGACCGATCCCATGGCCACCTCCAATGTCAGATACCGAGAGCTGTTGCTGCCGACGATGGCGACCCGGTCGCCCTTTTCGATCCCGAGCGAACGCATCGCGTCCGCTGCTCGCAGCATGTCCTGTCGCACCTCTTCGGCCGGACGAGGAATGACGGAGCCGTTCACGATGTCATGCAGCCGCACCGGCATGCTTCTCCCTCTCAGCCGGAACAGCACCTGTTCGTGCACCGTGCGATCGGAGCGGTGCAGGAAGCCTTGGTAAGTCGCGAACTCCAGCATGCGATGGAGCAGCGGTCGCCAGTCGACGTCGTACGGGCCGAGGAGTTCGTCGGCGTTATCTCTGAGGAAGACCCGGCGCTCTCTAAGGTACGGGGCGATGGCCCGCATGCCAGCCGGGCCCCTGCGCAACGCCAGGTCCATGGCCGACGGGAGGTAGACGGGGCGGGGCAGGTCGATCCCAAGGCGTTCCTTGGCCCACGCCCTGGTCACTTCGACCATGTCTCCAACGGTCGGTTGTGAACCAGGTGAGCTGACCAGATGGAAGGTCCGCCCCTCCGCCCTCGGTTCGAAGGTAAGGCGGCCGATGCCCTCGGCGACGTGGTCGACCGGCACCAGGTTGACCTTCTGCGCCGGGGAGATGGGAGCGACCTTCATACGGCCGGAGAGGTACAGGCGGAGCGGGTAGTACAGCGTGTTGAACGTCTTGATGTACCCGTCCTCGGTGGTGCCGACGACCATTCCCGGCCGGAACACCGAGACCGGAAGCCGAGGCATCGCCTCGCGGACGAGCACCTCGCCCTCGTACTTGCTC